>CAZFQG010000292.1:0-5411 GCA_964520785.1 uncultured Planctomycetaceae bacterium | reverse complement strand
CGAACATTTATTATTGTTTGTACAACCTGTCAGGCGGAGCTGAAGGTCCGAGAGCCGGAATTGATCGGACAGATCGTCGCCTGTCCTCGATGCGGAAGCATGGTTCATGTGGCGCCGCCGGAGTCGGCTGGTGAGCCACAGGGGCCATCGTCTTCCCATGAAGAGGGGAGCGGGGAGGAAGCACCCGGCACCGAACCTGACGGTGTTGCCCCGATTGCGCCAAAACGGCGTAAATCCACCCCCCCTCCATTGCCCGAAACGGCCCCACCCGCGACCGGCCACCGACCGAAGCAGGGGCGCGAGGCGGCGGGTGAATTCGTCGCGATGGATCCGTCCGCGGCGAAAACCGGCATGGTTGCCCTGGACCAGGTGGCGTCTTTCGAGGAGGCCGAGCCGGCTGATCAAATCGCTTGGAGGAAACGCATATGGTTGGGGGCCGCGGGGGCGGCGACGGTGATACTCCTCGTCGGCGCGATTCTTCTGGGCCGCGGTCCGGGACGTTCGGGGGGGACATCCGAACCACCGCCGCCACCGGCCCCAAGTCCCCCGAGCGCCTGGATTCCCCAAGACGCCGGATTCGTGCTCCGGGTCGCCCTGGACGCGCAGGACGGCGAGGCGGTAAACCGACTTCTCGACGCGGCACCGTCCTTTGTGCGAGACGAGGTAAGTGCGTTTTTGAAGGAATTCGGGTTGCGAAGAGATTCGATTGATCGGCTCATGATCGCCGGTTCCGGTGAACTGCCCTGGCGCGGCCGGTCGGTGATTACGGTACGCTTGACCCAAGGCCAGGAGGCGGCGATTCTGGAGACGACCGGCGAGGCGACCGGTACCGACTGGGCCGGGTTGCGGTGGTTCCGGCGAAAAGGCGTTTCCGATCGGGCGTTCGCCGTCTTGGACGAAAGCACCTTCGTCACCGGTCCGGACGAGATGCTCGAGTCGATTGCGGCGAGATCGGGCCCTTCCGCGGACGCGGACTCACCACTTTTGGAATCATTCCTGGAAGAGGATCCAGTCCTTGGGTTGTTGATCCGCGGAGAAACCTGGCAAAACGCGGTCGTACCGGCCGCGTCCGGCTGGCTGGCCGTCTGGCCTGAGGCGGAATTGGCCTGGCGAAGAGTATCGCGAGAAGCGGACGAGTTCGCGTGGATCGCCGCTGGAGAGGGACGCGCAAGTCGCGTCGGGTTGCGTTCGAAGAACGCCGGGCGCACCAAGG
Source organism: uncultured Planctomycetaceae bacterium (assembly GCA_964520785.1). Taxonomy (GTDB): domain Bacteria; phylum Planctomycetota; class Planctomycetia; order Pirellulales; family Thermoguttaceae; genus CAZFQG01. The sequence continues at coordinate 4,198 of CAZFQG010000292.1, read as the reverse complement.
ACCTCGCCGATTCGTGGACCGCGCTGTCGCGGGCCCTGTCGGCGCAATGGACGCCGGATGACGAAGACGACGCGGGTGTACTCTTGGCCAAGGCGGCGGCCGCCTTTAGCGCCGTCGAACCGTCCATCGAAGGGACGCGCGTCTGGATCGAGGTGACGGTCGAGCCGCCGCTAGCGTCGCTTCTGGCCAGCGCCGCCGCCGACACCGAAGGCCTCCGGCGGTGGAGACTGGCCGCCGGAAAGCGGGCGGTGGAAGACCGGCAGGCGGCCCTCTCGGCCGGAATCAAGGCGTTTCTCGAGAAACAAGGCCGGTTTCCCAAGGCGGTTGCCGGCGAAGGTCTGCTTCCTCCCTCGACCCGATTGAGCTGGATCGCCTCGTTGCTCCCCTACTACGAGCATCCCGATTGGTTCGAAAAGCTGGACTTCGGGTATGGTTGGAAGGATTCGCGGAACGTGGGCGTGGCGAAACGCCCCCTGGACGCCGTGGTCAATCCGCTGGTCGGACCTCGAGCGGACGCCGAAGGATTTCCCGTCAGCCACTTCGTCGGCGTGGCCGGAATCGGTCCGGACGCCGCGGACCTTCCGGCAGACGATCCGCGCGCCGGCGTTTTCGGAAATGATCGTCGGATCGCCCTGGAGGAGATCGAGGACGGGGCAAGTAACACGTTGGCCATCCTGGGGGTGGTCCAGGGGCTGGGCCCTTGGGCCGCCGGAGGAGGGAGTACGGTCCGCGGCATTGCCGGCCGGCCCGTCGTGAACGGACCGGACGGATTTGGAAGCGGGCTTCCCGACGGGATGATCGCCGGAATGGCCGACGGTTCGGTCCGGTTTCTCTCCAGCGACATCGACCCGCGGGTCTTGGAGCAAATGGCGACGATTCGCGGGGGAGCGGCCCAGCCGGTCGAGCCGGTCGAGGAACGGGAGCAACCGGCCGCCGAGCCGGAGCAGCCGGTGATCGACCAGCGCGAGCAGTCCGCGAACGCCGAGGTGAAAATCCGCCTCGCGGAGCGGATTCCGCGGTTCATCTTCCGGGAAAAACCGCTGGGAGCCGTCTTGGAGGCGGTGGGTCAGCTCGGGAACATCTCCCTTCGCGTGGACGAAGCGGCGCTTGCGCAAAAAGGGATTTCACTCAAGACCACGGTGACTGTGGACAGGGCCGACGCGAGTCTGGACGACATTCTCAAGGACGCCCTCTCCAAAACGAAGCTGGCCTACCGCATCGAAAAAGGGGGCGTGTGGATATTCCCCGCCCAATGAGGCGGCACGGGAGGAGAGGAAACTTGACCCAAACAGGCTGTTAAGACGAGCGGCGTCAATGAAATTCAACCATCAACACCATCTCACTCAAAGTGCCTCGCTCAATCGCGTTCCTTCTTTCCTTCCCCCGCAGCCCTTCCAACTCCCGCAGCCAGGCCGCTTGCGCAAGGGAGGCGAGGTCGGCGTCGGAGAGCGAGGGCGAGAGACCGGGCTTGGAGTTTGAGTCTCTCCAGGAGGAAAAGGCCGCGTCGGAGGCGGGGGCGCGGCGAGGACCGACGAGCGTCGGGGTGGAAGTGGGGGCAGAATTCGGGGGGGCGGCATTGGCCGCGGCGGGCGGCGTCCCGGTTCCCCAATTGGCGCGAACGATGTCGAGATCGGCGCTGCCGACGATCCCGTCGCCGGAGGGGTCTCCCGCAAAGAGATCACCGGGTTCGACGGTCGAGCCCCAATTCGCCCGGACGATATCCAGATCACCACTTCCGACATGCGCGTCACCATCGAGATCGCCGGACAAGTGTGTCGACCCCACGGATGCACTCACCGTGAAGTCGCGTGGCAGGTCCAGGCCGGCCGCGTAGACCAGCACGTAATACGTTCCGGCTTCCGTCACCGGGATGTCCACCTGCTGATCCATCATTCCGGAGACGACTCCCGCGTAGTCGTAGGCTTCGACGGTCGGAACCGTACCGTATCGGACATATAGCTCGTTCGCGCCGTACGTGTGACCATCGAGCAGAATGGCCAAGTGTTCGTTCGCCCCGACATGGACCTGGTAGACGTGCATATCCCCTATCCCCGCGAACCGGCCGGTAACCTCGCCGCCGATGGGAATCGTATCCAGCGTACTCGTGACGTCGGCACTCACCGTGAAGTCGCGTGGCAGGTCCAGGCCGGCCGCGTAGACCAGCACGTAATACGTTCCGGCTTCCGTCACCGGGATGTCCACCTGCTGATCCATCATTCCGGAGACGACTCCCGCGTAGTCGTAGGCTTCGACGGTCGGAACCGTACCGTATCGGACATATAGCTCGTTCGCGCCGTACGTGTGACCATCGAGCAGAATGGCCAAGTGTTCGTTCGCCCCGACATGGACCTGGTAGACGTGCATATCCCCTATCCCCGCGAACCGGCCGGTAACCTCGCCGCCGATGGGAATCTCGGCGAGCTTCTCATCGGACGCGGCTCCACCCGTCGTCGCCGCCGGTGGCGTTCCGGCTCCCCAGTTGGCGCGGACGATGTCCAAATCGGCACTGCCGACGAGGCCATCCCCACTCGCGTCCCCCATCGTCAAATCCCCCGCCGTCACACTCTGCCCCCAATTCGCGCGGACGATATCCAAATCACCGCTCCCGACATATCCGTCGCCGTTGAGGTCACCGGGGAGGTGTGTCGATTCGACGATCTTCACGACGAACCCGCCCTGACTCCCCCCATGCAAGGCACTCCAGTCGTCGGAGCCCCAGCCATTGGAGCAGGTGTCTCCCGCTACATAGACGTTCCCCCCGCCGTCCGTGGCGACGGCCCGCGCGTAGTCGTTATCCGACCCGCCGAGGTACGAACTCCAGAGGTGGGAACCGGAGGGCGAGAGTTTGGCGACGAACCCGTCGTACCAACCCCCATGCAAGGTATCCCAGCCGCGCGATACCCAGCCATCGGAATCGGTATATCCCGCCACATAGACGTTCCCCCCGCCGTCCGTGGCGACGGCGCGCGCGTAGTCGGAATCCGACCCGCCGAGGTAGGAACTCCAGCGGTGCGCGCCGGAGGGGGTGAGGGAAACGACGAACCCGTCATTAGACCCCCCAAGCGACGTGTCCCAGCCGCCGGAGACCCAGCCGCTGGAAGAGGTCCGTCCCGCCACATAGACGTTCCCCGAGGCGTCCGTCGCCACGCCGTAGGCGTAGTCGTAATTCGACCCGCCGAGGTAGGAACCCCACTCGACCTCCGGGTCGATGATCAACTCGGCGCTTGGGTCGTAGTCGCCGGTGATCGTGAAGGTGTACGTGGTGGGGCCGATCAGCGTGAACTCGCCGGCCACTTCGACTTGTTCGCCGTCGATCACCTGGTAGATGTAGAGGCCTTCGTCGACGAGCGTCCCCAGTTTGGTCTGGATAGACAGACTCCCATCCTCTCCAAGCGAAAGCCCTTCGATTCCGTCGTAGGAGAGTTGAATTGTCGACCAGTCCGCCCCTGGGGCGACGTGGAATTCGTATTTCATCTGGCCGTGGCGGCTGAACGTGTGCAGGTCGATCCCGTCGTAGAGCCCCGCGTAGACAACCCGTTTGTACGTCGCCACCTCCTCCACCCAGTCCTCCTTCGGGCCGAGGTGGTAGTTGAAGACCGTCTCCGCCCGGTCGGCGCCGGTGGGGATGGTCGCCCGGGCACCGTCGAAGTTCAGCGAGAAATGGGTGGAGGTGGTTTCGTAGAGGTCTTCGTCCCTGCCGGGGAGGCCCCTGTCCCACTCCTCCACCGCCGCCGCGTCCACCCCCTCCTTCAACTCCCGCCGTGAGAGGCCGAACTCAATCGACTCCTCCGTAAAGAAAATCCGCGTCCCGCCCTTGTTGTACCCAAAGTAGACTTCTCGGACAGGAGCCGGCCGGGCAAGGGGACCGAGCGCGGCTCCCGACGGCGACGGCGCGGGAAGACCAGGCAACTCCACATTCCCCCACTGCCCCGCATTCTCGGCGAACAGGGCATCCTGGGCATGAAACACTTCAATGGCCTGATTGGAGCCTTCATCGAGCCCCCCCACACTCAGCATCCGCCGGTCTTCCAGCGGTTCCAGCCGCAGCCTGTGGTTGCGCGCGTCGTGGCGTGGCAGGAGAGGCCGCCGCGAGGAGCCTTCGGCGGTTCCGAAAAACCGCGAACGACAAACTTGGCCCAAGCAACGAACAAGACTACCGGAAGCCGACATGATCACTCTCCTCTCAAAAAACCTGTCT
>CAZFQG010000291.1:0-5445 GCA_964520785.1 uncultured Planctomycetaceae bacterium | reverse complement strand
AGTCAGCCGCCTTCGCGAGGGAAGCCAGCTCGGACGATTCCAGAAGCGCAGTCCCTTCGTCGACCGAAAGGCGCCCCCCGCCGGCGGACTTATCGAGCAACGACTGGATGGGGATCGTTCGGGGCATGGACTGGCGCCTACAGGACCTAAAGACTTCGCGTATTTTCCGATGGATTTCGCCGTTAGAAGGAGGAGGGTGGCGATGGTGCACTCTTTCGCGGATAGGCGTTTATCGTTTCCGCTTTTTCTTCGGAGTCTGCGAGAAATCAGCCTTCTTTCTCCGGGTTCTCTTCGATTTCTTCCCTTTCCGGCGGATGTCGCCGACAAAGCCTGATTCTGGTTCGCGGTGTTTCTTTCTCTTGGGCTCCTGCCCTACCAGGTGGAAATCGAGTTCGCGGCGTTCGATGTCCACTCGCGCGACGCTCACGCGGACGATGTCTCCCAGACGGAACTGGTTCCCCTTGCGGTAACCGATGAGGGAATGCGCCTTGCGGTCGAACCGGTAGTAGTCGTCGGTAAGCGAATCGATCGGCAGGAGACCCTCGGCCGGCAGGGAAATCCCCTGAATGTATAACCCGTTTCGATCCACTCCGGTGACGATGCCGTCCATCTCCTCGCCGATCTTTTCGCTCAAAAGGGCCAACAGTTTCAGACGCGTCAGCGTCCGCTCGGCGGAATCGGCGCGGAACTCGCGGTCGGAACAGTGTTCACCCAGAACGACGAGTTCCCCGACGTCGCTCTTGGGAATCCGACCGTCGATAAGCTCGTCCAGCAATCGGTGTATCGTCAAGTCGGGGTAACGGCGGATGGGGGAGGTGAAGTGGCAGTAGCACTTGCTCGCCAAGGCGAAATGCCCTTCCTCTTCCGGACTATAGGCGGCGCGCTTCATTGCGCGGAGAACCGCGTAATTCACGGCGTAACGCTCGGGGCGGTCGGCCGCTTCCAGTAGTATCCGCTGTAGTTCAAAGCGGCTTCCAGGCGTTTCCATCGTGAACCCGAGTTCCCGAATGAATTCTCCCAAGCCCTTCAGCTTGCGCATTTCGGGGGCTGGGTGTATCCGCCGCAGGAAGGGAACGGCGGCCTTGTCGAGAAGGCCGGCGACCGCTTCGTTCGCCGCGAGCATGAACTGTTCGACGATTTGGTAGCTTTCCAGGCCGTCTCGCACCTGCGCGCCGACCACGCGCCCCTTCCGATCGAGTTCCAGTTTCACCTCCGGCATGGCCAGTTCGAGCACGCCCCGCTTAAGGCGTCTTCCTCGAAGGATCGACGCCAGCTCGCGCATGTCGCCCAGCAGCTCGAACACCCCCTTTCCGAGCTTCTTCCGCCACGGTTCCGGTTCGGCGATGAACTCCTCCACCTGATCGTAACTGAGCCGCCGGTTGCTGCGGATGGCGCTGCGGAAGAGCTGAGTGTCGACGAGAATCCCGTCCGAGGTGAATTCCATGAAGACCGTCTTGGCGAATCGAATCTTCCGCGGTTGTAGCGACGCGACGGAGTTGGAGATCGCCTCCGGCAGCATCGGGATGACTTTGTCGGGAAGGTAGACGCTGGTGCCGCGGTCGCGCGCTTCGCGGTCCAATACGCTTCCCGTCCGCACGAAATGAGCGACATCCGCGATATGGACGCCGAGCATCCAATTCCCCCGTTCGGTTCTTCCCAGGGAGATCGCGTCGTCGAAGTCGCGCGCATCCTCCGGATCGATCGTCACGATCGTCAGGGCCGTGAGGTCCAGGCGGTCACGCGGGATGTTCTCCGTAAACGCGTCGGCGGCGCGGCGCGCTACATTTTCAACCTCCTCGGAAAACGCGTCGGGCAGCTCGAATTCGCGAATGACCGATAGGGTATCCACTCCGGCCCTATCCTGGTTGCCGAGCACCTCGATGATCCCCCCTTCGCCCGGCTGCGACAAGGCTGGAAAGCGGATCATTTCGAAAACGACCTTGTCATCCTCCCGCACTCGCTGCGAGCCCAAATCGGTAATGAGGACCGGTTTGGCGAAAAGCGCCCCGTCCACCTGGACGAAGCCGTCCCCTTCCCATTCGAAGTAGGTCCCGACGAACGTGGTCGTCTGTCTCTCCACGATATCGACGATCTTCCCGCTCGGACCGAGACCGTCGCGGCGCGGAAGGTCGAGTAGTTCCACGGCGACGACGTCACCGGTCGCCGCGTCTCCCACGTGATCGGGTGAAACGTAAATGTCCTCCACCTGCTTGCCGCCCTTGGAAACGTGAGAGGGGCGAACGAATCCGAATCCTTTGGGATTGCGACGGAACGTCCCGACGATCCGCCGTTTCCGTAATTCGTTCGGATCGACCGGGAGCACGACGTGGCTCGCTCCGTAACGGAGAAGGCCCCGTTTCGCGAGCCGCTTGATCGCCTTGCTCACCTCGATCCGCGAATCGACATGCACGTTCAGCTTTTTCGCGATGGTTTTCGGCTTGACCGGAACGTAGTTCGGCCGCGCAAGGAACTTGAGTACGGCCCGTTCCATCGCTTCGATTTCTCCTTGGTCGACCGTCATTTCATGACCTCCCGTCGTTCCGTTTCGTCGACCGCCCGTTCAATCAGCGCGGTCGTATCGTCCAATTGCAGCAGTGTCTGCAAAACATCCGGGTGGGCGAACACGCGAACCCGCTTCACGCAGTCGTCGAACTGCTCCTCGGCGAGCACGCGTACTACCGGGGAAACCTCGCCGAGGGGACGATAGCGTCTCTCCTTGGCGAAGAATATGTCCACGTCGAACTGCACTTCGCGCCGCGCCGGCGGCGCGTCGAAGATGATTTCGTGCGGCGCGATTTCGCGCCCCAGACGGCGCGACGCCGACGCGGCGAATCGTTCCGCGCAGCGCGTAAGCCACCGGTACGGACGGCCGCGCAGCTTTCGATAGACGTCCGGGGCGTCAAAAATGCCGTACTGCACAAGCCGCTTGTAAAGCCGGCGCCGGGGCCCGAACAATCCGTCGAGCAGTTCCGCCGCCGGTTCTCCGCCGGCGGCGCGAACCAACTCGCCGATCCAGGCCTGTTCGCCGAGCAGGTACAGCTCCTCCAAAACGAGACGGCCCTTGAGCATTTCGAACGCGCGCTGCAGCATCGCGGTGGCCGAACGGACGCCGTGGTGCCAGTAGACCTCGCTGAACATGACGTACCGAGCGAACACCATCAGTTCCGCCGCCGTCTTCCCTTTGTCCGAAATTGCCAGGCCATCTCCCGCTTCATTCAGCCACAGACTCGCGATCAGACGATTCTGATCGAAATGACGTCCGTAGGGAACGCCGGCGTGCAAACTGTCGCGGAAGAGATAATCCATTTTGTCGATATCGACCGGTCCCGAAAGGATACTTCCGAGTATCCGCCGGGACCGCGAAGAACGGTCGCCGTCGAGCAGCGACAGGACGTCTTCCGGTTCGAGACCCCAGTCCCGGCGGAGGAGGTCGGCGATATCCCCCCCGCCGATGAAATGCCGCGCGAATTGTTCGTGGTCCGGTTCCTCCGCCGACGCGATATCCTCGATCGGGTGGCAAAACGGCCAGTGGCCGATATCGTGCAGTAGCGAAGCGGCGATCAGCAACTCGGCGTCGCGTGGAGAAACGCCGTCGGTAAATCGCGCGTCGTGCGAAAACCGCTTGAGCATCAACAAAGCCAGCCGGTATACGCCGAGAGAATGCTCGAAACGCGTGTGAATCGCCGCGGGATAGACCAGCGATACCAGGCCCAACTGGCTGATTCCGCGGAGCCGCCGAAACTCCCGCGCGTCGATCAGACGCCGGACCCGCGGCGTCAGCGGGATGTCGATATCGGGAGGAATGCGGATCGCGCCGCGGCGCGCGTCCAGTCCCGCGACCTCGGGAATCCGTTGAATACTATTCATACGTCACGCCGTCAGGGACCAAATCCATCCCATCCCCGCGAGCCACCGCAGAAACACGGTGAATAAGACGTAAAAGGCGTAAATAAAAAACCCGTTCGACATCTCGACGTCGAGCGACGCGGTCGCCGAAATCGAGCCCATGGCGAACACAGGGGCCGCCACCACGAGCCACATCCACACCTCTCCGGTGAGAACGGACCCGGCGACGTACGCGAAAACACCCCACAACACGGCGAACGCCGCGCCGCAGATCAACGAGCGTATCCAGAGTCCCAAGCCGTCGTGCGGCTCCCACTCGTCTTCGCGGAGAAAAAAATAGCCCCCGTAAACGATCAAAGGGGAAATGACCGCCAACGCGACGGCGCGAAGAACGACGCTTTCCCGGATGAAACCCCCGGCCAACCAGGCCGCGGCCATCATGCCGAGCACCACCGCGACGACAATCGCCAGGGTGAGCGGATCGGTCTTCATCTGCCGGTAGGAAATCGGCTTGAGTACCAACTTTCCGGAAACGCTCCGTCCGCCGCTCTCGAACTGCTCCGGCGCGTGTACCTTGACCTCTTGTCCCTTTTCAGGAATCTGGATGGGATGCTTACAGCTCGGGCATGGACCGGTTCTGCCGGCGAATTGATCCCCGACCTTGAATCGTTTGTGACATCCTGGGCAAATGATTTGTATGGCCATGAAAATCCCGATGAGGCTCAACTGGAACCGAACGGTTCGGCGCTGATTAAATCATCTTCCGTAAGCATCGTGAAGCCCTTTTGCCCCAACGTCTCTAGGCCCATTTCAATGTTGTCCACCATCAGGGCCACCGCCGCGCGCCCATGGGGTCGAACGATCAGGGGATAGGCTTGGACAATGTTGACTTCCGCCTGCAACAACGCGGTACAGACCGACAACAAGGGCTGCGCTCCCTCCGGCAATTCCACTCCAATCAGATCCGATTCAATGATTGCCAGGCCCGCCCTCTCGAGGATTTCCCTCCCTTCTTCCGGGTGGCTAAGAAGGAAGCGGACGAACGCACACTCCGCCGAATCGGTAATCGACAGGGCGACGATGCGAACCTTGGAGCCTTCGAACCGGCGAATCACTTCCAGTAATTGGCCGATCCGATTCTCGAGAAAAACGGTGAATTGGCGAATGGCCGGGTAGTCCCGACCGCGAAGTGTCGAGAGATTGATCCCGTCGAGCCCATCCATGCGGCCATGCTCCTATGGAAGTGTCAATAAAAAACCCGATATTCGTAAATTAAAATAACGTCCACGTACTGGCAAACGATAAGAATATAAGTTAGCATTCGGCTTCGGTCAAGACACCGGCGATAGGCCATGTTCAAGCGGAGCAACTGTACAACCCATTGAATTTCAAAGGGTTACGACAACCAGCCAGCGGACCGGAACCATCCTTTTCGACGAGGAAATCGCCATGACGTCTTCGATATCGGAACACGTGATCGAAATACGCGTCCGCTATCCCGAAGCGGACCCAATGGGCTACCTGCATCATTCTCGGTATTTCATCTATACCTCACGCGGCAATATTCTGAGGTTTTTGTAGTGTTTGAAAACGCAGTGT
>CAZFQG010000290.1:0-5491 GCA_964520785.1 uncultured Planctomycetaceae bacterium | reverse complement strand
GGCCCCTACACGGTTTTACGCTGGTGGAGCTGCTGGTGGTCATCGCGATCATCGGCATTCTCATCGCCCTGTTGCTGCCGGCCGTGCAGGCGGCCCGCGAGGCAGCGCGGCGAATGCAGTGCGCGAACAATCTCAAGCAACTCGGTTTGGCGCTTCAGATGTACGGTGACGCGAACGATAAGTTGCCGCCTGGTTCACAAATCGGGGAGACGTATAGCGGTTCCATGTACAGTTATCTCGTTTTTCTGCTTCCGTTCATGGAGCAGGATGACGTGTACGCAGCGTTCAACTTGACTTTGCCGATGACACACCCCTTGAACGTCGCGGTCGCCAAGAATATCGGTCCGATCCTTCTGTGTCCGAGCTACTCCGGCGATCTGGGAACCGACCCGGCGGACGTCGCCGACGGGACGGTTACTACGTATTGCGGAGTGATGGGGGCCGTTAAGCGGAGCCATGGATACGACGTGTTGAAGGGAGAGGCCGTTTGCGGTTCGTACTACGACGACGGGGTACTTTATCCCAATAGCAGTGTTCGGATTCGCGATATCACCGACGGCACGTCGAATACGCTGGCGATCGGAGAACGGACTTATAATCTGCGGATTTGGACGCGCGGAGCGAGTTATTTCGGGAACGAGAAAAACCCGACGAAACTCTGTGCCGCCATGACCAAGAACGTCACCTGGCCGATGAATTCGGATACGACCAAGACCTGTTATCACCCTTGTCCTTCCGGTCGCACCTGTCGCTTCAACGATCTATTCTTCGGGAGCGATCACCCCGGCGGCGCCCAATTCGTCTTTGTCGACGGGAGCGTCCACTTCGTACGGGATTCGATCGTCATGCTCGCGTATGCCCAAATGGCGACGCGCGACGGCGGAGAAACGGTCGCCTGGGAGGAATAGCTAACGTGCCATTGGTAGAATCAAAGCTCCCGCGAATCGTCCTGCCATGCTTGATTATGGTCGGACTCGGCTGTCGGGACGCCGCAACCGAAATGGTCGAGGTCACGGGGGAAGTTACCTTTCGCGAAAGGCCGTTAACGACGGGCGCGGTGGTACTTCAGTCGGACGAAGGAGATCAGCTCGAACCGGCCCGCATCAGCGCCGAGGGCGTTTATCGACTCCGCGCCCCAGCGGGCGCATATCGCGTAGCGGTAATCGCGATGCCGTCACTGAACCAAGAAAACACCGCCGCGCACAATCCGGAGGAATCCCACGCTCCGGTACGCCTGCTACTGCCGGAGCACTACTCACGGCCGGAGACGTCGCGACTGCAAATCACGGTGAAACCCGGCATGACGAACGATATTCCGTTGAAACTCCCGTGAGAAAAAAAGAGGGAACGCTTGTTGCTACGCGCCTCGATTACACAATTTCACGAAATGACTTCCGGTGGATTCGGCCGCGACGCGGCGCGTTTCGGTTGGCGAAACGAGTCGGGCACGTGGTGTTTCTTGATCGTTGGTTTCGAATTTCTCGTTCTTCTGAACTCGTGCGTCTCTCAGGCGAATGTGCTTGTCAATGGCGATTTCAGCAACACGACCGGGTGGGGGACGGTCGGTTCCGGCGACATTCCGTTCGGTTGGTCGGGTTCGTCGAATAACGCGCTGCCGCAGACCGGAACCAACGCCATCGGTGGAACCGGAGCTTCCGCGTTGCTAATTCCGGGCGCGGGGAGTATTTACCAGAACTTCGCCGAAACGGCTCCCCGGTGGAAGCTGGCGATGGATTTCGCTTGCGAAGACCCGGGCAGCAGCGACACTCGCAGCCTGTCCGGTTCCGTGTTTAACGGCGGCAACGCGCTGATTACCTATCGCGTCAACGGAAACGGCGATTTTCAGGTGTACGATCGCGGCGGGGCGGGGTGGTACACGCCGCCGGGACTGGTGGGCGCGGTCCTCTTTGACGAGGATGTCCGCACGAATCCGTTGACCCATCGGTTCACGTTGACCGCCCGTTTCGATCTGCCGACCCCCACCTACGATATCGTCGTTACGAATTCGAATCAGAGCGTCTTCCAAGCCCTGGGGCTGACGGATTGGAATAAGCCGATCTCGGGAAACGTCGGTATCGGTCCGACGACGGGACAGGGAATCGACATGATCGACCTCCCGACCGGTCTTTCAACCGGCTATTCCGTGGTCGACAATATCTCCGTGGTCTCGAACCCGGAGGATCCGCCCGAGCCGCCGCCGTTCGTCCCGGGTCATGGCACCCAATTGTTCGTCGACGACGTGATGTTGGCGGAACGAAGCGGGGTCGTGCGGAGGACACACGCTTGCGAAAAGCTGGCCGGACCTGTCCTGGAGGCGGGACCGGCGTGGGAGACCGACGGCTGGGATCGCCGTGTGTACGTCTACGGAACCACGCTGTACGATCCCCAGCAGTCCCAGTTCCGCATGTGGTACATGCACCGCGGGTCGACCGGCTTGGGCGTTTCGTATGCAACCTCCACCGACGGCGTGACCTGGGAACGACCCAATCTCGGCCAGGTCGAATTCGAGGGATCGACGCAGAACAATATGATCGATTTGTTTTTCGATAGTCCGAGCGTAATCTACGATGAGCATGAAACGGACCCCGCTAAACGGTACAAAATGGGTGGTTTTGACGGGAGCTACGTCGCCGCCTATTCGGCGGACGGCTTGCACTGGACGCGATACCCGGGGACGATCAGCCCCGGCGGCGATACCTGCACGCTCGCGCAGGACCCCGACACGGGCGAATACTTGTTCTTTTTCAAGAAGACGCATGAGTATCGCGGGGCGGTCCGACGTCTCGTCTATCTGACCGTCAGCCCGGATATGCAGAATTGGTCCACCCCGAAGCTGGTCATGGCGCCCGACGCAATCGACGACGCCCAGACCGAGGCGGAGGGCGGCCTCTATTCCCAGTTCTACAATATGTCGGTCTTTCCTTACGGTGATCAGTTCCTCGGGCTTGTCACCCATTTCCGCTACAGCGGTCCGCCGGATGAATCCGGGCCGGGACAGAGTCCGGCCGACGGGCCGATCGACGTTCAGCTCGTTCACAGTCGCGACGGCCGGACGTGGCACCGCTTGGAAGACCGCTCTCCCCTCATCCCGAACGGCCCCTATGATTATGACGCCGGATGCATTCTGGGCGTGTCGAATACGCCGGTTTCGGTCGGCAACGAGGAATGGATGTATTATACCGGGATCAACACGACGCACGGCGCTTACCTGCCCGATAAGGAGATCGTCATCGCCCGGGCCGTTTGGCGTCGCGACGGATTCGTCTCGCTCGACGCCGCCGACGACGGAGGCACCATCACGACCGTACCGTTCGAATTGACGGACCGGTACTTGACCATCAACGCCGTGACCGAAGAGGGCGGGAGCATCCGCGCGGAATTGCTCGATGCCGAGGGGGAACCGCTCTCCGGCTATGCCGCTGGCGAGTCGAGTGTTTTCTCCGGTGATTCCCTCGCTGCCCTCATGCGCTGGTCGGGCGAGCCGATTGGCGAACTGCTCTTGGGCGAGGAAGTCCGGTTGCGGTTCTACCTGGAGAACGCAAGCATTTATTCATATCGATTCCATGCCGATTTCGAGTGGGACGCGATGCCGGGAGATCTCAACGGCGACGGACGCGTCGACTCGGAGGATTTGAATATCGTTCGCGCGTTTTGGGGACAAGTCGTGGAGCCCCGCGATCTGGCGCGGGGCGACGCGTCCGGCGACGGCACGGTCGGCGCCGCCGATCTGGACGTGGTTCGCGCGCACTGGGGGATTATCGGCGCATCGGCCGTCCCGGCGCCGGGTCTGGTCGTTCTTCTGTTTCCCGCCGTAGCCTGGGCGGGCATTTCCCGGAGAGTCTTGCGTCGACTCGAATCCACTCGGAGGACGCCACGATGAGACGCCGCGATTTCCTCACCGGCACGCTTGGCGCGATCGGTACGGGGGCGACTTCCCGTGCTTGTGGTTGTTCCGATACGAGTGGATCGTCGAATGTTCCGCCTCCCCGTCGTATGGAAGTGTCGCCGAACGCGGAGTTCGTGAATGAACCACCCCGGCAAGTGCCGGTTGTCGCGAACGTCGACGTGCTCGTGGCCGGAGGAGGACCGGCGGGAGTCGGTGCCGCGATGGCGGCGGCGACGGAGGGAGCGAAGACGCTGCTCTTGGAGCGCCACGGGATGCTGGGCGGCATGTGGACGGCCGGCCTGTTAAATCCCCTGTTCGATCCGCACAAGGGCTGGATCGTGGATCGATTGATCGAGTCTCTGCGGGACCGCGGTGTCTGGATTCGCAAGGGGAGCATGTATGTCTTTGACGTCGAGACCATGAAGTTCGTCCTTGAACGGTTGATGGCCGAAGCCCGAGTTGACTTCTGGTTTCATTGTCCCGTTACCGAGCCGATCGTCGAGGGGAACCGCGTACGAGGCGCCATTGTCGAGAGCAAGTCGGGCCGCGAAGCGGTCTTGGCCAAGACGGTGATCGACTGCACGGGTGATGGCGACGTGGCGGCCGGCGCGGGGGTACCCTTCGAATTGGGACGTCCGCGGGACGGACTCTGCCAGCCCATGACACTGATGTTCGAGGTGTGCGGTTTCGAAAGTTTTCGTGGCACGCCGGCTGAAAAAGTCACCGTGCATGAGTTCATGCGCGATCTCAGCGCCACGGCGAAGAAACACTGCCTGGAGATGGCATTTCCGTTCGGCCCGCAAAGAAGCGGTACTCCGTACCTCATCGCCACCCCCGGCAAGGCGGTGGCGGTGATCCAAGCCACGCACGTTTACAAGATCGATCCCACCGACGCGCGCCAGGTCAGCCGGGCCACGGTCGAGGCGCGGCGCCAGGTTCACGAGGTCTTTCTGCCGGTCATGCGACGGATTCCGGGACTGGAAAACCTTCGCCTTGCTCAAACGGCGCCGCAGATCGGAGTTCGCGAAGGACGTCGCATCCGAGGCCGCTATTGCTTGGATATTGATGACTTGCTTCAGGCTCGCCGATTTGACGACGCGGTTACCAGTACCGGGTTCCACCTGGACGTCCATGAGATCGATCCGGATAACCCGAAGGACCCAAAGCTTCCACCGCTGCCGGAGGGTTTGACGCGGCATACGATTCCCCAGTGCGATATCCCCTGTCACTGTCTCATTCCGGAGGGAGTAGACGGGCTGCTCGTCGCCGGCCGATGCATCTCCGGAACGCACGTCGCGCACGGCGTGTACCGAGTCACGGGGACCTGCATGGCCATGGGTCAAGCCGCCGGACTGGCGGCCGCGATCGCTGCCGGAAGTGATATTCCCGTAGGAGACGTTGATGGAACGAATCTGCATCGGACGCTGAAAGACCGGGGGGTACGGTTTCTGCCTCGGAGTTGATTATGGTCGAGCCGTTAACGATAATTGAAGATGGTCTTAGTTTGTCTGCCCTAACCAGAGTCTTTTCTTAACTTAGCCCAAAGGAGGCAGCCCTGTGAAGGTGCGTTTTTAGCGTAGCAAACGACTACTGTCAATTGGGTTA
>CAZFQG010000289.1:0-5516 GCA_964520785.1 uncultured Planctomycetaceae bacterium | reverse complement strand
TGCGTCGGGTAGACTCCGGCACGGAGCCGGCGCCCTTCCGTAACGAGGATGGTCCCGCGTTCTCCTTGAGTGATGACGACCGTCTTCGCTCCTGAGTCCCGGAACCGGTTCGCTTGGTCGAACGGATCGTCCAGTCCGGTGAGAATCTTCGCTTCATCGTCGTTTGGGAGAAACACGTCGGTCTCCGGCAGGATGCGGTCGAGAATCTCCCAAAACGGGCGTTGTTCGAACAGGACGACGTCGAGGACCGTCTTGGCGCCGGCAGCCCTGGCCCGGCGAAAGAGATCCACCATCGCGTCGTTCTCCAATTCCGGCATCATCAGGTATCCGCCGACGTAGAACACCTTCGCTTGCGTGACCCAGTCGTGCGGAATGTGTCCGACGGAGAAACGTCCGCTTGCGCCCGCCGTGCTGATGAACCGGCGATCCTCGCCCTGTACGTTTAGAATGAGACTGCTTGCCGTCCCGGTGTCCGGCAGGCGGTGGATCCCCGAGGTATCCACCCCGCCGCTCTGAAGACGAGCGATCACGAATTCGCCGAATACGTCGTCTCCCACGCAACCGGAAACGCCGACCCGATATCCCAACTTGGCGATGTCGAGGCCCGCGTTGGATGCGCAACCCCCCAGCGTCAGGTGCAGCCGGTTCGTGGGGACCAGCTCGCCCGGGGCGGGCATTCTCTCGATCGGCTCACAGCCGTAATCGGCGAACAGGATTCCGGCGCACAAACAGTCAATACTCATCCGAGGCTCCTTTTCAATTCAGCCGCCGCGAGGCGAGGGCGGCTCTCACTCGGCTTTCCGGCCGATATCGCGACATTCGGGGCTCCGAAGCGACGACTTCGGAGGGGCATTCCAGTTCGACAATCATAACGGACTCCGCCGGGAGGTTTCAAGGCCCGGCGAGCCGGCCGCCGCAGAGGTCTTTCTCCACCGCCGCGTTGACGCGATGCCGGCAGGCCGTACCATATAGCCGGATTCCGGGAACTCGGGGCATTGTCCCCCTTGACTTATTGTGGGCATATGCCAATAATATAATAGTTCGAGACCAAACATGCCGAGACCGCCCGAGAAACGCCGCGTCCAATCCCCTCCTCCTTGCGCATTTTTCAAGCCGGCGGGCATTCGTGCCGTGGCGCTCGAGGAAGTCCGGCTAACGGTCGACGAGTACGAGGTGCTCCGATTGATAGACTACGAGGGCGCATATCAGGAGCAGGCGGCCCAGGCGATGGGTGTTTCGCGGCAAACGGTCGGCCGGATCGCCGAAAGTGCCCGGCGGAAGGTGGCCGACGCCCTGGTCAACGCGAAGGCCCTACGCATCGAGGGAGGGGCGTACTTCACCGGCGGCGGACGAGGCTTCGCCTGCAAGGCGTGTAAGCACCGGTGGGATTCGCCCTTGGGCTCGGCATGCGCGGACGTCTGTCCGGAGTGCGGCGGTCAGGACGTTCGCCGGACGGACGAGAGCATGGCGCGCAAAGGACGACCGGGGTGCCGCGGCAAAAGGACCGGCCGCGGTCATGGACACAATAAACCGGATGATCCAACTGAACGGGAATGAAAACGATGAAACTTGCGATTTCCTCCACCGGCGACACGCTGGAATCCGCGGTCGACCCCCGGTTCGGCCGCGCCGCCCAGTTTGTTCTCTACGATACCGAAACCGATACGTTCACGGTCCACGACAACCAGCGGAATCTCAACGCCGCCCAAGGTGCCGGGATCCAGTCGGCGCAAACCGTCGTGGACCTCCACGCGGATTGGCTCCTGTCCGGTCATTGTGGTCCGAAGGCGTTTCGCGTCCTCGCGACCGCCGGTGTAAAGGTGGGGGTAGGCGCCGAAGGAACCGTGGCCGAAACGATCGAGCGGTTCAAACGGGGCGAGTTTCGAGAAACCGATGGAGCCGACGTCGAGGGGCATTGGAGTTAGCCGAATGAACATCGCCGTCGCCTCCGGTAAGGGAGGTACCGGAAAGACGACCGTCGCGGTAAACCTGGCCCTAACGTTCGCTCGACGATTCCACGCGGTGCTGGCCGATTGCGACGTGGAGGAGCCCAATGCCCGACTGTTCTTCCGGAACGAACTGCAAGACGTCGCGCCGACGCGCGTCCCGGCGTTCGTGCTCGATGAAGCGAAATGCGACGGGTGCGGGCGCTGCGCTTCGGTTTGTCGTTTCAACGCGATCGCGACCGTCAAGTCCCGGCCGCTGTTCTTTCCGGAGATGTGCCACGCGTGCGCCGGTTGCGTTCTGGCGTGTCCGCGCGGCGCGATCTTGGAACGGACTCGCGAAAATGGAGTGGTCGGGCGGTTTCAAGACGAACGGCTGACGTTCATCGAGGGTAGGTTGAACGTGGGCGAGGCGATGGCCGTTTCGCTGATAGAACGGGTCCGGAAGGACGCCGTCGCCGCGCAGGCCGAAATACGCCTGTTTGATTGTCCCCCCGGTACTTCGTGCCCCATGATCGCGGCGGTCAAGGGTTGCGATTTCGTCATTCTGGTGACCGAACCGACGCCGTTCGGTCTCAACGATCTGCGGATCGCGGTCGAAACGGTCCGCCTGCTCCAAATTCCCCTGGGGGTCGTCGTGAACCGCGACGGTATCGGAGACGACCGGGTGGAGCGTTACGCCGAGTCCGAAGGAATCGAGATTCTCATGAAAATTCCGGATGACCGTCGCGTCGCCGAAGCCTATTCCACCGGGGTCCCGGCGGTTCGGGCCGCCGAGGAATTCGCGAGCCTTTTCGAGCGTCTCGCCGAAACCGTCGCCGATAGGGCCGCGCCATGAACGAAATCGTCATTATCAGCGGCAAAGGCGGGTGCGGAAAGACCACCATCTCCGCAGGATTCGCGACGCTGGCGAAGGACGCCGTCTTCGCCGATTGCGACGTCGACGCGGCCGATCTGTTTCTCGTGCTCAATCCGACCGAGCGCCGCCGCGACGCGTTCTATTCCGGCTACGAAGCGGCCATCGACCAAGAAACATGCCGCCGCTGCGGACATTGCGGCGAGCTTTGCCGCTTCGGCGCGGTTATCGAAGAAGCGGGCCGGTTTCGGATTGATCCTCTCGCGTGCGAGGGATGCGGCGTCTGTACCGACCACTGCCCCGAGAAAGCCGTCGTCTTGTCCGAGCGGTACCGCGGCGAATTGATGGTCTCCGACACGCCGTACGGGCCGCTCGTTCACGCGAAGTTGGGAGTCGGGGCCGAAAACTCCGGCAAACTGGTCACGGTGGTGCGAAATCGGGCAAAGCAGATCGCCCTCGAACAAGAACGTTCGACCGTGATCATTGACGGCTCTCCCGGTATCGGATGCCCGGTCATCGCCTCGCTAACGGGAGCGACCGCGGCCATGGTCGTCTCGGAACCGACCCTCAGCGGCTTGCACGACCTGGAGCGCGTTTTGAAGCTGGCCGCACATTTCGACGTTCCGACCTTCCTGTGCGTGGCGAAATCGGATATCAATACGGCCCTGAGCGAGCGAATTCGCGAACGAGGCGAGGCCCGCGGCGCGAAAACGCTGGGAATGATCGCCTACGATCCGGACGCCGTCCGGTCCCAGCTTCTGGGGTGCCCCATCACCGAAACCAATTGCCGCGCGGCGGGGGAGATTCGGGCGATTTGGACTCGCCTGGAGCACGAACTCAATGAGATGCCGGCCCGGAAAACTTGATTGAAATGATGTCTGATTTCGTCTCCCTCGCACTCCATTTCCTTTTCCACGATTCACTAAACCCGGAGCTTGAGAATGAGAATCGCCATTCCGTGCGTGAACAACCAATTGTGCCCCCATTTCGGACACTGCGAGGCATTCGCGGTGATGGACGTCGATCCGCGGACGCATGAGATCGCGAAGACGGAAATGCTCACTCCTCCCCCCCACGAACCGGGCGTATTGCCCATTTGGTTGCACGAGATGGGAGTGGAGGTCGTCATCGCCGGAGGAATCGGGCAAAGAGCCCAGAATCTGTTCTCGCAAAACGGAATTCGGGTCGTGACCGGTGCCCCAGGTGGTACGCCGGAAGAAATCGCGGCGGCCTACTTCAAGGAAACGCTCCCGACCGGCCACAATCCGTGCGACCATTAGTGCGGCGCTTCGCGAGAGAACGGGCCGCCGCGTTTCCCGCGAGTTTCGAACATGCACCCACGCATTCCGCCTTGCGAGAATTCGCCTTGATTCCAAGCGGCCCTTTCGGTGATAATCCGGACCCTTCGATCACTTCACGTTCTCCCGCGATGACTCGATGTGAAAACAAAAAAAACGGTAATTGTCCTTGGCACTCGGCCGGAGGCGATCAAGCTCGGGCCGCTGATCCGGCGGATGCGGCTGACGCCGGGTTTCGACGTCCGCGTCTGCGCGACCGGGCAGCACCGCGAGTTGCTCGACAGGGCACTGGCCACGTTCGGCGTCGTCCCGGACGTCCACATGCGGCTCATGCGGCCCGGGCAGTCGTTGGGCCGCCTGACGGCGAAACTGATGGCCGGTCTGGACGCCTACCTGGAGAAGGAGGGGCCCGAGCTCGTCATCGTTCAGGGGGATACAACAACCGCCTATTGTGGGGCTTTGGCGGCGTTCTACCGGCGAGTTCCGGCGGCCCACGTCGAAGCGGGCTTGCGGACACATGATGCGAGTTGCCCCTTCCCGGAGGAATTCAATCGGACTTCAATCTCCCAGATTGCCCAATATCACTTCACCCCCACCCAAGATGCTGTGGAGAACTTGCTGGCGGAGGGTATTAAACCGGATCGCATTCATTTAACCGGAAATACCGGCATCGACGCCTTGTTTTATGCAGTTGATCAGAACAAGAGGCAACTGCCTTTAATACCCAACTTGCCTCCCCATGCATTGGACGGGTCGGGGGCGTTGGTGTTGGTAACGGTCCATCGTCGGGAGAACCTTGACGGTGGGATCGAGGCCGTTTGCCAGGCGGTCTCGATTCTATCTCACCGGTTCCCTGAGGCCCATTTCGTCGTTCCGGTCCACCCGAACCCGGGGGCCGAGAACCCGATCCGCCGCCGTCTTCGCGGCCGAACGAATGTATACTTGATTCCGCCGCTTGACTATCTTCCCTTTATTGCCCTGCTTCAGCGAGCGAGTCTGGTTATCACCGATTCCGGCGGTCTCCAAGAGGAAGCGGCCACCCTCGGCATCCCCCTGATCGTGACGCGAACCGTCCAAGACCGCCCCACCCCCGACTCCCTCCGTAACCAACCCCCGCTCGCCCCCACCAAGATCGCCGCTCAAGCGGAACTGCTATTGACCCCCGGCAGCCCATCCACTATTCTCCCCACGACCACCCAACCCACCGCCCCCTTCCCCTACGGCGACGGCCAAGCCAGCGGGCGCATCGTAGGAATTCTATCATCAGAGGGTTTGGCTGAGATGAAGGCGGCGTGAGGAGAAGGCTGCCGCGGAATCGAGGTTGACTCGATCCGGTCTATTTCTCTATAAGACGGAACTTCGTTTTGCGTGGAGTGGTGTCACTTGATACTCAGGAAGGAGTATCGGCGTTGTTTGTTC
>CAZFQG010000288.1:0-5528 GCA_964520785.1 uncultured Planctomycetaceae bacterium | reverse complement strand
GCTACGACGGTTACGAACGTTGTTCGCACGCTCGACGGTTGCCTCGGCCATCTGCTTAAACATGCGCGGTCTCTGAAGGCTCGGTCCTCATGGAGTGACGCCGCCGATTTGCGTTGGCGAGCCCCTTCCATGCGTATGGTGCCCGTGTACGCGGGCATTACCGGATCGGCCGGACGGAACGGCTCCTTCATGTTTAGTCCGTTCTGTTCGCCGAGAGGGCCGGTGTTCCAGTCCGAACGTGGCGCGCTGAGGTAACAGCCAAGCCGCCCGTCTTCTGAACTCGGATTGGAACCCGCCCCGAGGGCGCCGGTCGCGGACGGTCCCTGGACCAATCGTCAATCGCCGCCGCCGGGCCCGGCCGGTTCTGCCTCCGAATCAAGTCTGACGAGCAAAATGAGGAAATAAACGATGAATACCCCAAATACCTTACCAACCTTCCAAGAGTGCGAGCTGGAGGCCGTCGTCCGGGCGGCCCAAGCCGGCAACCGTCGCGCCTTCGACGAACTGGTCGCTCGATTCGAACGGACCGTCATCGCCACCGCCATGCGGGTGACCGGGAACTACGTCGACGCCGAGGACATCTGCCAAGACGTCTTCGTGAAGGTCTACCTGTGTCTGGATACCTTGCAGGAGCCGGCCGCGTTCGCCGGATGGATTCGGAGAATCGCGCGGAACCAGGCGATCAACCGCTGCAAGCGGCACGGCCGGGAAATGCCGACGGACACCTCCGATTTCGCCGCGCGGGCCGCGGACGGGCCCACCCCCTACGATACGCTCGAGGCGGATGAAACCCGAAACCAGGTCCACGCCGGTTTGGACGGCCTGCGGCCCATCGACCGGGACGCCCTGGTCGGTTACTACTTCCAGGATCGGAGCGTTCGAGAACTGGCGGGCGACTTCGAAATCCCCGAAGGGACCGTCAAGCGGCGGTTGCACACCGCCCGGCACCGGCTGGGGGAGGCGATCCAAGACCTGGCCCCTGTTTGAGACGATCATCTCCGACCGTCCGCGAAGTCAATTTCCATTTCGATCCATCCCTTCACCAGCAAGCGCCAGGCACCGGCCTGGCGTTTCCTTTTTGGGGAAGGACGAGAGGGGCTTTTGGGTATCCTACAATAGCGCAGGCGCGGGTCCCGAAGCCTGCGCGACCGGTTCTCGCGAAATTCCCCGGACTTCCGGCCCGATGACTCACGTCCTCCTCGTCAACATGCCGTTCTCAAGCCTCCGTTGGCCGAACCTGGGGCTGGGGTTATTGACGGCGGCGCTGAAGAAGGAGGGCATCGCGGCGGAAGCGGCCTATCTCAACTACGATTTCGCCGAGCGCGTCGGGCTGGATCATTACGATTGGCTCGCCGACCATTTCGCGTTCGTTCTCGGCGGCGAGCGGCTCTTTGCGCCGTTCTACTTCTCCGAACCCCTGCCGGATGACGATTCGTACTACCGCGAGATCCTCCTGAAGGCCGATCCGGAGATGACGGTCGAGGAATTCGCCGCGCTGCGGGAGACCGCGAAATGCGTCGGCCCGTTTTTGGACGCCGTGGCGGCACGGTTCGATTGGTCGCGGTACCGCGTGGTCGGGTTCACCGATTCATTCCAGCAGACGATGCCGTCGATTTGCCTGGCGAAGCGGATCAAGGCGGCCGATCCCCACGTGAGAATCCTCTTCGGTGGCGCGGCGTGCGAGGCGGAAATGGGCGTCGAGTTGCTCCGGCGATTCCGTGAAATCGACTACGTCTTCTTGGGCGAGTCCGATTGGACGTTGGCGCCGCTGGTCCATGCCCTCTCCCGGGAAGAACCGCCCGAACCGCTTCCGCCGGGTATCGTCGGGCGCGAGTTGCCGGAGAAGGAATGGGACTCCCGTCCCGCCACGGCGGCCGCCGCGCGGGTGCAAGACATGGATGCGCTGCCGGTTCCCGACTTTGACGATTTCTTCCGGCGGCACGCGCAAAGTCCGTTCCGCGATGAAATCCGCCCTTTGCTCTTTTTCGAAACCTCGCGAGGGTGCTGGTGGGGACAAAGGCACCACTGCGCGTTCTGCGGGCTCAACGGCCTCGGCCTCGTCTATCGCGGCAAGTCGGCGGGTAGGGCGGTACGCGAACTGCGGACGCTGGTGGAGCGTCACGACGTCCACCAAGGCTGTTCCGCCGATAACATTCTCGACTTTCGCTACTTCGATACGTTCCTCCCCGAAATGCGCAAGGCCGAATTGGATTTTTCGTTCGTTTACGAGATGAAGACGACTCTCCGGCGCGACCACGTCCGGACCCTACTGGACGCCGGTCTCGGCGCGGCTCAACTGGGGATCGAGACATTCATCCCCTCCGTGCTGAAACTCGTCGGCAAAGGGGCGACCGCAGGTCACAACCTGCAAGCGCTGAAGTGGTTTTCCGAGGCGGGAATCGAAGTGAAGTGGAATATCCTTTACGGGTTCCCCGGAGAGAACGCGGAGGATTACGCGGCCATGATCGACTTACTGCCGGCGATCTTCCATCTGGCGCCGCCTCAAGCGGTCGGCCGCGTGCGGCTCGACCGCTTCTCGCGTTATTTCGAGAACCCCGAATCGCACGGAATGGCCAATGTCCGGCCCAATCCGGCCTTCGCCTACGTCTATCCGTTTTCCGAGGAGGCGCTCGCGCGAATGGCGTACTACTACGAATACGACTACGCCGACGGCCGCGACCCGCTCGAGTACGCCGGCCCGGTACTCGAATGCGCCCGCCGGTGGCATGAGTTGGCCGGTTCGGTCGTGCTGCGCAAGTGGGATCGCCAGGACGAAACGCTGATTATCACCGACACCCGCCCCTGCGCCGCTGAACTGCAATACCGGATGCGCGGCGTCGAACGCGCCGCCTATCTCCACTGCGATACCGGACGCACTCCGCGAGCACTCGCCCGATTCGTGGATATTGCCCCCGCCGCGATGAACGCCCTGATTCGCCAATGGCTCGAACGAAAGCTGGCCGCCCACCTGGAAGGCCGGATTCATGCCCTGGCGATCCGGGCCGAGCAATAACCCCATAGCCCGCTTCCCCCGCGACAAGAGGGGCGTGGACAAATCACCTAATCGGGACAAGAACCACACGGAGCGAGCCATTCGGACACCCAGAGCGAGCCATTCGGACATCCACACCGTCACCCCGGCTCGGGGGCGCCGAAGGTTTCCTCCTTGGCCGGATCAACGGGAACACCCTGGAACCCCTTCGTGTGGGGGGAAGGTGTTCTGTATTGCGGAGTTGACGTGGAAACGCGAAAAGGGTTAGAATTGCGGTTGATCACGGTTCACTTTGCTCCCGCGGCCTTTCGTAACCCGTAACCAGCCTTTTCCATCCGAAACATGGTTGCCCGAATCACCACGTCCGACGAGATTTCCCGCCCCGTCGATCCGGAGCGGGTCGACCAACGCTGGCGGTGTCTGGAGGAGCGGGTGACGGCGCCGGACGGGTGTTCCGATCCGGAACCGGAGGACGTCGACGCGGAGGTCCAGTACGTCTGGGGCGACCGTTACATCGACGATCTGATCCTCCGCGACCGGGACACGACCGATCCGCGCAACGGCACGCTCAACGAGCGGCTCTGGGTGATGCAGGACGCGAACTGGAATGTCGTGGCGCTGACGGATAACTCCGGGAACGTCGTCGAGCGGCCCCTCTACTCGGCTTACGGCACGCCGGTGGTCTTGACGTCCGCCTTCGCGAGCCGGAGCAGTTCCAGCTACGACTGGGAGTACCTGTTCACCGGAAGACGGATGGACCTGGAAACCGGGTTGATGTATTATCGGAATCGGTTCTATCATCCCGGGTTGGGACGGTTCGCCAATAGGGATCCCATCGGGTATGAAGGCAGCCCGTGGAACTTGCACGCTTACGTTGCGAACATGCCCGGGATTCAGTTGGACCCGTTGGGCCTTTTCGAGCTAGGCCCCGGCGGATCATTAGCACAGGCCAAATGGGTTGAAGAACAGCTAAAATACGGATGCTGTGACGGCAAAAGGTTCGAAAGGAAAAAGGAATGTTGTCAAGACGACAAAATAGTTGCGAAGGTTACTATTTCGCCCGGTTCGGATCGATCAGACATTTGATAAGCTGGGCACTCCAATACTGTACGGTACCTCCGTTCTGCCCGCTATCACAATTGTGAACCTCTTCCTGAGAGATACGGAAGAAGACGATTGTTCCGACTGGATGCTGCCGTCTGGAGATGGAAGTGAACTCATACGGCTCGCGAGGTTGGGGGTTGGCCCGTTCGAAGAAAAGACTTTTTCAGAACAATCATCTCGTATGAATCACGTTAGAATGATCGTCTGGCCCAGTGGTCACGTTCTTTGGTGTGTCGAAGGGGAAGGATCGCCTGGAGGGTTAAGAAGCAGAAAAGGCAGAATCATGGAGTACAGGTTCGGTATGATTGACTTTGACAAAACAAGAGAGCAGATAGAAGCTATCATAAACGCCGACAAACCATTGCAAGGGTATCATCGTGAGTCTATATTATTTGAAGATCATGGCGCATATGAAGCCTACTTTGTCTCTGGTTGGACTTGTGATCTGGTGGTGTTGGACCCGAAGTATATCTTCAAATGTGTCTCTCAGGTTCAAGAGGAGCGGGACGAGGCATTCTATGAGAAATGGCGGCTCTCTACAGAGCATCCAAGGCGGTCCGTGACGCAGTTGCTGGCAATCCGCAAGGTACTTACGGATTCCCTGCCGACCGATTCCTACAAAGTCCTTACATCAGAACCACAGTACTTCTGGAAGGGACGGACTGATGTTTCAGAAGAAGCAACAGCGGTTCCAGGTTCCAAGCAACGGCGACGGAAGACGGGTTCACAGGGACGTGTAGAGGAATTGGAGAGGGAGATCAGGCAACTGCGGAAGTCGTTAGCCAGGGCTGAAATGGAAAAGGCGACCCTAAGGGAAGTTCTGGGGGAAGATGACTGAATCAGGAGAGGTTTCCGCATCTGTCCGTCCTCCCATAGAATGTCCAGACTTGGCTTTTCTTGCCGACCGGAATTGCGTTCTGCTATAGGGAATGAGCCAGATCGAATGATAGGCAATGCATGCCACTGGAGCAGCGTGACGGACAGATCGTAGGAGTGCCGACATCCTACATTTTGCCCCCCTCGGTGCTCCGGAAACCGTTGCTACGATTTCATACGGAGCCTGCAAGGAAGTCGGTCAGTCGCCCGCAATCCGTTTGTCCAAGCCGGTTACGCCGCTCCGAACCGCCCCTCGGCGCACACCCTCCCCGTCAGAACGCCGTCGCATATCAAGAATCGCTCGTTCCCGTCGAGAATCCACGCCCGGGCAGGGTTAGCCGAAGGTCAAGCGGCAGGCACTCACGCCCTGAAACCACAGTTTCCCGGGTTGCGTCGCCTTTTCCCCGTTCCCACGCGTTTGCCTCGACATTCTTGAGTCAGCACGTTCTACACATCGCCAACGGGCCATGAATAGAACCTGTTGTTGATTGCGGAGTATGCATGCAACGTAACTGTCCACCTCAACGCGTGTGTGAGCCATTCGGTACCTATTCAA
>CAZFQG010000287.1:0-5548 GCA_964520785.1 uncultured Planctomycetaceae bacterium | reverse complement strand
GAATCAATCTCTACTACGTGATCGACGAGACGGCGGCGACGCATGAGGTGTTTGCATCACAGGCGACAAGGACTTCCTGGGCGGACGATCACCGCCACCGGACCGATGGCAGCGAGAATATGCTGGATGAGTTCGTATACCTTGCATTCGCGGACTACTCAACGGACACGACAACAGGAGGCGTAGCTTCCAACTACGGATCATATATCTTCGTCAAGCGGAAATATGATCAGGCCAATTCAGCGGGCGACTTGGCGAGCCTCCATTCTTGGATTGCACGCACTGGCGCCCACGAGTTGACCCATCTCATCTTGAATTACTCGCCGGAAGACAATACGTCCATTCCAAATACCTGTGTTATGTATCCGCGGAATCCAAACAATGAGAAGACCATCGTATTCTCGAACACGACGCGTGGAGAGATGAACCTTTGCAGCAAGGAGTCTGTCGAGCGTTGAGAGACGGTCTTCTGTGATTTCAAGAACCCCGTAATCCGGAGGACAGACGATGATGAGGCAATGGACTAGCCTGACCCTCATGGCGACAATTGCCTTGGGTGCTTGTGCTGACAACAATGTCCGCACTAGAAGCAGCAGGGTTGAAGCTAATGTGCCAGGATGTCTCGTAGACCTCTTTTCAGGCGAGGCAGATTCGTGCAATATGCCAGCCAAGGTTGTGCGTGCGACCAACTTGGGCGCACCGGTCGAATTCGCGGTGTGCAATAATTCCAGCGAACCGTTCTACTATCTTACCGAAGGACGGTACGGGAAGAACACCATTCAGCTATGCCGGATCAATCTGTATCGAGACGGTACGTTAGTTCCTCACATCGAGTCTATCGAGAATGCGGGGGTTGTGCCTTCCCTGATTCGCGTCTTGAATCCCGGGGAGACAATTCGATACAGCATTTCGTTGCTGACCACCTATGGCATTGACCAGAAACGTGGAGCGATTCCTCCCGGCGATTACGAACTCCGTGCGGAGTATTCCGTCAAGGAAGCGGATGTGATGCACGAGGTCGGCTGTACGCCCATCGAACTTGATCAGCGGATTATGTGGATTAAGGTTGTCGATGACTGATCGGTCAGAAGCGCCAGAAGCATAACCCTCGCAAGCAAGACGAGTTACGACGCGTACGCCGAGAATATGACTGACCCGGCGGTCGAAAGTGGACTGTTGTACGACGCCGTCGGCGATGTTTCCTTCGACATTGACGAGGATGACACGTTTGAAACCAGCGAATGGGATCTTATCTACCCGGTAAACTTCGCGGTGATCTTCTACAAGGACTACGGAGGGAAAGCCGTGGTCCGGGTAGACGTGAAACTGGACGGAGCCGTCGTTTTCCAGTATAATCTTGGTATTCCGATTGACGTGGACGACGACGGGATTTCCGACAAGTGGGAGCGCGAGCAGGTGGCGTCGTGGAATACACAGTTTGGAGAATCCCAAACGGAAGATTTCCAGTTCTTCGCGGCCGAAGACGACAAAGAGAAACAAGATCCCGATGCCGCCGGCAACACGGACGGTGGAACGAACATGCCGAACCACAAAACGGAAGGCGACAGCCTGACCGTCCTCCAGGAATACCGCGGGTTCATCCTCGACGGCGGCGCCGGGCACGGTGGCGGACACAAACGCCTGAGTCCGTCAAAGAAAGGACTACTGGTGGAGGTGGACATTATGGCCGGTGTGACGAACATGCCAAGCGAGGCGGGAATTCGTGGGATTATGGGGACGGTTTCTTCAGGGTTTGGGAATCTCACCACCGGCGCCGGGGTTGATCTCTACTACGTGATTGATGAGACGGCGGCGACGCATGAGGTATTTCTAACCGAAGCAAGTTCAGACACGTGGCTGGATGCCCATCGCCACCACACCGGTGGCAACACAAACATGTTGGATGAGTTCGTCTACGTCGTTTTTGCTGACACGGAATCGTTCTTTTTCCCAGATACTCCTGGCGGATACGCAGACGACCATGGCGCAGCAATTATGGTTGATCGGAAATACGCAGATGCGAGTGCAGAGAATGACACGACACACTTCAATGACTGGCTTGCACGGACGGTAGCACACGAGGTGACACACTTGATTGGCGGCGACGACGAAACGTTCCCTCTTTATTCACCCTATGTGATGGCTGCGCTTGATCATCCGTACAATTCTAGGACAATCGAGTTTTCAAATATCACTCGCGGAAAACTAAGTTTGAAAAACAAGCAGTCGGGCGGCTAGAGTCCGCTCGTCAGACAGTGCAGGAAGAAACCCATGAAGACAAATACCTGTATCATCTTCTTTCTACCGTTCATGCTGGGATGCCACGACCGCGAAGGAAATCCCGTTCCAGAGGGAGTAAGTGACAAGGCATCGACATATGCGGACCCGGTGATCGTCGTGGACCTGTTTCCAGATTGCGCCGAGAATCACACCGCGCCACTCGTAACACGCGCGCTGGACGATCTGGATGTTCCAGTGCGGTTTTCCTTGAGAAACAACTCTGACAGGGATTTTCATTACTACGGCATGGGGCGATATGGACCAACGAAGGATTCGATCCAGGGCTGTCCAATTCGGCTCTACAAAGGAGACGCCTGAATCCCCATAGGAAACAAATAGAAGGGGCAGGTCTATTTCCCAGGCACAAGAGGGTTCTTAGGCCCGGCGAGGAGATTCCCTATGAAGTCGCACTTGATTCGTACGGAGTGGATCACAAGCCGGACACGCTGACGGAGGGACAATACAAACTGCGACTTGAGTATTCACTGAAACCCGGCGGCCCGCTCGCAGAGCTGCGGTGTACACCCATCGAACTGGATAGAACGATCATGATACTCGAGCTTGAGCGGCCGTAACGTGCCCAACACCTCCGCCGAACGCCGCGACGGCGAGGACTACGACGCAAAGCCTGCTGTCGCCGTGAAAGTGAGGATGAACGGAGCGGTCGTTTGGCGTTATGCTCTGGATATTCGGCTCGACGTAGACGATGACGGGATTTCCGACATGTGGGAACGAGAACGCATAAATGACTGGCACATGTTCGGGGAATTCGAAACGGAGAGCATCCACTTCTTCGCGGCTTGCGAAGACAAGGAGAACGAAGACCCCGACCAGCCCCAGCCGAACATCGGCATGCCGCCTCACAAAACGGAAGGCGACAGCCTGACCGTCCTCCAGGAGTACCGCGGGTTCATCCTCGACGGCGGCGCCGGCCACACCGGCGGACACAAACGGCTGAGCGCGTCCAAGAAAGAACTGCTCGTCGAGGTGGATATCATGGCTGGTGTTACCAACATGCCCAGCGAGGCGGGAATTCGTGGGATTATGGATGCGCTTTCCTCCGGTTTCGGCCATCTCACCGACCGTGCGGGAATCAATCTCTACTACGTGATCGACGAGACGGCGGCGACGCATGTCGTGTTTGCTAGCGATGATGCGTGGGACGACTGGATGGATGACCATCGTCATCAGACTGACGGCGATGACAATATGCTGACGGAATTCGTGTATCTGAGCTTCGTGGATTCCTATTCGCACAGGCCGAACACTCTTGGATTGACCGGGACGTGTGGAGCATCGACTGGAGTGGACGCAATACATACTGCCATGCCCGTCGGTACTCCATTTTCAGATGCCTTGGCACACACGACGGCTCACGAGTTAACACATCTCATAATTGATACCAATAGCGCTAACGGCTTCGACTCGGGTGAGCATTTGGATGACCCAAATGGGAACGGCATAGTAGGTGATAACAATGACAGAATATACTTAATGTCCAACCATAGAACGTGGGCAGAGCGTGTCAACATTGTTTTCTCTAACCTCACCAGACTGCAAATGGACCTTATCAACAAGGACTCCGTATGATCGAATTACGCAATAGTGTTCGTTCCTTGGTTCGAGGCCATCTTCTGTTCGGGTGTATTGCCATAGCCGTCGTTGGCCGACTGGCAATAGCAGCGCCGTTGAACGGCGCGTCGGCGGAGGCACCGAATCAAACGTTATATCTCCAGAAATCCGTGGATTTCGTGCCGGTTGTCACGGTGGAGCGAGGTTCCGACAAGGTGTTAGAATTTGCTTTCTCCAATAATACAACTGAGCCAATCAAGTTCTTCCCGGAAGCTCGATTTGGATTCGGTTGGTTGAACATCGATTTCATTCGCGACGACGGCAAGCGGATACCGTATTGTGTCTTCGTTGACTGGGCGGCCAGCAAGGAACACATTAAGACACTACAGCCAGGTGACACAACTCCGATTAGGGTATCGCTTCACGAGTTCGGTCTTGAAGGAAAACCAGGCAATATCCCACCCGGACGTTACCAAATTCGAGCCGTGTCCTCCGGAGTTAGTCAGTATGGTTCCACCCCACTTAAGATTGACAGAACGATCATGCTGATCGAAATTCGTGCGGCCGACTCAGCCCTGACGTCTCCCCTTGTCCGGCTGGTCGCCATCATGACTGTGACCGCCATATTGGGGGCGGGATGGTGGTTGCTCCGAAAGCGGCGTGCTGTTCGGGACGCCCAGAGTACTGGAGATGGGGCGGAGCTTCAACAAACAAGAGGAACTCCAGAACGCAAGCAACGGGCTCCAACAGGATAACGGCATCGCGCGTGTTGACGATACCATCGTCAGCACGATGAGTTACGACGGGTACGCCGAGAACATGGCCGACCCGACGGTCGAGAGTGGCCTGTTGTACGGCGCCGACGAGTTCTCCTTCGATATCGACGAGGATGACACGTTCGAAACCGGCGGGAAGAAGAAAAAGGGACATCACTGATATTGAGGACTCAGCGCCGCAGTGGCAGTATACCGCCACGCTACCCACTGCGCCAGCCGCGCAAGGCATGGAAACCCAATGATCTCCCCGCGCTCCCGCGACGACTATTTCGGTTGGTCCGTTTCCATGACGGACGACAAGTTCCTGGTCACCGCGCGGGGCGAAGAGGACGGCCAGACCGCGCACGCCGGCAAGGCCTTCCTGTTCCGCCGCAGCGACGCAGTCCACGTCCGGACGCTTCAGCCGCCCAGCCCGCAGCCGGAACAGGGCTTCGGCTGGTCGAGCGTTTCCGTTCGCGATAACCGCGTCCTCGTCACCGCGGCGACCCTCCAGCAGTCTCAACAGCCGGGCGACTTGGACGGCGACGGGATAGTCAATTCAGTCGATCTCGATTGCATTCGCGCGAACTGGGGCCAAACCGTCACGCCGGGGGATCTCCTCGCCGGGGACCCCAGCGGCGACGGCTTCGTGGGTTCCGCCGACCTGGACATCCTCCGCGCCAACTGGGGGCAATCGCTCCCACCGGCGGTGGCCGGCAGCGTGTACCTGTTCGACGCCGAAGACGGCCGGCTCCTCCGCACGTTCGCGGAACCCGCCTCGGCCGAATACGGTTTCTTCGGCATGTCGGCCGCGGTGGTGGGGGACGAAGTCCTCGTCTCCGCCCCCAACGCCAGCCTGGTCATCGCCGAAGACGGCGCCGTGTATCGGTTCGATATGGGGATTCGAACGGAACCGACAAGCCCGTCGGGAGATTACAGCT
>CAZFQG010000286.1:0-5565 GCA_964520785.1 uncultured Planctomycetaceae bacterium | reverse complement strand
GCCGCGAAATCCGGCGGATCCGGCGGATCGTCCGGCCACACCGGCACGGCTCGGCGTGGAGGGCCGTTACGTCGCGGGTGCGGTACCGGATGATCGGCATCGCCTGCTTGCTCAGCGTGGTCAGGACGAGCTCCCCTTCCTCCCCGTCCGGAAGGACCCGGCCCGAGTCGGGGTCGATGATCTCGGGGTAGAAGTGGTCCTCGAAAATGTGCAGGCCGTCCTGCTCGCGGCACTCGGCGCCCACGCCGGGCCCGATGATCTCCGAGAGACCGTAAATGTCGAACGCCTTGATTCCGGCGGCCTGTTCGATCCGCTCCCGCATCGCGTTCGTCCACGGCTCGGCCCCGAAAACGCCGATCCGGATCGGCAAATCGCGCAGACTCGTTCCCATTTCCTCCGCCCTCTCCACCAGGTGCAGGAAATAGCTGGGCGTGCAGCAGATGACGGTGACGCCGAAGTCCTTCATTACCATGATCTGGCGTTCCGTATTGCCTCCCGAGGTGGGAATGACGGTCGCTCCAAGCGTCTCGGCTCCGTAATGGGCTCCCAGTCCGCCGGTGAAAAGGCCGTAACCGTAGGAGTTCTGTACGATGTCCCTGTCGTTGACGCCGAAACCGGCGAACGTACGGACCATCACCTCGCTCCAGACGTCGATATCGGACCGGTCGTAGGCGACGACGATCGGCTTGCCAGTCGTGCCGCTGGACGCATGCAGCCGGACGATCTCATGGATCGGACTGGCGAAAAGCCCGAAGGGATAGGTATCGCGGAGGTCGTTCTTAATGGTGAACGGGAGCTTCCGGATATCTTCGAGGGTTCCGATGTCGTCCGGAGTGATGTTCCGCGCCGCCATCCGGTCGCGAAACAGGGCCACCGCGCCGTACGCCCTGGCGACGATCCGCCTCAGCCGCGCCGTTTGAAGCTCGCGGAGCTGCGCCGGCGGAAGATAATCGGGACTACTCGCCGGGTGAAACGAAGAGGAATCGGACGGACTTGGAGAGCGGCGGATTGGGGAACTCATAGGCTGGTGGGAAATCGGGACGCGCGGTATTGTGGGCCGCGAAAATGGAAACACTCGGGGAACCGCCGGACTGGCAGCAAGAGGAGTCCTCTCCCCCTACTTGCGGTCCGCCAGGCGAGCGCAACGAAACACTCATCCATTATGCTTGGAAAGCGCTGATTGGGTAATGACGCGGGCGGGGGAAGATTGAGTTAGAACGACAGTAGACACTGCCAAATGTAGACGTAGGCCATGCCGTCGGTCTCCTCCCAAATCCGTTTGACGAGCGCTTCGTCGCCCGGGATCTGTCCGAGTTCCTTCTTCTTCTCCTCCCACGGGACGACAGTACCGGGAGGACGGTGGATCGGCGGTCTGGTTGGTTGGGATTCGCTCATCAGTACACTCCGTATTCTCGCGTGAATTCGGTCATCGCCTTGAGATTCTCGGGATCGGTATCGTTCTGCATGATCGCCGAGGCATCCATGATATAGCCGCCGTCGCGGGCGACGCCGTCAATCACCTTCTTGCAGTGGTCGCGGACCTCTTGAGGCTTCCCGAAGGCCAAGAGATCGTTCGGAATGCCGCCGCTTAGACAGAATTTGTGTCCCACCGCCTTGTGGACCTCGAAGATATCCCCTCGGTCGACGTGGTAAATGATGCTCTGGTCGGGAAGCTCCGAGATGTACTTGAGATTCGGGTTCCATTCCCCCTCGGCATAGAAGAGCGTTTGGATTCCCCGGTTGTGCAACTCGCAGATGATCGACTTCAGGGTCGGCCAGAAGAACTTCTCGAACTGATCCGGCGAAAGGAATGGCATGCAACCGCGGTGCATCCAAAGGCCCACGGGCACGTTCCTCTGCGGGTCGGCCGTCGATGCGGCCACGTGGAGGAGGTGGGGCGTCATCGCCTCCGTCGCCGCGAGCACCTTTTCCGGCTGGGTGAACATGTCCATGCACAAGCCGCGGTATCCGCGGAGCTTGTCGGCGATGATATCGAACGGCGCCTTGAGGATGCCGGCGATGGCGGAGACGGTGCCCGTCTCGCGCCGTAGGGCGGCGACCTGTTCTCCCAGGCCGCCGAAGTAGGCCAGCATGTTCATGCCGCCGCGGACGAAAGACAGGTTGTTCTCCATCGTCGAGGGTGCCCCCGGCGGCACGACGCCGTCAACCACCCGGGGTAGCCAGACGTTGTATAGAAAACCAGTGGGGTCCTCGATCAACTGGTCATACTCGTCCTCGCCCATGAACGCCGCTTCGTCCGGCGGCTCGCGGTACTGGAAACCGGTGTCCGGTGGAATGTCAATTCCCGGGATGGCATAGTACTTCGTACCGATCGCCTTGACCAGACCGGTCCAGACGTAGACCATATTCGGAACCGTCGCGTCCCAGTCGTAATCCCTTGCACATCGGAGGGTCGCGTCGAACGCCTTGCGGTAGTCGTGAGCGACCTCCTGGCACGTATAGCCGGCGTAGCGCGCGATGAATTCGGCGACGAACGGCCGGATCGGAATCCTATCCGGCTTTTCGTTCCGCATCGCCGTGGTGTAGCGCTTCAGCCGCGCCGCGTAGCGCGTCTCAACCGTTTCGCTCATCGGGAAAGCCCTCCATCTGGAGTTTCACGTGGTCGGCGACGGCGGCACCGCCAAAAAAGGGGGGGCCGCCTCCTCTCTCCATATCATGAACTATCGTCACTTTCGGGGAAAGGGGGGCCAGGCATGAAAAGACCGTGCCCGGTCGTCCAGGGGCACGGTCGAAAGCCTTCAGAAGGCGTCTTTGATTTCGTAGGCCCGAGCCTCAAAAGTCTTCACTACATTTCGTCCAATGTCGTATCTGGGTCGGGAGGGAGAGGCCCAGATATTCCAACAGAATGGCTTGGTATTCCGTCGGTCGGGTGGTGCAGCGACGACGGATTTCCACCCCGCTACGGGTGGGAAGCACGACGTCGACGAGGCTGATCTTACCGAGTTCCTCGAAGATGCGGCGGGGCTCGTCGCCGAGGCCGGCGGCCTTGGCCATCTCATAGAGACTCTTCCAGAGGACGTAGGCCAGGAAGCAGACCAGAATGTGCGCCAGCACGTGGTCTCCTTTTTCCATCGTCGTCACGATCTCTTTGAGCCTCTTTCCGTTCTTCCCGCGATAGCATGGCCTGATGAACATGCCTGAATTCTAGAGTCCGGCTACCCCCAAGCAAGGCCAGAGGTCTTCACTACACCACGTTTCAAACTGATCAAGGCCACGAATCGGCCGATTCACGGCTCGCGGACGGCGCCACGCGTCAATCTCGGCAAGAGACCGCCGACGCGGGAAGCGATTCCGGCGCGAAAAGCATCCGGAAAAAATGGCCGCAGTGCTACTGGCGTGGAACTTGGGGTAGCGCGGCTATCCGTGCCATCCGCGAGGTGATGCGGTTCGCCGATCCTCGCATGTTACTCTACCACCCCCTCCTCGCGATCCGCCACCTGATTGACTCCGCCCGTTTGGGCCAGTAGACTGGCATGCACCGAACCAGAACCACGGTCCCCTTTCGGTGGGCGGGTGTACGGTAGAATCAAGACGGGCCGCAGCGTCGTTCCTTGGAGATAGACATGAGAATATCGCTCTTCCTGATCCTCGTCGCCTCCGTAGCGGGCGGGGCGGGTGCCGCACAGCCGGTTGAAGGCGTTTTGGCGCAACCGGCGGTTCATGAGCTTCCCGTCGAGGTGGAGTCGATCGAGGTGGAGAAGATATGGGACGGCGCCGCGGACAGCGCCTTCGCGGATCTGCTCCGCCGGGAAGAGAAGTTCTACTGCGCGCTTAGTATAGCTGGTGATCCCGCCTCGATGGGCGGGCGTATCCAGGTACTCTCCTCGGCTACCGGGAAAGATTGGCGGCCTGAAGCACTCTTGGCCATAAGCGGCTTCGACCTTCGCGAGGCGCAACTCGCCATGACTCCGGACGGACGCTTGATGCTCCGCGGCGCCGCGATGCGAAAGAGGGACGGGCAGGACGTACCGACTGGCACGTTCGTGAGCTTCTTAAACGACGGTGGTGAGTGGTCCAAGCCGGAACTCGTCGTCCGTCCCGGATGCCAGATGGGCCGTATCACGTGGTACGGCGAAATCGCCTACGCTTTCCGCTATTCCGGCGGCGAAGGCGATGGAATCAGTCTGCTCGCGAGTGACGACGGCGTGAATTGGCGCGCCCACGCGGCGAACGTCGGCCACGACGGGATACCGACGGACCTCCAATTGCGGTTTGACTCGTGCGGGAACGCATATGCGCTCGTGCATAGAAACGCCGCAAGCGCCTTGCTTTTGAAGAGTTCCGGCGATCTACGTCGTTGGAGCACGTATGATTTGGACCGCTCCCACCAGTGGGCGAAGCCCTTTGCAGGCGGTACCGCGTTTGAAGACTTTGGCGGACCCAACTTCCGCGAGACGTTCGATGGAATCTGGATCGCGGCCGGTCGCATGCACGAGGGGGGAACGCACACGGCCCTAACGTGGCTCGACGTCGACGCGGGTGAAATGCGGCGCCTCGTCCGACTACCCGGCAGCGGCGGTACCGGCTTCCACGGCATGACGTGGCACGACGGGACACTCTACGTGAGCTACTCCTCGCGAAATGCGGAAAAGGTGCAAGTCTTCATCGCGAAAGTGACGTTAAGACTCGTCCCCCAGCATTATACGCCGGTCTGCAAGGACGCGGGCGCCGGCGGCTACGAAGCGTTTCCCGATGTCTGCCGATTGACGGATGGAAGGCTCCTTTGCGTATTCTACGCCGGACTGGGACACGTCAACTTCGCGTCAAAGCGTCATCCCCTGGGTGGGCGCATTGCCGGCTGCTTTTCGGAAGACGAAGGAAAGACGTGGGGTGATCCGGTGGTGGTCATCGACGGGCCGATGGATGATCGTGACCCGTCAGTTACGCAACTGAGCGACGGTCGGCTGTTCTGCGTCTACTTCCAGTATCCTAAAGGGGGAGTCTGGCTTGTCGAATCAACCGACGCGGCGGCGACATGGGGTTCGCCGCGGCGTGTCGCGTCGAACGACTACTATGTCAGTTCTCCTATCAGGGAACTGAGCGACGCTCGGCTGGTTCTGGGTTTTTACCGCGAGGGCGGAGGAAGTGCGAACGGAGCGGTCACTTTCAGCGACGATGGGGGTAAGACTTGGGAAGAACCGGTGCAAATCGACAACGCCGGCGTGCGGCTGGACGCCGAGACGGACCTCATCGAACTAGCCGGCGGATCGCTCTACGCGCTCCAAAGAGCCAAGATGGGGACGCCGGCGCATTGGTCGCGATCGAAAGACCGAGGCGCAACGTGGACACGCTCCGAGCCGGTCGGCTTTCAAGCCCACGCACCGTACCTGCACGAAGCGGCTAACGGCACGATCCTCTTGGGCTACCGGATGCTTGGCGAACAGGGGACTATCGGCAACGCAGTCCGAGCCAGCGACGACGGCTGCCGCACGTGGAGCGATCCGGTGCTCGTGGACCGCGGTGGTGGGTACACTTCCATGGTAAATCTCAAGTAACCGTTCACGGCCTTCAGAAACAATCTGAGGCATTTTCCACAGCCATGAC
>CAZFQG010000285.1:0-5608 GCA_964520785.1 uncultured Planctomycetaceae bacterium | reverse complement strand
GCCGCGGCGGAAGTCTTCAGGAATTGGCGGCGCGTCCGCGCCGCGCGGGACTCATATCGAAGACCCGCTTCAACGTGAGCCCCTGCCCTTTGCGTCGTTTCTGGCGTTCCACCCTCTCATCCTTTCCCCGAGCTGCTCCCAACCCCCTGCAAATGAACGCGTTGCGAGCAACCCAACCGGCTATCCACCAGAAAGAGGGGTTTATAATGCCATGGGTTTCCGATTAGAATAATCGGAAGGTGAAAATGGTATACCTTTGAATTCATTACATATTACTTCTTTAGGCCCATGTCTGACGCGCCCCACTCTCTGATGCCCCTCGACTGGGTCATAATCGTTATCTACGGCCTGGGAATGCTCGCCATCGGCGCGTATTTCTCCTGGCGCACCAAGAACACCGAAGACTATCTGCTCGGTGGCCGCAGGATGAATCCGTTCGGGTTGGGGCTTTCCCTCTTCGCGACGATGCTCAGCGCGATTAGCTATCTGGGCTTTCCCGGCGAGATGATCAAGTACGGTCCGCAGTTGATCATTGGCAAACTGCTATGCTACCCGTTCGTCGCGCTGGTCGTCGGCTTGCTTTTCATTCCGTTCTTGATGCGTCTGAAGATCACCAGTGCCTACGCGATGCTGGAGGAGCGGCTCGGATTGTCGGTTCGGATGCTGGGATCCACGATGTTCCTCGTCGCGCGGTTGATGTGGATGGGGATGATCATCTTCACCACATCCGACAAGGTCCTCGTTCCGCTGTTGGGTTTTGAAGCGTGGACCGTGCCGTATCTCTCTCTTGGCCTGGCCGCCGTTACGATTATGTACACCGCCATGGGAGGTCTCCGCGCGGTCGTCCTTACGGACGTCATCCAATCGGCCATCTTGTTTTTCGGCGCATTCCTGGCCATCGGGATCGTCGCTTACCACATGGGGGGCGCCTTCGCGTGGTGGCCCACCTCCTGGCCCGAACAATGGCCGGACTTAGAGGTGGTACGAACGATGGGGGATCGCCGGCCGATCCTCGCGACGGCGCTGGCGACGTTCGTCTGGTATGTCTGCACGACCGGCTCGGACCAGATGGCGATCCAGCGGTATCAAGCGACGGCAAACGTCCGCGAGGCCCGAAAGATGCTGTATTTCTCGCTAACCGCCTCGGCCTCGGCCACCGCTCTGGTCAGCATCGTCGGGATCGCCCTGTTTTCGTATTGCACGGCGAACCCCGGATTCCTCGGCGAGGGGACGCTGCAAGAGGAACCGGACCGGGTCTTCACGATGTTCATCGCCGGCGCGATGCCACCCGGTATTACCGGTCTGGTCATGGCGGGGCTACTCGCGGCGGCCATGTCGAGCCTATCTTCCGGCGTGAACGCTTCCTGTTCGGTGATTACATCCGACTTCATCGACCGTTTCCGCGCCGAACCGATGGAAGAGCGGACTCACGTGTTGCTGGCCAAATTGATTTCTTTCTTCGTCGGGGTCGCCGTCGTGTTGTTGAGCCTGCTGATCGGTCGCGTCGAGGGGAATATCATCACCATGACCTACAAATTCTGCAACCTCCTGACGGCCCCCCTCTTCGGGCTGTTCTTCATGGCGATGTTCGTCCGCTTCGCCACCCCGATCGGCACGCTTTGCGGCGCCGCCGCCGGACTCGCGGCCGTCATCCTCATCAGCTTCTGGAAAGACATCTTCGGCACCGAAGGAATCGGCTTCCTTTGGGCCATGCCTCTGGGGCTGCTGATTCAAATTGGCGCGGGGGGAATCATCAGCCTAGTGACGCCGGCGAAGCGGGACGCGGAGCCGGACCGCGGATAGACTTCCATCGGTCACCGGGGTTACTCGAACGGATTCACGGCTTTCGCTTGATCTTGGACGAACCGCCGGTCCTCCTCGCAGAGCTTCTCCAAGGGAAGGGTGATTATCCGGCCGTCCTTTCCGCGTAGCGTCACCTGATCGTTCTCGATCTTCACGAATTGGGCTTCCACCTGAAAAGACCGGGTGGCGTCGTTCCAGGTCCGCATGGCGCCGCCGCTTTCCGAGCCCGAGAAACCCGCGTCCGCCGGGACGGCTGGGGACCGGCCGCCGCGGCGCTCGATCGCGTCGATAGCCTGGGTGAAGTCCCTGGTACCCATGGGGCCGCGTTGCTCCACCAATTGCTCCTTGAGGGCCTTGAGGCTCTTCTCACCGCCGATTTCTCCCACGACGCGGCAAGCCTCGGACGAGACCCAACGGTCGCGGTCCTTGATATACGGGATCGTGGCCTCCTCGGCGACCGGTCCGATGGCGATGAGGGCGTCGGCGGCTCTCCGGCGATTGTGAGCATTCACCAGCGAAGCGGCGACCGCCTGCGCGACGTCCGCGGTCTTGAATTTCGCCAGCACGGCGAGCGCTCCCTCCCCCACAAAAGGCGCCATCCGCCCCTTCAGCGCGGCGATTGCGGCCTGTTTGGCTTCCGGAACGGTCCACACCGCAAGCGCCTTGAAGATTTCTTTTTGCGGAGCGGCGCCGCTATCGGTCAAAGCCGCGATGAGGGCGCGGCCGACATCGTCGGCCGGTTGGTCGTCGTCGCGGACGACCCGTGAGAGTCGCTGTGCCGCCGCCTGGATGCGCTGAACGTCGCCGGAACGCAGTTCGGTGACGAGCTTCTCCCGTTCACCCGGCTCGAAGGGTTTCGGCTCCACGGCCGCGGCCCTCGCGGCGGCGGCCTCCTCCCTTTGCTTTTTCCTTTCGGCCACCTCGGCCTCGCCAAGCAGTCGGTAGTTGACCGAAACCGGAATGGTGAGCGTGATATTCTTCTCGTTGACCTGAATCTTGTACTCGGCGGAGTGGGAGATGATCGCGCCCCGTTTAGTATCGAACTCGAATTCTCCTCCACCCGACATGTCGAATCGGACGATCCCCTCGTCGGGCAACGTCTTCATGGAATAGGTTTTGCGAATGCGGACGATTTCGTCCTTCTTTTCCAATATTTCGTACTCGATCTGCTCCTTCGCGATCGTCTTCATCTCCCCCTGAAAACTCCTCAGCCGCGAGAAGAACGGTCCCACCGACATCCGCTCGACGATGGCGACGTCCATGCCGGTCGCCCAGTTTTCCCGGAAAGTCTCCGGAAAAGGTTCGACGACCAGGGCGTCCTGCAGGCCCAGAACGAAGGGAAGGTGCGCATCCGATTTCGTCGAAATCACCTTTCCTTCACGGCTGAACGTGGTGCCGTCCTGGCTGGGAAAGATGGGCATTCCGATCCCCAAGGGCGGGCCGAACGGCCGCATCGGACCCACCGACCGGTTATCGTCCGTGCTTTCCCACCTCTCCGGCAGAACACCGGTCGCCCCGAGGACGAACTGCGCGTCGGAATCCTTCCTGACGTGGTACGTCAAGACTCCCTTGCTGGTCGACTTCCGATCGGACACCTCCCCGACAATCGTAATCTCGTACATGTAATCCTGGTCGGCCTCGAACCCGTACCGAAGCTCCGGCGGACCGGCCACGGCGGCCGACATGCCTCCCGTTCCACAAAAAAGAACACCCAATATCCACCCGGTCACTCGACTCAACGAAAGAAGACGCATGATTCAGCCCTCCGATAAAAAAGAGATTGTTCCCTGCACGCGGCCACCCCGCGGCACCGCGCGGCTCTATTGCTACTTCGCTTACTCGCTCTATTGCTACTTCGCTTACTCTCCGCCGCGCGAATATCATTCATTCTACCCGACTTCCATCATCCGATCAACGGCACATGCAACGCAGTGCAATGAAGCAATGATGGCGAAGCCGGGGCGCGGCTCATTCTCGGGCCAATCCGCTTCTCCATGGGTAAGAGATGCCGGCGGAAGACACTCGCCCGTCCCACTCTTTTCGGACTCGGGGGCTCTTCGGGCATCGGAATCGGCAGTCGAAAGGCGGATTCGTGGATCCCCCCACTCAGTCCGGCGGATGGAACCTGCTCGGGGCTTGCTCCGGCGAGCTTCAAACTTCCACCGTGACCCCCGGCATCGGCGGCTGGTAGACGCCGCCTGCGTCCGCGTGGATCGGGGCCTCCGTCTCGGCGGTCATGCCGTCGATATCGGCCACGTATTGGTAGCCCGATGCCTTCATCTGGTCGAACGTGATGACCTGGCCGGTGTGGGCGGCGGCGCGCCCCATAAGTCCCACCAGGTTCGCCTCGCCGGCCCGACGCGCCTCGTTGTGGGGCTTATCCTGTCGGATCGCGTCGAGGAGGACCTGCCATTCAATCCGGTAGGGATTCGCCTCTTCCCCCTCGAACTTCCACGCGATCTGGTCGTCCTCCATCCGCTGGGACCGAAATATCCGCGTGCCCGGCCGCGCGAGGCTGGTCATGAGGACCGCGGAGCCCTTCGAGCCGTGGGCGTAATCGGAGTAGGTGTTCCAGCAGTTATGCATGTGCCGCGCGAAGGCGAAGAGCTTTGCCCCGTCGGCGAAGGTATATTCCACCGAGAAATGGTCGAACTGGCTGCCCGCCCTCTCGTCGCAGCGGCCCCCCATGGCGCGGGCCTCCACCGGCACGGCGTTCTTGGTCCAGCAGGCGACGTCCACGTTGTGGCAGTGCCAGTCGACGAAGAACCCGCTGGAAGTCCACGAAAAACAGGTCGCGTGCTGGAGCTGGAACAGAAGCTCGTTCGCCCCCTCCGGCAGCTTCGGGCAGAAGACGGGACCATGAACCCGATAAATCCGCAGCGTGTGCAAATCGCCGATTTCGCCGTCGTGAATCCGCCGGATCACCTCTTGCCGCGCCTGGGAGTGCCGCCACATGAATCCGACGCCCACCTTGAGGTTTTTCTTTTCCGAGGCCTCGGCCGCCTTCATCCACCGGGCCGTGTTGGGGCCGTCCGTCGCGAACGACTTCTCGGCAAAGACGTTCACCCCCTTCTCGACGGCGTATTCGAACATCATCGGCCGAAAGACGGCGTGCGTGGTCAGCAGGGCGACGTCGCCGGCGCCGAGGCAGTCGATCGCCTTGCGATAGGCGTCGAACCCGACGAACCGGCGCTGCGGCGGCACGTCGATCTTCTCGCCGAACTGCTTCGATAGGCCGTCATAACTCGCACCAAGCCGGGCCTCGAAGAGGTCGGCCATCGCGACCAGTTTGACCGGCCCGCCGGTGGCGCTCAGGGCATCTCCCACCGCGCCGCTTCCGCGCCCGCCGCACCCGATGAGGGCCAGTCGGATCGTATTGTCCTCCGCCGCGTGAACCCGCGGCACGCGAACCCCCGCCAGCGCCGAGACGGCGGCCACCGAGCCGGCCTTTCGCAAAAACGCTCTTCGATTGCTCACCTGCGCGGACGACTTCGGATCGGTCGATTTCATCGCAAGACTCCTATGAAACGGAAGGTCGGACGGTCCTGAAAACCATTGCTGGGTCCGGAGGACGAACGTCCCAGCGAACGGACTACCATGTTATTCTAACGAATTGATCATGGGGAAGTGAGGGGACCGGGAGTATAATCCATATAATGGGGGGTGGGAAAAAACGGCGGTTCCTGGCTCTTCGAGTCCGAACGATGCATCACCCGAGAAGGCCCTTCTTGGGAAACGCGATTTTTCGTACTAGTGCTTTGTCAAGTTTCAATTTTAGGGTACAGCGACTTCAGTTTTCGGCGGG
>CAZFQG010000284.1:0-5689 GCA_964520785.1 uncultured Planctomycetaceae bacterium | reverse complement strand
AGACCCCCGAGGCGATCTTGCCCATTCTATCCCAAACGCGTTTCGACGTCGTGATTTGCGAACCGGACATGCCCCGCGCGGAGGCGCTTCGCCGCGCGTTTCACGCCGCCGGCGTCTATGGTAGGCGGGTTGCCGTTCATGTCGGGCCCGCGGAGGATCGTCTGCCCTACCCCGATTACTTCGCGAACCTCGTCTTTCACGACGCCGCTTCGGGGCCCATCCGGGTGCCGCCCGCCGAGATCGCCAGAGTGCTGCGCCCTTACGGTGGAACGGCCGTATTCGTGGGCGGAACCGGGCCGGAATCTGCCGCCACGCTGGGAAATTGGGGAGAAGGAATACTTCCCGACTGGAAGGTCGAGACCATCGAGGACCGCGCCGTCGCGACCGCGCAACGCGGAGAACTCCCCGGCGCCGGGGAATGGACCCACACCTACGCCGAGCCGGGCAATACCGCGTGCAGCGGCGATGCGCTCGTCGAGGGGCCGTTTCGCGTCCAGTGGTTCGGCCTGCCGGGGCCGCGGCGGATGGTGGACCGCCACTTCCGGAACGTGCCGCCGCTGTTCAAGTCGGGTCGGCTGTTTGCGCCGGGGAATGAGATCGTCTTCGTCCTCGACGCCCATAACGGCGCGCCCCTGTGGACGGTGGAGCTACCCGGTTCGCGGCGGATGGGCGTCTTTCTGGGAACGACGAACCTGGTCGTGGACGACGCCTACCTGTATGCCGTCATGGAAGACCGCTGCCGGCGTTTCGCGGTGGCCGACGGAGCGGAGGTGGAGCCGTTCGTACTGCCCGAGTCCAGCGCCGAAAACTCGGAATGGGGCTATCTGGCTCGGACGGGAGACCTTCTCCTGGGAAGCACGCAACCGAAGGGAACCGCCTATCGGACGCTGGCCCGGGATAACGAACTGAACACGGAGCCGGTCTGGTATCCGAACATGAAGCTCGCTACCAGCACAGCCCTCTTCGCGCTCGGCGCCGCCGACGGCAAGCCCCGGTGGGCCTATTCCGCCGGACGGATTCTCGACACGACCCTCGCGGTACACGACGGCGCCGTCTTCTTCCTGGAATCGACCGCCCCCCAAGCGAACGATCCCACCATCGGCCGCGCCGCGATGCGGGCATTCATCAGTGGTGGAGAGCAGTATCTCACCGCCATCGATCTGGAGTCGGGCGAGCCGCGGTTCCGCGTTCGCGTCGACCTGCAAGACTTCCAGCAACCAACCTACTTGAGTGCCGCCTCGGGGATTCTCCTCCTGAGCGGTTCCAAGATCGACCGAGGCGAACACATTACCGCCAGCGGCTACGAGGCGGTGAAACAGACTCGTGGGGGAGAGGTCATCCATTATTACTTCCACGCTCACGACGCGAAGAACGGCGAGATTCTCTGGACTTCCGACCACGCTACCGACCTGGCCGTTCGCGGTGGC
The DNA here is from genome assembly GCA_964520785.1 of uncultured Planctomycetaceae bacterium. GTDB lineage: Bacteria > Planctomycetota > Planctomycetia > Pirellulales > Thermoguttaceae > CAZFQG01. Next base: position 4,262 of record CAZFQG010000284.1, on the reverse strand, counting down.
CACGGCGAGTTCAACCGGCATCCGACGCTCGTCGGCGAGGCCGTCTACGCATGGCCCTATAAGTTGGACCTGAAGACGGGAAAGCGGGACCCCGAATGGAAGTTCGACCGCCAAGGCCACGGCTGCGGCAACGTCTCGGCATCGTGCCGCCAGCTCTTCTGGCGAGGAGGCAACCCCTGGTACCGCGATCTGACCGCCGAAGACGCATCCGGCCCCCTCAACACGGTCACCCGACCGGGCTGCTTCATCAACATTCTGCCGGCCGGCGGACTCGTGCTCATTCCGGAAGCAAGTTCCGGCTGCACGTGCGCCTACCCTCTGCAAATGTCGGTGGTGTACGCGCCGGACGTTCCAAAGGAGCAACGGCGATAGGGAAGCTCCTCGCCGGATCGGAAGCTGCGAGTGCGCAAAAGAGAGCCCCCGTAGGCGGGGCAGGAACCTACGGGAGCAAAGACAGGTAACCCTTACTCGTTTATCATTATTGCCTAACAACCGACCGACTTCTATCCCACTTTGGAACTATTTTTAATATATAATTAGTGACTATTGTCGACAATAATGGCGATAGACACCAGTTTCTCGTTTTTTTGCATATTTTTATATCAAAGAGACGAAAAAGATGGGGGGACTGCCTGCGATTATGGCTTTCAGTGTTGCGCCGGGCACCGTATACTATCTGACGGTGGGTCGCTATCCGTAGCAGTATACACAATATCACCCAATTCTCCTAAAGCTATTACTCCTTGCCTGGTTCGTTCACGCTATAAGACCCGATGGCCATTACTTCCGGAAGACTTCCGTTTGGCGATGCCTGGGGACTGGACACGCGAGAGGTCCGCAGCGCCAAGCTCCCTGTCAGAGCCCTGACGCTCCTTGCGCGTTTCATGAGCGGCGCGAGCGTCCGGTGGGTCGACTCACAGCCCGATACCTGCCAGCGGGTCTACTTCGCCAATCACACGAGCCATCTCGACGCCCTCATCATTTGGTCCTCGCTGCCCCAAGACGTGCGGGAGTTGACCCGCCCGGTCGCCGCGAAGGACTACTGGATGGCCGGTCCCGTGCGGCGGTATCTGGCTCGCAACCTGTTCAACGCGCTCCTCATTGACCGCCAGGAAATCAAGGTCCACCAGAGTCCGGTGGACCTGATGATCCGCGAAATCGCCTACCGCTACTCACTGATCGTTTTCCCCGAAGGAGGGAGAAGTGCCGGACGCGAAATCGGCGAATTCAAGAGCGGTCTATACTACTTGTGTAAGAAGCGGCCCGATCTCGAGTGTATTCCGGTACACCTGGACAATATGAATCGGATTCTGCCTCGCGGCGAATACCTGCCGGTTCCCCTACTGAGTTCGATCACGTTTGGGCCGCCGATCTGGTTGGAAGCGGGAGAGAAGAAAGCCGATTTTCTGGCCAGGGCGCGTGGAAGCGTGTTGCGGCTAAAGGCGATGGCTCAGGAATCCTAGTGCTTTGTCAACACTAAGATTCTGGGTTGGCTGCATGGCGAAGCACCACGATCTCCCGAATGAAACAGAAACGGTAACCCGAACATTTTAGTTTTGACAAAGCACTAGCGCTGCGGTTTGATGCAAGGAGAAACTCTCGGACTGATCGCGATCGTCATTGCGCTGTTGTGCGCCGCCACGCTGGTCGTCCGCGTGTTGCGGAGGCGCACCGACGGATCGATCGATCCGGCCATACTCGACAAATTCCGCCGCCGTGTCCATGCTTGGTGGATATTCTGCACCGTCGTCGCTATTTCGCTCCTCTTCCCATCGGCCGTGACCGTCCTCGTGTTCGGAATGATGTCCTTCTGGGCGCTCCGTGAATTCATCACGCTCACTCCGACACGACCCGGGGACCACCGGGCCCTGTTCTGGGTGTTCTTTCTGTGCCCTCCTTTGCAGTACGTCTTCGTGGGCTTGGGATGGTATGGCGTGTTCAGCGTATTCATCCCGGTGTATGCCCTGTTCCTCGTGCCGGCGAGGATCGCCATCGCCGACGACTGCAAACGATTTCTGGAACGCGTGGCGAAAATTCAGGCGGGTCTCCTGATTTGCGTCTACGGACTGAGTTTCGCTCCGGCCGTGCTGACGGCGCTGCCGGAATCGCGGATTCACGGGGATACGAGTGCGCGGCTGTTGTTTTTCCTGATCGTCGTGGCGCAACTGAGCGACGGGCTCCAATACGCTTGGTCACAAGTGGCCAGTCGGCACATCATCGCCCCCAACGTCAGCCCCAGCCGCACTTGGGAGGGGCTCATGGGGGGGAGCTTGAGCGCGATGCTTATCGGGGCCGCCCTCTGGTGGGCCACCCCCTTCTCGCCACTCCAAACCGCGATGCTCGCCGTCGTCATTTCGCTGATGGGTTTCGCGGGGAACATCACCATGTCGGCCGTGAAACGCGACCGGGGCGTCCGCGATTATGGAACCCTCATCGAGGGGCACGGCGGCATCCTGGACCGCATCGACTCCCTCTGCTTCGCCTCGCCGGTCTTCTACCATCTCGTCCATTTCATGGCAATGCGGCTGGACGCCGGCGGTTAGTCGCCATAGCGTGGGCGTGGTCGCGAAACCGAGTACGTCCTTGAAGTGGGTGCCCGCGAACTCGCGCGGAACCCGACCGGCCCATGACGCATCGATTCGGAATCGCGTGGATGAAGTACTTCGCCCACCCGGCGCGGCGACAAGATGCCTCCTTGAGTCGAAGGTCATCGAAGATTCCACCGGTTTTTTTAATCCGAGGCGGCCCCAATTCCCGGAGCTGGCAGAGGACTACCCCCGGTGGCAAAGCCGTTTCAGTCCGGCCCCCAGGTCCATCACCAGGCTCAGAAGCAGCGGTACGACGACGAGCGTGAAGAGCGTCGAGCAGATGAGCCCGCCGACGACCACGGAACCGAGGCCGCGGTAGAGTTCGCTTCCGGCGCCGGGTGAAATGACGAGGGGGAGCATGCCGCAGACGCTCGTCGCGGTCGTCATGAGGATGGGGCGGAATCGCGTCTTGACCGACTCGCGGATCGCCTCCCGCGCCGGGAGCGGCTCGACGATATCCTCCTCCGCCTCGCCGCGACCGCGCATGAAGTTCAACGCCTGGTGGACGATGAGGATCGCGTTGTTCACCACGATGCCGACGAGAATGATAAACCCCAGCATCGTCAAGACGTCCAACTGCTGCGTGGGGTCGACGGCGTGGACCCAGGCCAACCCGATGAAACCGCCCACCGTCGCCATCGGAACGCTCAGCAGAATGACGAAGGGATAGACGAAGCCTTCGAAGAGGGCCGCCATCAGGAGATAGGTAATCACCAGGGCGAGAAAGAACCGGCTCAGGCCGACGGACAACAGCGACTGGCGGTTCCAGCCGGTCCATCGTCCCAGAAGGGCGCGACGGACCTGCGTCAAACGGTCGGCGTTTCCCGAGAGGGAGACGACGTCGTCGTCCGGCATATTCCCTTCCTTCCGCGTCTCTTCGATCAACTCGAAGATGCGGGCCTGGGCCTCCTCCAGCGCCACGTCCGGCGGCGGGGAAACGTCGAACGCGATGGCGCGTCGCTGTTCGACCCGGCGGATCGACTGCGAGGCCTCGGCGTCGATGAAGTCGACGAGTTCTCCCAAGGGAAGGACTACCGGCGTCCCATCCTTCTCCCGGACGGCGACCGGCTGATCCGGCAGTTCGTCCGGGGTCATTTCGAGGCCCGGATCGCGAATGACGATCAAGTCGACGTTATTCCCTTCGAAATTGAAATCTCCCACGAACGATCCGTCGACCATTCCCCGCGCGGCCGTCGCGATCGACTCGACGCTCAGACCCAGATACTTCGCCTTGACCTGATTCACCACCAGCCGCCGTTCGGGACCAGCTTCGTCGAAGTTCTCGGGACTGCTACGGACGCCGAATTTCGTGTACTCATCCTGGAGCTTTCTCATCAGCGCCGTGCAACTCGTCTTGAGCCGGTCGAGGTCGTTGCAGCTCAGCTCGAGGTTCACCGCGTTCGCGTTGCCGGCCCCGCGGCCGAAGATCGATCGCTGCGAAGCCATTCCATGGCTGCCGGGAATCGTGTCCATCGCCTGCTTGAGAATCGTCCTGATCGGGGCGACGTTGTCGGAATCTTCGCTGACGGCGATCATGAAGACGTATCCCCGCACGACGACGAAAAAGAACTCCTTGAGCGCGGGTACCTTGTTGTACTCGCGCCCGGTCTAAAAATCGACGTAGCCGTTCACGGCTTCAGCCGTGTAGAAGCGATGGAGCTTGGCGGTTTTGCA
>CAZFQG010000283.1:0-5743 GCA_964520785.1 uncultured Planctomycetaceae bacterium | reverse complement strand
AAAACTATACTTCTTCAGTGAGCCCGCGGATTTGCCGGAATCGGTCGAGGTTCGAGCTAATGAGGCTTCGACTTACGGGATCCGGCGATCGTTCGCGGAAACCAACGAAACGCTATCCACCAGTATGCAAAAGAAAAGGGACTCCGAAAACATGCAACTCAAGATAATGACGAGAACGGGCTTCCTTTTGCGTCTGGGCGTGATCGCGTTCTTCGGTTTCGGGTCGTCCGCATGGTTCTTCTATGACGGAGCGGTGGCCTATCCGGCGCAGGCGGAACGCGCCAAGATATTCCGCGAGTTCAAAGAGAACAACCAGATCGAAGAATGGAAGAAATACGCCGAGGAAAAGGGCTGGTCCACGAGGGATCCGGGGCCGCCGAAGACCGAGGCCGATTTCTTTTCTCAATTCGCCTTCGGCACGATCTTTGCGCCCCTGGGGCCGGTATTTCTGTTCTTCTTCTGGCGCGCCAAGCGGCGTTGGATCGAACTGACCGAAACAGGTCTACGAACGAGTTGGGGACAAGAGTTGACCTTTGACGAAATCGTGTTCGTCGACAAGAAACTATGGAAGAAGAAAGGAATCGCGAAAATCGTCTACGAACGTGACGGCCGAAGGCGAAAACTCGTTTTGGATGACTGGAAGTACGAGACCGAGCCCACCCAGGAAGCACTCTTCGAAGTGGAATCGCATCTCGAAATCGACCAGATCATCAACGGGATTCCCGAGGCGTACGAGCAGGCGCAAGAGGAGGAAGAATATGACGAAGCCGAGGAAGGCCACGAAGCGGATAGGGACGATTCCGAAGCCTTTGCCGGGGCGGAACAGGACGCGGACACCGGTTCCGATTCGGATGTGAAACGCGAAGGAAGCTGACGGGGCGATGCCGGACATGTCCGTGAATGACCGCTCGACAACCGCCGATGTTCGGGATGCCGCCGTGTTTCCATGGCTGTGTCGAAATGTGATCCATGAGTACGCGGCGCGGCGGAGCGTCGCGATTACCTGAACGAAACGTGACCGCCGTCGCAATGATGCGCGTTTGACGAAGCAATGGGTCATTCGACCCCGTTTGAATCTCTCTTCTTCACCAGCTTTCGGTATTCTCCGACCACGGTCGGGAAATCCCATCGTTTCGTCTGATCATCCCGGTACACCACTTCGAAACCGTCCGGTTTCCCTTCCAGCGGCCGCGATTTCGGCAAGTGGAGAATGATCCGCTCCGGGGCCTGTCGCGTCGGTCGACCGAGGGTCACTTCGGCGCCCGATTTCGTACCGCGCACGTGCAGGTTCAGCGTTCCGAAATGGGTCGGGGCCCGCTCGATACGGATTTCCTCGCCGTCGCCAAGCCACCAATCCGGAACGGCTCGCAGCAGGTGGAGTTCCCCGTCCCTTTCGTGGACGAGCATGTGACGGAGCATGATCGCGAAATTACACGCACCGGTGACGTGAGGAATCGTGTCGGCCCAGGCGAACCGCCGCTCATAGAATATCCCCTCCGGGAAAGCGTGGGCCGCCGTGGAATGGAGCAAATACCAGTAGAAGTCCTCGACGACTTGTTCGTGGTCGCCCCGTGCCAGTGAGGCCATCGTCGTGTAGGCCCCCATATATGGATGGATGCAGTTTTCCCAGCCGCGATCCGCCGCACCGAGCCAGCGAATCGTTCCTTCGGCGTAACCGCCGCCGAAATTCTCGCGAACCTCGCGGTCCAGCGCCGCCACGCGCGGGTCGTCGAGCGCGAATAGCTCCGTCGGCCAGAGCGTCTCCGTGTTGCCCCAGTGAGTGCCCTCCTTTTCCCAACTTGGCGGGAAATGGGGCAAGCCGGTACGTTTCCAGGCGTTATCGATGGCCGCCCGGTAATCCTCCGCTTCCGCGAATAGTTCCTTCGCTTCCGAATCCCGCCCCAGCGACTTCGCGGCGTCGGCCGTACAGAGCAGCCCGCGCAGATTCCAGAAGTCGTAGCCGACGATATGGTTCTTTCCGGCCCAGAGGTACTCCCCGTCGGCGACGGCGCTTGGAAGGAGACCGATAAAGGCGGAATCAGCAGGTGCCTCGCGACGCGTCTTCTTCAACCAATCGACCGCCCGGCGCATCTGGGGGTAGACCTCGGCCAGCCACTCCTCGTCTCCGGTCATTTTGTAGTAATTCCAGAGGACCCAAAGGGCCTGACCGTTCGCGTCGAACTGCCCCTCCTGTGATTCAAAACGGCCGTCGGGGCGTTGATGCTTCAGATAAACCTCAATCGCCTTGGCCGCCGCGTCGAACATTCCAGCTTCCTCGTACTCCATCACCTGATACGCGCCATCGCGGATGTAGAAACAGTCGTAGAACCCCTCCCCTCCGTGTGGTTCGCCGTGGTCGCTGGCGATCAGTTGGCAGACATGGGCTGCCTTGAGGGCCTCGCTTGCCTTCCGGCAGGGAACTGCAATCTGGGCCGTACCGGCGAATACGCCGCGCCAGTAGTCGACCGTCCGCGTTAGCCAAACCTCGGGGTCTTCCAGGGCGAATCCCGTCGGGCCTTCCACCGTGAAATAGGGGATGCGGAAGGTAAAGACCTGCCTGGCGTTCGGTGCGAGAGTCCACGCGTACTCGCCGCCGTCCGGCATCGGCGTACCCGTCTCCTCGACGCTGAATCTTGCGTCGGCCGGCTTGTCCGACGTGTTGACGACTGTGACCTGAATCCAGTTGAGATAATTCTCCTCCCCTCCCTCGTTCTCGACCGGCCAATCAAAGGCCTTCTGCCAATCCTCGACGCTTGGAAGTGGCGTAGCCCACAGCCGGATGTCGAACCGGACCGGCCCATCCGACGCCGATAACAGGATGACCGGAAGCCAGCCCTCCAGAAGCGTTTTCGTCTGCTTGCGGCTGAGCAGTGTCAAGCGGCTACCCGTCCGGATTTGCACGGCGCGGCCGTCTGCCAACAGAAGCCTGTTATCCGGCGTCACCCGCGTGCCGTGCCGGTAGTCCTTTAGGCCGATGACGTTCCAGGAATTCTCGAAGTAATCGAACGGATCCTCCGCGATGCAGACGGCCGCGGTGGCAATTCCGCTGACGAAGACGGAGCAGACAAGCAGGGAGCAGGAATGCCGACACATGGAGATTCCTCCGAGGCGAACGATACTGGTTCGGGCAAGCGGCAATGACGGAAACGGGAAGTCCCGGTCACCCGGCCGCTATTCTACGATAGCAGACCGGCGAAGAGGGGGCAAGAGAATAAGGTTCCGGATGGCCTGGGTTGTCGGGAGTGTCCAGGTCATCGCGGACCTGGTTGCTGGTCGGTTGAGATGGCAACCGACTCGCGGTTGGTCTGCAATTGGCGAGCCGTCCTTGACGCGAAGAGAATGCGTCCGATAGAATGGGAATCGCGCCGTTACGCTCCCTGGAATACTTCGGAGGGATAGCGAAAGCCGTGAACGGTACCGTAATCCCCGGAGCAGAATAGGATAAACGCCGTGAATGGGCCGACATCCATCCGAATGAACGCGTGCGCGTGACGCAACGGACAAACATGAAATGATCCACGACTGAACCGCCCCATCCCGGTGCCGTTCATGCCGCCTACCCCCTGAAAGAATCGGTTTCCGGTCGATTCTTGCCCGGATTACTCCTCAATGCCGGTTTCCGTATCCGGTTGGTCCTTCAGCAAAGCGGAAGTCAGGTCCGCGAGCTGCTTCCGCCGCGTCGGTTCTTCGGCGCCGGGATCGAACTCGATGTCCCGGCCGAGGAGAACCGCGAGCTTCTCCACCGCGCTTCGACGGACTGCCTCGGCGGGATCACCCAGGAGAAACAGCCACGTTCGCGGATCGTTGCGCAGGCGGCTGACGACTTGGGCCGGATTGTCGACCTCGGCCGTCAGGTCGCTCTCACGGAGCATGTGGGCGATCCGGAATTGCTGCTCGGGCGCAAGCTTCGAGAGGTCCAACTCGCGGAGATAAGCCAGCGCCGCGGTCCCCTCCGCGCGGAGCGCCCGGTCGGCCGCTTCGCGCCGGGCGAAGGAGTCGTCGTTCAATTGCGCCACGAGTCGCTTCCATGTCTCGGCCCCGCTCGACTCCACCTCGCTCTTCACCAAGGCGTCGCGCAGGGCTTCCAATCCGAAAGGCATCACCAGCCCGATCGACTGGTCCGTCAGGATCGGAAGGAGATGGGTCCGGTACTCGTCGGGGCACTGCAACAAGAGCAGCCAAAGGTTATCCGCTTTCCACGTCCGCGCACTCTCCCCCTCTCCCAACCGGAATTCAAGCGGTTTTCCCGGACTTTGGGTGAAGGAAAAACTCGGCTCTTCGGAATCACTCGAACGTGTCCGCGTTACCCGCACCGATGTGTCGCCCAAGGACTGAATCGAGACCGAATCCTCCCCTTCTTTCCCCTTCGCCGTCCAGTCGACGCTCGTATCGCCACCCGAATGCCGGTACTGCATTTGAATGCTCCGACCGAGGGAGTGGCTGTTCGACGAATGCGATTGGTTGTGCGGGGCGCCGGGAACGAGAACGATCCGCCCATTGCCCACGAAGAGATAATACGGGCGGTTGATCCTTCCCGGCTGCGCGCGGCACGTGTCCGGCAAGCCGTGGAGTCCAATGATCACGGTGAAGACGATGAAAGGGGTACGAGCGCGTCTTTTCATGAATTCGACACCGAAATAGGGTTGCACGGAGGCGGCGGCCCGACCAGCCACCACCGTTGTCATTCTAACACACCGCTCGGCATCGGCAAGCGATTATTCGAAGTCACTCTGCGGCACGATCTCTCCTCCGGTCGGCGTGGCCAGGTACTGCCACGCCCTGACCGAAATCTCCTCGCTGACGAAACGGACGCTGCCGTCGCACAAGCCCGCGTTGACGCCGCCGGGGTGCAGGCTCCGCGCAGTGTGGATGAGGTTGTTCTTGGCCGTGCTGTCATAGACGCAGGGGGCGATCGCATTCTTGCTCTGGTTGATGTTGTCCTTGGGACCGCATTCGTGGACGATGTCCGGCGTGGGATCGTTCGGTCCGTAGGTCGCCATGTAGAAGGGTCCCTCGTCGTAGGAGTGGGTACCGCGGATCGTGATGGGGTCCCGCCCGACGAGAATCTCGGCGGTAAGGATCGTCTGGGAAGTACCGTCGGTGATTTCGCGGATCGCGTATCCCTTGTTGTAGCCGAAGACCCCCTCGATCCGCTGGTTGACAAGCGGGACCCCGGTCGGGGGGCCGGAAATGATCGGGGCCTCCATCCGGCCGATCCCGTTATTGCCGCCGTAGGAAATCCGCCCATAGACGAGGGTAGTCCTCCCCGAGACTGGCCAGATGTACGGATCGGCCGCGCCGGGGTCGCTGGGACACAAGAACGACGCGATCTGGGCGCCGACGACGTTCTTATAGGCGTCGAACGCATGACCCGCCCCGTTGACGCTCCAATCGCCGATGTACTCGTTCATCATGTCCTCTTCGAGATAGCCCATGATCCGGTCGGGCCAGGGCCACTCCGCCCCGCCGGATCCCGGGGCCTGCGACAGACGCGAGCCGTACGGCACCACCATCGGCCCGTACCCCATGGGAAAGCGGCCATTGGCCGAATGGTAGTTGTGGCAGGCGATCCCCAGTTGCTTGACGTTGTTGGTGCAATTCATCCGCCGTGCCGCCTCCCTCGCCGCCTGCACCGCCGGCAGTAATAGGGCGATCAAGATGCCAATAATGGCGATGACGACCAGCAACTCCACCAACGTAAAACCGTGTAGGGGCCGGCGAAAGGTATGCTTTCGCGGCGTAA
>CAZFQG010000282.1:0-5786 GCA_964520785.1 uncultured Planctomycetaceae bacterium | reverse complement strand
GATCGCCGATCCGGTGTTCCAGGAACTTGATCATCCACTCGTGGTCGATCGCGTCGAACGACACCATCCCTTAATACCCCCCTCAACAACCCGACGAATGACACCGACGGGGGGTTGGTGGAAGTGACGGATCCGCGGGAACCGCTCTTCGGGAGGCGGTTCGAAGTGCTTTCGATTGCCCGGGGCGAGCCGGCGGCGGCAAACGTCCTGGTCCGATATGGGGACGATTGTGCCCTTCGTATTCCGCTGTGTGCCACGAGTCTTTTCCCGTTGGAGGATCACGGCCCGCGGGCCACACTCTCACGAGTGGCCGTTGAAGAGATTCTTTCACTCGTGGAGGAGTACGAGTCGTGTTCCCAGCCGCAGGAAGTCGTGCCGGAAGAAGTCTGGTCAACGCTCGACCAAGACCGCCGGCAAGAAATCGTCCGTCAGTTCCAACTCATCGTCCAGGAGGTGGTCGATGAACATTTCCGATTCAATTCAGGACCGGCACCTGAGGCGCCTTGCCGTAGTCTACATCAGGCAGTCGAGTCCCAATCAGGTGCTCAACAACCAGGAAAGCCGGAGACTGCAGTATGCCTTGTGCGAGCGGGCCAAGCAGCTCGGGTGGCATGAGGAAGACATTCTGGTAATCGACGTGGATCTCGGCCACACCGCCGCCACCACCGAAGGACGCGTCGGGTTCCAAGAGCTTGTCGCAAGGGTCGCTCTGGGGGAAATCGGGATCGTCATCGCCTACGACGCCACCCGGCTGGCTCGCAACTGCGCGCACTGGTATCAATTGCTGGATCTCTGCGGGCGTACCGATTGCCTGATCGCCGACCGGGACGGGGTTTACGATCCGACCTCGATCAACGGGCGGTTATTGCTGGGGTTAAAAGGCCAAATTTCGGAGTTGGAACTCTACACCATCCGCGCCCGCCTGACTGCCGGTCTCCTCGGCAAAGCGGAACGGGGCGAGTTGGCCTTGACCTTACCGACCGGTTTGGTTCGACTCGAATCGGAACAAGTCGTGAAGCACCCGGATCGTGAAGTACGCGAACGGATCGACTTGATCTTCGACATCGTCCTCCAGAAAAAATCGCTCGCGCAAAGCGTGCGATGGTTTGTTTCCAACAACCTGAAGATCCCGCGACGCGACGGGCGGGGAACCATCCACTGGAAGCAACCGACGGTGGCCAACTTGGGTTCGACGGTGAAGAATCCGGCTTACGCCGGCGCGTTCGCCTACGGCCGTACACGCTGGAAAACCTCGGAAAATACGTGGAAAAAACAGCAAACGCACCTACCCGTCGCCCAGTGGCGGTTTCTGGTCCGCGACAAATACCCGGCCTATATCTCGTGGGAGATTTATGAGAAAATCCAGAACATGTTACGAGAAAACTACGCCGAGTACGATCGGAATCGAACCCGCGGAATACCGCGCGAGGGTAAGGCCTTGTTGCACGGCATTGCTTTCTGCGGCGAGTGCGGGCACAAGATGTGCGTGCAATACAAAGGCGGCACGCAGTATCTCTGCAACGCCCTGCGGCAACAACGCGGTACGCCCATCTGCCAGCGACTGCCTGGCGACGCCGTCGACAACCAGGTGGTTGCGTGGTTCTTCGAGGCATTATCGGTTGCCCGGATCGACGCGGCGGCCGAAGTGCTCGGCCGCGCGGATCGAGAACGGGATCGGGTGCTTGCCGCGCGTCGCCGGGAAGTCGATCGTCTGCGTTATCAATCGCAACTTGCCGAACGTCAGTTCATGCACTCCGATCCCGAGAATCGGTTGGTGACCGATGAGTTGGAACGGCGATGGGAAGGAACCCTTCGGGAATTGCGGTCGGCCGAGCAGTCGCTCGAGCAGGATCAACAACATGCGCCGACATACGCGATCCCCGCGGAGTTGCTTGCCGCGTTAAAAAACGTCGGTCCACGATTGCCGGAGTTGTGGAACGACCGGGACAAGTTATTGCGCACCTCTCAGAAGAAGGCCTTGTTGAGGAGCCTGATCGAAAAGGTTGTCCTGCATCGTCTGGCGCCGGATCGCGTTCACGTTCGCGTGGTATGGCACGGCGGCGCAACGACGAGCGCCGCGGTACGCGTCACGGTAGGCAGTTTCTCCCTCCTGCCGACGCGAAAGAGATGGAGGCTCTGATCGTGTCAATGGCCCGCGAAGGTCTCACGGACGCCGCGATCGCCGAGCGATTGACGGAACTCGGCCATCGTTCGCCGCAAGACGCCGTGGTATTGCCGAGTACCGTACGCAATATCCGTTTGTCGCATCGTATTCTGAGAGTCGCCCACCAATCGCATCCTCGCCGGGTTCCCGGCTTTCTGACGGTCCCGCAGTTGGCCGAAAAGCTGGGGATCTCGCGTAATTGGATTCACGACCGAATCCGCAACGGAACGATCAAAGTGAAGAAAGACGCCCGCGCCGGTTGCTACCTCTTCCCTGATAATCCAGGGACTTTAGATCGGTTCCGGCAACTTATCGACGGCGAAATCAAGTCCGTGGATTGTTGAATAGGGTATCAAGATGCATGATCGAACGTCAAGAGGGAACACGCCCAACGCCTGAATCGCGTCCAAGTGAAACAGGGCCCCTTGGGTGTGTGCCAGCTCTGCCACCTCGCCGGGATCGATTCGCCATCCATTGGAGAAACCGACCCAACTGAGGCTGACGATTCGAGTTCGCGAGTCGCACGCTTCGGCAACCCGTTTCAAATCCACCCTCGCCCCTTCCACCTCAACCCGGCGGGTTTCCACCCCCCGCGCCGCGAGTAGGAGCCACGGGTACTGATTTGTGGGGAATTCGTCCGCCAGTATCACGACGTTGTCGCCCCTCTTCCAGGGGAAGCCTTCCGCGACACAGTTAATGCCGTGCGTTGTATTACGCAGCAATGCCACGTTCGCCGGATCGGTTTGGAGCATGGCCGCGGCCTCGGCTCGGGTCCGCTCCACCTGAGTGTTCCAATCCGGCCACGAGACATCCCCGTTCGACGTTGCGTCCCTCGCCCAATTCGCGATCGCGTCGGTACTAGCCCTCGGAAGGGGGGATACTGCGGCGTGGTCAAAATAGGCCCATCTCTCGCGAATGGGCATTTCGCTCTGAAACTCACTCCAATTGGGGTTCCGTGTCTCTAGCATCTCGTGTAGTTACAAGTTATAGTAGAAGCAGTCAGATATTGTGTTTCACGTAGTATACGTGGTTTCCGGCAATGGGCGTCCATTCGCGCCGGGAGAGTGATGGTGGTCGAGTCACCATTTTTTTATCGACAACGTTCGTTTACTTCACCGGTTGGGTCTTGCAGTTTTGGGTTTCGCATTCATGAGTAAAGCGTTGTCCGTTTTCGGCGTGGTGGTCGCGGTTATCCTTGTCCTGGTTTTCGGCCTCGATCTCGCGGTGGGAATCCCTTTTTCCGGCGCGCACACGCTGATGGATATCGCGTTCTTGATCTGCGCCCTGCTTTTGGGGTACTTGAGTTGGAACACGCTCCAAGACGTCCGGTGAAGAAACAGACGGCCGGAATCGGGCGGATTAAAATAAAAAATAACGCTATTTTATGGACAAATGTTTTTTAGGGCTCTTCACTCGGCTCCGAACGCGGTTCTGATCATGAAACCTGATTTGCGATGGCCGTGATTATCCCCGAAATGGTGTACTCCTCGGCTATGACATCCGGCACAATCCCCAACGATTGAAGAGTTTGTGCCGTGATAGGACTGATAGCCGCGATTTTCGCATACCCTAAAGTCCCCGGAAAGATGCGGGCCAAGGAGCGCGCAATTGCGGAACTCGTCACGGCAACCCAATCGATTCTTCCCGATATTAACAGGTTTTCAACGCGGAGCACCTCCGGTGACGTATCGCGCTGCGTATCGCTACTTGTATAGGCGATAACCCGCTCGACTGGTATTCCCGCCCAGGCCAGCCGTTTTAGCACGATTTCCCGTCCTCGGTTGGCCTGGGCGAGTAAGACGGGGGTCGCCTCCGACAGGAGGGGGAGAATCGCATCGGCCAGCGACTCCGCACGGAACTCTGGCGGAATTAAATCGGCATGAAGACCGTAGGAAGCGAGGGATTCTGCGGTTCCGGGCCCGACAACGGCGATTTGGGTATTTCGCAACGTGGCGGCGGGGTCTTGATCGCGCTCCCTCATCCTCTCCAACAGGTAGCGGACCCCGTTTGCGCTGGAGAATACGATCCATCGGAACCGTTCGATCCGGTCGAGTACTTCGTCGACGGGATCCCAGCTCGGCGGCGGACCGATCTGAATCGCCGCGAACGGGACGACTGCGGCCCCGGCCGCCTCCAGAATCCCGGCCATTTCCCCCTGTTGTTCTCGCGGACGTGCGACCAAGACGCTCACGCCTCGGAGGGGAGCGATCGCGGTTGAATCGGTGCGCCTTGACGCTTCGTGGGGGGACATTGTAGTTGACCGCGGGCTTGTTACAATGGAATTAAGGATTCTCGCGAATCGGTTCCCGGCAGGTGAAGAAAACACAATGAGTACGAATTCCAACGAACAATCCATCCCCGCGCGTCAAACGCTCTCACCCCACCATCGCAAGCGCCTCCAGGAGTGCTTCGAGGTAGCCAGCAAGAACTCGGCGAAGGGAAGTTATGACTACGCGACTACTCTCTTGATGACCTGTGTATTGGGGGACCTGGGGAATTCGATCTATCTTCAGACTTTTCTCGGAAACCTTCATAAGAAGTATAACGACAACAAGAAGGGAAGCAAACTGGCGGGTTTCAAGACCGCGCGATCCAAGGCGATACTGAAGAAGGCGCGGATGCAGAAGAATTGGATGGCGGTCGTCAAGACAGGGCTAGAAATCCTAAAGGTAAATCCTTGGGACCTGCAGACCCTGTTGGCCATGGCCCAGGCGGCGGACGAAATGGGATTCGAGGAGATTCCCCTGATCTACCTGCGATTGGCATTGGAGGTCAACCCGAAAGACGCCGAGGTAAACCGTCAGTGCGGCCGAGCGTTGCGGGCCAGGGGTCAGTTCGACCAGGCGATCGCCTGTTGGGCCCGGGTGAAGCATGCGGTTCCGGATGATAAGGAAGCGGTGCATGAACTGGCCGAGTTGGCGGTAGAGAAGACGATCGATCATGGTGGGTACGATGGGGCGAAATCCTCGCGCGATGTCAAGGTGGAGAAAGAGGGCGGTCGGGCCGCGGCCCGACCCGGCGCAAAGGTTGCCTCAGGTGACCGGGCGTTGAGTCCGGTGGAACGTTTACGGAAAGAGATTTCCAGGGACCCGTCGAATGTCGGCCTTTATCTCCAATTGGCCGAGGAACACTTCCGGAACGAAGACTACGAGTCCGCCCAGGAAGTTATGCGCGAGGCGTACGACGCCTCGAACGGTGACCTGGACATCCGCGAGAAGTATGAGGATGCCCAGTTGCGCCTCTTGCGGAGTAAGCTCTCTCAAGCGGATCGTGACTTCCGCGACGCCCCGACCGATGAGAACAAGCGAAGTTTCGCTTCGTTGCGCAAAATGCTCTTTGAAAAGGAGCGTGAAATGTACGAGAATCGTTGTCAGCGATACCCCCATAATCTGGAGTACAAGTACCACCTTGGGGTTAGATATCAGCAATTACGGCAGTTCAGCGAAGCGATCCAACAGTTCCAGACCGCTCAAAACGATGTGCGTTACAAAGCTCGTGCTCTTCTCAACCTAGGGCAATGCTTCGAGAAGATAGGCCAGACCCGGCTTGCGATCCAGCACTACGACATGGCCGTCAAGGAGCTTACGGACCGGGATGAAATGACGCGGAAACTTGCCCTATA
>CAZFQG010000281.1:0-5822 GCA_964520785.1 uncultured Planctomycetaceae bacterium | reverse complement strand
CTCGTTCGACGCTTTCGACCTGGTGGCCTGGCTGCACTACCGGGTCTTCTGGAACGGCGGCTTGCCCGATTCTCTCGTGGAACCCTTTCTAGCCCAGGCGGATTTGCTCTTCGAAGGGTCAGACGGGTATCCGCACTTTTTGCCCTACGAGGCGATCCTCCGCGCCAACGTCTTGAATCCGGGGGTGATCCACAGGGCCGCCGTCCCGTTGGCCCAGAGCCTGGAGTCTCTCATCGCCGCCCGCCAAAGCGGTATATTAGCCCTGCTTGCATGGCGGACCGCCGCGGTCTTGGATTCCTGCGGGATCCGTCACTCCCGCGTCGGCGAACCAGACCATCCCGAACTCCGGCAACGGTGGTTCGAGCTTTCAAGCGAACCATCGAATCCTATCGATCGCTGCCCGTACTGACGCGGCGTCGCCACGGGGCGTTGCGCAGGGAACTCGTCCTCCCAAGAATTTCTTGATCTTTTTTGTCAGGAGGGCCATTTCGGCTCCGTATCCTGGGTGAAGACCGCTCTGAGCCTTTCAGACGGGTTCACTTCAGTAGCCCCCCCGTTGACAAGGAGATCCTCATGACCGCCACCACCATTTCCTTCCGTTCCGACGTAGATACGCGCTCCCACGACGTCATCTCCACCGCCCGCGAAGCGCTGGCCTCCTTTGAGGACATCGTATACCATTTTGATGCCCCGGCGGAACCGGGTCTTCCCGGACGGTTCGCGCCCCTTCCGTCAGGAATTCTCCACGGCGAGTTGGGGGATTACCTCGAGGGGAACTTCCCGGATGGACTGTTCGCTCACCAGGCGGAAGCGATCCGGCGGATTCTCTCTGGCGAAAATCTCGTCGTCTCGACGAGTACCTCCTCGGGAAAGTCGCTGATTTTCAAGCTGCCTGTTCTCCAGGCCATGCTGGAAGATCCCGACGCGACGGGGCTTTTTCTCTACCCCCAGAAGGCGCTGACGGCGGACCAGCTCTTGTCCCTTGAGAGCATCGTCCAACGTGTTCCCACCCTTGCGCGCAGGCTGGAAAGCCAACCCCGACTGATCTCTCGGTACGACAGTAGCGTGCCCACCGAGGATCGCCAGGCGATACGGCAATCGGCGCGAATTCTCGCCACGAATCCCGATATGCTCCACCTCGGCATTCTCCAGTACCACGCGGAGAACTGGGGACAGTTCTTCAAGAACCTCCGGTACGTGATCGTGGACGAATGCCACGAGTATCGCGGCATTTTTGGAGCGAACGTGGCCTATGTCCTGCGACGGCTCCGGCAGGTCTGCCAACTCCACGGTGCAGATCCTCGGTTCATCGCCGCTTCCGCGACGGCGCACGGCGCGAACGAGCACCTCGAAAAGATGCTCGGGCTTCCCTTTGGCGAAGTCGGTCAGGAGGGCGACGGTAGTCGTCGAGGTCCGAAGAAGTACTGGATTGTCGGTCGAAAGGATCGACATCATTACGACACGGGCCGCGAGATCGGCTTGGCGCTGGCCGAGAGAGGCCTGAGCGTTCTTGTCTTCTGCCCCAGCCGCGTCGTGGCCGAGCGCATGTTCGACAGGACCTGCCGAGGGAAGGAATCGACTCGGGACTATATTCGCGTCTACCGTTCCGGAATTTCTTCCGGGGAACGAGAAAAGATCGAACAGGGCCTCCGGGACCGATCCGTGCGTTTGGTCTTCGCGACAAACGCCCTCGAGTTGGGGATCGACATCGGATCGCTCGACGCCGTGGTTTGCGTCGGACTACCCCAGAACATGATGAGTTTCTGGCAGCGTGCAGGTCGTGTCGGTCGTGGACGGAAAACGGGCGCCGTGATTGTCGTCCCGGCGGACTCTCCCATCGATTCCTACTATGCGGATCACCCGGAAGAGCTGTTTCGACGCGAGAATGAATCCCTCGCGCTGCCTCTGGACAACGGCCACGTCGTGAAGCACCATTACGCGTGCGCCATTGTCGAGGCTGGTGGAGGAGAAGAGGGGCTCGCCATGGAAGCCCTGGGAAGTCCTTTCGAGCGTATAGGCGCCGCGCGAGCCAACGGGGAGCTGGACGACCACCTTTTCTACAGCTCCGATCCCCACCCGTTGCTGAACATCCGCTGCATGGGAAGTGAGAACTTCACGCTGGAACTCGATGGCGAGAACATCGGCCATATCGATGAGGTGCATCTGCTGCGCGAGGCTCCGTCCAATGCCATTTACCGGCACAACGGGGTGGCCTATCGCGTTCGGAGCATTCTCCGCCGGGAGAGAGTTGTCAAGCTGGTGGAAGAACACTCCCACAACGAAACCCGGGTAACGGTTCGCAAGACGGTCAAGGTGCGTCGTCTTGCCAGACGAAAACGCTTTGGAAGCGTCGTGGTTGCCGAGGCCGATCTCGACATTCGCGAATTCCTCTGCTCCATCGTAGAGAGGAACGCCGCCGGTGAGATCAGGCATACACAGCCCGGTTCGAGCGGAATGCGTCCGGTGCGATTGCCGACGGTGGGGACGTTGCTGAAAGTCGAGAAGCCGTTGTGGCCCCACATCGTCTCGGAACTCGGAGGGGAATGCGCGGCAAAATCGGCAATCGAGTCGGCCTCGCGCGTGCTTGGAGACCTGTTTCCGGTGGTTTCGGGTCCTTGTGACCGCCGGGATTACGCGGTTGAATCGGAGATTCAAGAGAGTGGTGCCGTCATCTATCTTCATGATACGGCCTACGGTGGTGCCGACCTGACCACGCATGCGAGTGAGAGAATCAGGGAGCTCGTCCACAAGGGTATCGAGCGAATCCGCTCCTGTACGTGCGCTGACGACGCGGGATGCTTGCGGTGCGTGCAAAACCGAGATGTGGACAGAAAGTCGAGCAAAGCCGACACGTTGTACGTGCTCGGACTGATCGAGCGGGCTTTGATCGAAGAATCCCCGATCATGCAGGAAGACGCCGAAGAAACGGGGAACCGGGAGGAAGACGAACGGGTATGCTGTCCGGAATGCCGCTCTTCGGTCCCCGTCGGAAAATTCTGCTTCGAATGCGGGGCGAAGTTCGGAGCGTCATGAGGACTGACGCATTCCCGGACCGACAGAGACGGCGTATTTCCAACGGAAAACTCGAAGGGAGGCTCATCATGTATGCCCCACAGCAAATGCACTGTCCAATGATGCAGTGTCCAGGTGATACGATTCGGCATTCCCACTTCCCATGTTCAAGGAGAGGTCCTTTCAACGTTCATTCACTATCCGATGTTCAGCGGCTCTATCAGTCAGAGTATCTCGGCGGTCAATTGACGACCGTCGAAGGGAGACCTCTGAGGCGATTTGCCCTGAATGGAGAGGCGGCAGTCGCCTTGGGACGTGACAATGTCGGGCTCTTCGTGACCGGCCGATCCTCTCTGCAGGGACTTGCCTACCGCCTGAAAAAGCTGGGCCTACGTGACTGTGGGGGACGATGGGTCACGGTAGTGTCTTCCAAGAACACGAATCACTCGCTCCGCCATTTCTACTTTGGCGGTTCGGATTGGGAGACGCCGCAGGAGTACGAATCGACCGTGTGGCACGACGGTACTCTGACGTTCTGTGTACCAGAAGATCTTCGAAGGTTGGCGCTTCCGGATGACGGGTTTCCCGCCGGAATTCTGATGGTGGACGGGTATTGCTGCGTTCATCGGCACCGGTTCGGTTACGTCGATAAGGAGGGACGACCGCAGAACCGCGCCGGGGAAGTCGCCGATTATCGCGCCCGCCACGCGGTCGAAGGTTGGCTTCCACCGCTGGTATTGTTTACGAAGAAGACGCCGGCGGCGGTGGAACGGACACGGATCGCCGGCAGCCTGGGATTGGAGTGCTTTCGGTACCTCACGTGAAGAAAGGCGGCAGCGTGCTTCGCGGGCGCGCATCTTCTACTTCGGAGAGGCAGGTGCCCTTTGACTTGCCAAGGAAGTCGCACGGCCAGTACTTCCACCAGCAGGTAAGCGAGGGGGATACCGACGCCAAAGGATGACCGCCAACGACCGCGAAACGTAGACCTCACGGCGTTGCCGACGGGGTCCCGATATCTTAATCGCGCTTCCCCATCGGCCATTCTGGGCAGTCTGGCCTAACCCGCTAAGTCGGGGGGATTCTCAGTAATCGGCTGAGAATTCGTCGCATTGATGTTGACGGGGGCGGAGGCGGCGCGGTTCAATCGAGGCTGACAATCCTTAACACATTGGCCAATTCCGGGCGAATTCGCTCTGTTTGGCGGGAACCCAATGCTCTCGAAAGGAGAAACACCCTATGACTCTTGAATACTCGCTTCGCCTCGTCGTTGTCCTATCGGCGGCAATGGCATCAATCTCCGCGTCTTCTGCATTTGCCGATACGTTCGGCAGCGGAGCCAACGAATTCACGATTGATTTCGTGACCATCTCCGGCGCCACCAACCCCACCCCGGCCCAGACGACCGCGGGCGGTCTCCACGGTTTCGGGATCGTCGAATACGACTACCGGATGGGCGTGCATGAGATCACGCAGGAGCAGCGGAGCAGGTTCCAGGCCGGCAATCCGTACTGGACGGGCGCCAACATGCCGGCGGGCGAGGTAAGCTGGTACCAGGCGGCGCAGTTCGTCAACTGGTTGAACACCTCGACGAACCACCAGGCGGCGTATAACTTCGACCAAGCTGGGAACTTCCAAACGTGGGCATCCGCCGACGCCTGGGGTGGGACGAACCTCTACCGCCACAAGGACGCCTTCTATTTCCTGCCGGACGAGGATGAATGGTTCAAGGCGGCGTATTGGAACGGCGCGACGATCCAGGAATACGCAACGAAGCCCGGTGACACGCTGCATCAGGGCGACGGTATCTCCGGTACCGGGTGGAACTACTACGCTGACGGAGACGCAAATGATCCTCGTGGGTCGTGGGATGTTGGGAGTGGGAGCGAAGAACTGAATGGCACCTACGACATGATGGGCAACAGTTGGGAGTGGATAGAGAGTCCCTACAACGATCCGCACTATGACGCTGGTTCGTCGCGTGGTTTGCGGGGCGGCCGTTATCACAACCCCTCCAGCTACTTGGAGGCGTCCTACCGCAGCTTCAACAGCTACCCGACGAATAAGGCAAACAGCATCGGGTTCCGCGTGGCAAGCATATCCGTAGGAGCGATTCCCGAGCCCGGTAGCGTTCTTATTTGGGGTGGAATCGGCTTGATCGGCTACGTCTGGCGGCGGAGGGGCGGGTGTGGACGGTGCTTGGCGTGCGGTGCGGAGCTTGGGGCATTGCTCATCGCCGGTTCGGTCCAGGCCGACGTGTTCAACATGGGCGGCACACGAAACCCGGGCGGTAGCTGGACAGGACTGGCAAGTCTGGAAATGGTTCCGGTGGGGAACCCAGGGAACGCGGGTGACACGCGTTACGGCGGGTACGCCGCGGTCGATTATGAGTATCGCATCGGCAAATACGAGGTGACCGCCGGGCAGTACTGCGAGTTCCTCAACGCCGTGGCGGCGGCCGAAGATACCTACAGCTTGCATGCTCCCCAAATGTAGGAAGACCCTCGGGGCTGCAGGAATGAGCGCGCTACCTGTTCGGGAAAGCACACTTACACTGTGGCCCCGAATGGGCAAACCGTCCGGTGAATTACGTCAACTGGGGCGACGCCGCTCGGTTTGCGAACTGGCTATATAACGGTCAACCCACCGGTGCACAGGATTTGTCGAGCACTGAGGACGGAGCATACTTTCTCAACGGGGGGACTAATCGCGCGGCATATCTGGCGGTGACGCGGAATGAAGCTGCTACGTGGTTCATTCGTGTCCTTTCGGCAACCGTGCAAGACTCGTCCCAGGCGGTTTGGTATCATTCG
>CAZFQG010000280.1:0-5828 GCA_964520785.1 uncultured Planctomycetaceae bacterium | reverse complement strand
GTTGAAGGTGACGGCGGTGAGCCGGTTGCGGTTGTCCCAGGTGTACTCGATGCGGTTGGACGTTTCGACGTCCAGAAACTAGCTGCGTCCCCGTTTCGACGTCCAAAATGCCAACCCCAAGATTTAAGTCTGACAAAGCACTAGCTGCGTCCCCGTTTCGACGTCCGAGACTCTAAAGAACTGCAGTAATAGTATCATAAAAGAACTTCCCGAAATCCTCCGCGACAACTTCGACTCTTGCTCCATTTGCTGACAAAGAGACGACAGGGCACTCTCCGGCATCGTCTATGTTGGCCGTATCCAAGGCACAGTAATTTCCGTCGCCAGTTGCATAAATGATGACATATTCATTAGGGAGCCCCATCTCGTCTCTTTCCCTCAAAGTCAACCAGATACCATTTGGCAGAGTAGAGTCGTCAAATTCACCGTTGATCAAACCGTAGAATTCCTCCCCACGTATATCCCCACAGCCAAAGTCCTTCAAAAACCGTTTGTAGGTCGGTGGGAACTCCACATTCAAGGCCTTTTCAGCTTTCTTAATGAGTAAATCAGTCTTTTTACCCTCGAAATCCCCATCACCACTGCTCTTAATCAAGTCCACCGCAGACATATAATCTCTCATGCTCATAATCTCACCTAATCCAATTTCCTGAAGTCATTAGCTCTCTCCATCCAATACTCTTTCCTGAATAGATCAAACGCTTTTCTGTCAATTCCTGAAGGAACAGTGTGTGGGTTAATGTGGATTACTTTGGTGTTCTGCTTCTGAAAGGTCTGAGTCATCTCAACAAGAGCGCTATCGTTAGTTTGCAGGGAATGATGCAGATTCATAGACTTACCATCGGGACCAATTGGAGCAAGGCCTTTCTCCATACGTTGTAGATTTGTTCTTCCACGCGCATCAACCAACTTCGGATCTATCAGATCATCACGTTGAAATACCTTTTTGCCCTTGAACTTGACCTCACGCCAGAATTTCGCTCGTTTCGCGAGCTTGGCGGCTTCCGTGGCATTCGCGACTCTGGTGGCCTCCGCGGCGCGTGCGGCCTTGGCGGTCTTGGCCAACTTCGCTTTTGTCGCCAATCCCGCGGGCGTCAACGTGATTGCAAGGTCGAACCCAATCTCTCCCTGCCCCTCGCTCGTCTGAGCCTTCTTCACAATCTCGTCCTTGATCGCGGTGCCCGTTTGAATCGGGTGTCGAACCGCCGTCGCAATTCCTGATGCGGTGTCGATCGGGTGCCGCACCGTGCCCCAAACACCCGAGACGATTGCGCAGGGACCATTCCAGAAATAGCCCTTCGCCGTTCGACCCACCTCTGTCCAGTATCCGTCGTAGAGCCCGCTCGGATCCGTCGAATTCACCGGGTCGTTGCCACAGTAGCGGTATAGGTTTGCATCACCTCCTCTGAAGCTGATGGGGTCTTCGGTTATCCAAATCGCAATCTCTGGATCATACCATCTGCCGAGGTTGTTTTGAAGCCCCGTGTCGGTTTGGCTCGGGCGACCTGTAAAACCGAAGAGGTGGTGGACTCCGGTGTCGGTCTCGTTGATGAGAAAGCCGCAAGCGTCGTAGGTGCGGGTGTTTACGACTTCGGTGGCGGTGGTGGTCGCGTTGACGGTAGCGAGGTCGCGGACTGTCCCGAGATGATCGCCCAGCGGCCAGAGGATTTGGTTGACGTCGTAATCCTCGGCCCCGGCGTTCCAGTCGATCTGCTCGTCGGCAAGAACCTGGTCCACCGCCGCCCCCCAGAGGTAGCGGTTGGCGATGTCAGCGGTTTCCTTGCCGGCGGTGAAATCGCGGTTGCCTTCGAGGCGGAGGGTGATTTGGCCGACGTCGCGTAGGTCGGTAGCGGCCCTATCCCACGGGGCGACCGCGTCCGGCAGGGTCGCCCCACCGTAGATGAAGTACTCGGCGGTGTCCGTGCCGACGGCGTAGTCAACGTCCGTCGAGATCCACCGGTTGAGCCAGTCGTAGCCGAAGGTGACGGTGACGTCGGTCGTGCCGAAGGTCGCGCCGGATTCGACTCGGATCAGCCGGTTTCGGTGGTCCCAGGTGTATTTGGTCCAGTTGGTGTCGCCGCTATCAAGCGTCCCATTCGCCGGGGTGCCGTCAACGAATTTCGCCGTGCGGTTCCCTTCGGGGTCGTATTGGTAGTGATACGTTCCGTCGAAGGTCACACGGTTGAAGGCATCGACGGTGTAATTGTCGGTACCGAACGCGGAGCTATCGAGACCCCAGCCGGTTGCGAAGACCGTCGTCCTATTGCCCGTCCCGATCCCATCCAACGTGTTGTCGTACGTGAAGGTTTGCGAGCGATAGTAGGTGGTGTCCGTCGCCTCCTGGACGGCGGAGGCCAGTTGCCCGTCGGCGTCATACGTGTAGCTCCGCGTTTCTTCGTCGGTAGTCTCTCCGGTAATCCGGCCGTCGGCGACCGTCCAGTCATATTCGCGAAGAACGGTCTCCGACGGGTCGGCGTGCAGCAGGCCGGTGAGATTGGCGCCGGAGTAGGTGTACGCGGACCGGGCGACGGGGGTGGGGGTCAGTAATTATATATGGTGTCCCTTCCCTGAAAGAGTTATGTATGGTATCTGGAATTCCATTCGAGCACATCCGTATCTGTGCGAACCCAAGGGAGAGTAATCAGCTCGCGTGACCCGGTCGCGTCCCTCCCTTCCGACGCCTTCAACCAAATCGCTACGTTTTCGGTTCTTCAATTGACTCGCGCCGATTGTGCGCGTCTACGAATTTCACATTGCAGCATATGGCTCCGACCACCCAGTAGACAGCATCCATGATCAGCCTTCGGTCAATGCCCCTCTCAATGAGGAAATGAGCGAACTCCTTGTTGAATGTCAAGTGATCGGCCAGCGACTCCAAGCACGAACGGTATTCAACGGGAATGGTCTCGTCCATGTGATTGGCGAAATCGAGGAGAATATTGATGCAGTCGAGCGTCTCGCCGTCCGGTGCCTCATTCTCTTCCGCCAGAACGTAAATGGCCGAAGGTAGGTCGAACACGCAATTAAGCTCAGTTGGAGCGGCGCCGTAGGCAGATGCTCCGCAATTGCTGATAGCCAACGCTGCTGGAGCCAAGGTGGGTTGAGTGAAGAGAATCGGTTGACCATCCCGAAAGATAGGTCGCTCGCCCTCGATGTACACGGTGAAAACCTGTGGTTCGACTCTGTCCGCGTCAATTCGGAAACCAACAAGGTAGAGCGAATGCTGCTCACTTGTGTTGTCCATTGCGACCTTTGCTCCTATTCAAAATGGCGATCCGCCCATTTCTTGATCTTGTTAAACTCCGATTTCGGCCCTTTGCCACTCCAATTCCCCGGACCGTACTTGGCATCCATCATGCGCTCAGCAAAACCCTTACCGGACTCGCCCACATTTGGTGCTTGCCCTTTAACCCAACTGGGAACATCGGTCGCTCCCGCCTTTCCAGTCGCCCCTTGTTTCGGCTTTTTCTTCGCAAAACCGGACTTGGTGCTAACCTTATCCTTCAGGAACCCCATCGCCTTCTTCTGCAGGTACTCCTTACCGTACTGCGCTGCGATGTCGCCCCCGATCTCCTGGGCTGATTTACCTTCCTCAAGGCCGGTCAAAGTCTTGTCGACAGACCCGGAGAGTCCCGTCGGGTCGACCATGTCCAGCTTCTGCAATGCGTCGTGGGCCTTCCCTTTATTCGCGTTATACGATTTGCCAGCCCCCTCCATTGCGGCGTCTGTGTTGGGGGTCTCGTCGGTATCCCCTGTGTAAAGGCCACGACGATGCTCTATGAAAGAATGGTAAGCCCAAAGGCGATACGTGTCAGCCGGATTCCAACTGGCTCCCTCCTCCCACGGCCAAAGCCATGGATCCAACCCGCTCGGATCCACCGAATTCACCGGGTCATTTCCGCAGTAGCGGTATAGGTTGGCGTCACCTCCTTGGAATGTGATGGGGTCTTGGGTCGTCCAACTGGCGATTACCGGATCATACCAGCGATTGAGGCAGTTGACAAGACCGGCGTCGGTTTGGGTCGGGCGGCCGGTGAAGCCGGTGAGGTGGTCCACCCCGGTGTCGGTTTCGTGGATGACAAGGCCGTAAGTGTCATACGTGCGGGTGTTGACGATTTCGGTGTCGCCGGAGCCGTTGACCGCAGCCAGGTCGCGTACGGTGCCCTGGTGGTCGGCGAGGGGCCAGAGAATGTCGTCGACGTCGTATTCCTGGTTACCGGTGTTCCATTCCACCTGTTCATCCGCCAAAATCTGATCCACCGCCGGCCCCCAAAGGTAGCGGTTGGTGATTTCGCCGTCCTCGTTCAGCCGGTTGCGGGCGTCCCAGGTGTATTCGACGCGGTCGGGCGTCTCGACGTTGAGAAACTAGCTGCGTCCCCGTTTCGACGTTCGGGTTCTTGAACGTAACGCAGGTCAGCCGGTGGCGGAGGGCCAGGTGCATTCGACGCGGTTGGTGAACGTGTCCTCCGCGTCGACCTCGCCGTTCCAGGGATACGCGTCTTTCCAGTGATACGTTACCGTCCGGTTGCCTTCGGCGTCGTATTCGCGTCTCAATCCACAGGTGCTACGTTCAGCAGTTTCAATAGTCTGCTATCTTCCGTATAGATGAGGATTCGCGTCTTCTCGACGAAAATGTCGAAGAGCGGGTACGGTTCGCCTTCTTCGGTTTTCATGAAAGTGTAATCGGTACGCATGCAGACCGCGTAATCCACGTTCAATGTCCTGATTGTATCTTGTACGATCGTCAGGAGTTCCGGACACAGTATTGACTCTTCTGAGATTTCGATGAGAATGAAGCGGGTTGGGAGCGGTTCTGCTTCCATGAAGAAATGGGCATCGGCGGTGAATCCCTTTCGCCACCGGCGTTCAAGCCCCCGTTGCACGGCAGAAAACACTGAATGCCATTCACTTGCGTATTGAGGTGTTGTTTCGTCGGGCGTGTTGTGCCCTTTCTCCAAATATCGGTCGCGTGCGTGCTCATCTATTAGAACGCAAGAAAATCGAGGTTTACTCATGCATGTCTCTCCTTCGCAGCCGACGAGCGCCAGCAAAAAGGATACTAACTGAAATAGGAGGCAAGATGTTTTGATTTTGCAGGAGATACTCATGTTCCGAGCAACTTGTTGTAATCACGCGGGCTGACCCTTGGGGGATCTGCGACTGCCCTAAATATCGCCTTGAGAGTACCCCAGATGTATGAAGCGCTCTCCGACTGTCCATCTTTGGGTCCGCTAACATATACCTTCTTGAAGTCCGTGGGTATTCCAAAGACACTTGTCTCCTCGTAGTAGTACTGCCCTCCTTCGTCCTCGAAATAGTATATTCCCTGTAGGTTCATTCCATAGTTGTGGGCTTGGTGATAACAGTCGGCAGCCATCCGTAGATTGGAAACACAGTTGGAACTGCCGCCCAAGGCCTTCGCCAGTCTTCCGACGACCGGCTTGGCCATGGCGCATCCTTTGTCCTTCAGCCATTCCGTAACCTTTGCCTTGCCACCAGTCTTCACCGCATCGTTGAAGCCGCCAATATACGAACTCTTTGGCATGGACTTGATGTGCTTCACGGCTTTTTCCCCGAACTCTCGCTGCTGCTTGACGGAGAGCTTTCCCGTAATGTTCTTCTCCTTGCGATACGTGTCAAGAAGCGAAGACAACTCTTGGTCGACATAGGCGGTGTAACCGGTCGCCCTCCCGTGCCCTTTATAATTGTGTTCCGCACCTTCCGGAGCGTACACCCTGGCGTTTGCAGCATCAAAGATTGAGTAGACGGACGGATCGAATATCTCCCACAACTCAACCGGAATCAAATGATGCCCGCCGATGTCCCGT
>CAZFQG010000279.1:0-5829 GCA_964520785.1 uncultured Planctomycetaceae bacterium | reverse complement strand
AGGATTATACTTACGACGCCCTCTACCGCCTGACCGACACCGCCCGCGCCGACGCCTTCGACCAATCCTGGGACCTCGACGGCCTGGGGAATTGGGGGACCTTCGACGACGACGGGACGTCGCAAACGCGGGAGGTGAATAAGGCGAACGAGATTACCGGGATCGACGGCTCTTCCGACGACGTGGCCCACGACGCGGCGGGGAATATGATCCGGGTGCCGAAACTCGACGGCTCCGGCAACCATTTCCATCTGGTCTACGACGCCTGGAACCACCTCGTCAAGGTCTACGACTCGGGCGGCACGACCCTCATCGCCCAATATCAATATGACGGAACCGGCCGCCGCATCGTCAAAGGCGTCGACGAAAACTCCGACGGCTCCCTCGACACCTTCACCCACTTCTTCCACAACCGCGACAACCAGGTCCTAGAAACCCGCCAAGGCGACGACGTCTCCGGCGCGGCCCCGGCTGCCGAGTCCCTGGAGCCCAAACACCAGTTCATCTGGTCCCCCCGCTACGTCGACTCCCTCATCCTCCGCGACGACCACGACGCCCAGGGCGGCCTAATCCCCGCAAACCGCCTCTACTACCTCGCCGACGCCAACTACAACGTCACCGCCCTCTTCGACGCCGCCACCGGCACCGTCGTCGAACGCTACCTCTACACCCCGTATGGTACCGTCACGGTGTTGAACCCCGATTTCTCGGTCGACGCCGACGGGAAGTCGGATTACGATAATACGACGTTGTATACGGGTCGCGAATTCGACCCCGAAACCGAGTTGATGTACTACCGGGCGCGGTATTATCATTCGGAGTTGGGGCGGTTCGTGGGGAGGGATCCGATTGGGTATTACGCCGGACTTAGCTTGCTAAACTACGTCGGAAACCGCCCTGTGCAGATGGTCGATCCAGCGGGGCTTGTTCCCAACTGGCGATACGACTATTGGGGACCCACAGACACCACGGCAGCGGTAAGGCCGCCGTCTTGGGAACGTCTGCCACCAATAACCATAGAAGAACCGTCGCCCATCTACCTGCCGCCCCCGGAACGACTGCCGCCCGTCAACATAGGGCCCCCGCCGCAGCAACCATTCCCACCGATAACCGTGCCCCCCCAGTTTCCCGGAGTGGGTCAGCTCGAAACCCCGTCGCTGAATCTGTACCCACCTGGAAAATGCCTGTCGCCGTTCGAGTCTCTTATTCAAGATCTTATCCACAATTACTGGCCTCGATATACGGACCCGCCGGAGGAGTCTGGCGAGTCTCAAGCGTCCTTGCCGTTGTTAGACCCTGGTGACCCCGGGCATCCAAATCTACCGGGCGGTGGGGGACTTATTACGTTCCCAGTTCTCGGTGGTCAGGGTTCGATAGGAATAGACGTCCAGCCCGGCCAGCGAAACCCCTTGCCGGGGCATATACAGATTGAATGGCCTATTCGGAGGAAGTAGACGGCATCACGCGAGGTAGCGGAGCCAAACCCGAATACGCCTTTTGCACGATATGGAGGTTACCCATGCATGGAGTGATGCGACGGATCGCAACCTGTTTGGTCTTTCTTGCTTGTAGCGGCCTCGCCATTGCGGGCACGACAGACGGGATGCTTGCATCCGCGAAGGCGTTATGCCAGAAGAAGGACTATGATGGTGCCCGACGGGTGTTCACCAAAGCAATTGAAATGGACCCGACGTGTCCCGGTGGTTACTTTGGTCGAGGAATGACCAATGTCGGTCAAG
Organism: uncultured Planctomycetaceae bacterium; assembly: GCA_964520785.1. GTDB lineage: Bacteria > Planctomycetota > Planctomycetia > Pirellulales > Thermoguttaceae > CAZFQG01. Next base: position 4,090 of record CAZFQG010000279.1, on the reverse strand, counting down.
GAGACTGCGACGCGGCGATAAAGGACTTCTCGGAAGCGATCCGTCTCGATCCTGAAGACAAAACGGCGTATCTCAATCGCAGCGCCGTCTATGCGGCGACGAAGAACTACGACGCGGCTATTGCAGACGCGAACGAGGCCATCCGCCTGGACCGGCAGTATGCGTCCGCATACTGCAATCGGAGTGCGGCATATTTTGGGCGAGGTGATTTTGACCTCGCAATCGCGGACGCGAACGAGGCGATCCGCCTCGCTCCGCAAGACGCCGGAGGATACGGGGCTCGCAGCCAAGCCCGATGCGGCAAAGGCGACTACGCCGGCGCCGTTGCTGACGCAACCCGCGCCCTACAACTGGACCCGAAATGCAGGGATGCCTATGTGAGCCGTGCCCTAGCCTATGAAAGGCTTCGGAACGAAGAGGAGGCGATTCGAGACTACACTCGCGCCATCGAACTCGATCCGAGACGTGCGGACAGCTATCCATACCTACACCGCGCGGATTTGTATTACAGAATGAACGAGTTCGACAAGGCCATTCCCGATTACACCAAGGCAATCAAGCTCGACCCGAAGCACGCGCGTCCATATATGTACCGAGGCTTCGCCTTCTTTGTACAGGGCGACTGCGACAAGGCGATCGCGGACTACTCCCAGGCGATTCGACTTGCTCCCGCAGGCGACAACATGAAACGTGCGTCCGCGTATTACGCGCGAGGTCATGCTTACGAGAGGAAGGGCCAAACGACCGAGGCGCAAGCCGATTTTGCCGAGGCCAGGAGCCTCGGCCTTAACGCCAAGTCGGCACCGCCTGGAAGGGAGTTACAGTGACACTAAGAACTTGTCCGTGTATTAGTTGGGGGGCCGATCCTGATTTTCACGCAGCGTAGCGGAGTGAAATTCGGGATCGGCCCCGGGAATTCGGGAAGTTAATTCTATACGAGTTCTAAGGAACCGTGAGCCGGATCGAGATCGTCTATATTCCGATTCTCCTGATTCCAACTTGACCCGGCTTCCGCAGCCGGGGTAGAATGTGTCCCGGCGTGTTCGCGAAAGTCCCCGTCAACCACGTATTCCCGCTCCCAACCGCTTCGCCCGAACGAAATGGTCTTGCTCACGAAATCCTTCAACCCCGCCCCCGCCGGCAACATGAAATCCGGTCCCAAGCCGGGCGACGAAACCACCCGCGTCCACTACATCTACGACCCCTGGAACCGCCTCACCGAAGTCCGCGCGGACGATTCGGGCTCCGCTGGCGCGCTCATCGCCAAGTACAGCTATGACGGGCTGAACCGCCGGATCGAGAAGGAAGTCACCGCCGGTTCGGTGGATACGCATTATTACTACAACACGTCGTGGCAGTGCCTTGAAGAGCGCCGGGTGGACGGCTCGGGCGTGACGACCGAGGCGAACCAATACGTCTGGTCGGCGCGGTACATCGACTCGCCCATCGTTCGCTTCCACGACGACAACGGCGACGGCGACCTCCTCGACGCGGGCGACACCACCCGCTACTACACGACCGACGCCAACCACAACGTCACCGCCGTCATCGACGCCGCCACCGGAAACGTCGTCACCCGCTACGCCTATACCCCCTACGGCGACGCCACCGCCTACGACACCGACTGGTCCAACCCCACCACCCCGACCGAAGACGGTCCGCTCTATTGCGGATACTTCTTCGACGCGGAGAGTGAGCTGTACCAGGTCCGGAACCGGTATTATGATTCGAGTATCGGGGGGTTTGTGTCGCGGGATCCGATTGGGTATCGTGCAGGTGACGTGAATCTGTATCGGTACGTGGCGAATCGACCAACCGCACTGAGGGATCCGTTAGGCACCTATTCGACTCTTATGGGGTGCCTGAAAAGCCCTGCCGCACTGTCTGTATGTATACAGACAGGCGTTGTTAGCAAGGGTGATGTAATTAAGCGTTTTATGAATATTGGGCAGACACGAGTTGTCAAGCAGCTGGTGAAAATGGGTGGAGAGGTCGTGAAATGTGGAGGAAAGGGCAGCCACATAAAGGTTAAACTAGGCGGGGAAACGTTCACGATTGCTGACCCCGTCAGTCGGGGCGTTGCCAAGCAAATACTCGATAAGCTCTTGGATATGTAGATGCGGATGGCCGCATAGTCAACATGCGAGAAACAATAGCCAGTGGAGGTCTGAGAATGCAGTCACGTATCTCGTATTTCTATCGAGTTGTTTTTACCGTTTCTTGCGCGGACGACGCGAAATCAGCTTTCGCCGACGAGCTGTTCTGGCGACTAGAGAAGAATGGTTTTCTCGTTGGGGGAGTTCAAGATAGCAAGACACTCGAGTTCGCTGTAGATGTAGATTTAGATCGTACGCCAGGAACCGATTTGTCGGGCGAAATCGAAGAGCTTCTCCAGTCCTTAGCCGATGAGCATGCTTGTGTCGACAAGTGGCGGCAGAGAGACGAGAGCGAACTCCTCGATTGGGACCTCGAGAGGGGGACTCAGTTGATTTCTGCCCTTGAAGCGGAGGACTACGAGGCGGCGAAGCAGGTAATGTTTGGCCCCGATATCGACACCAACCGCACCAACCCCGCGGACACCCAATGAGTAGCGACGACGGGAAGCGTTTTTCCCTGGCCGGTTCATCTAAATCACCGTGCGCAAATCTGCAACAAACGTTCCGCTATTTCGATAGCCTCGACTACTCGCTTGCCTACACGCAGCAAATCACCTCCTACTCGCTCGACGTCGAATATGACGGAACCGGCCGCCGCATCGTCAAAGGCGTCGACGAAAACTCCGACGGCTCCCTCGACACCTTCACCCACTTCTTCCACAACCGCGACAACCAGGTCCTAGAAACCCGCCAAGGCGAAGACGTCTCCGGCGCGGCCCCGGCTGCCGAGTCCCTGGAGCCCAAATCCCAAAACATCTGGTCCCCCCGCTACGTCGACTCCCTCATCCTCCGCGACGAATGCGACGCCCAAGGGGACATCATCACGGCGAACCGCCTCTATTACCTCAACGACGCCAACTACAACGTCACCGCTCTCGTGGGCGCCACCGGCGACGTCGTAGAACGCTATCTCTACACCCCGTATGGAACCGTCACGGTGTTGAACCCCGATTTCTCGGTCGACGCCGACGGGAAGTCGGATTACGATAATACGACGTTGTATACGGGTCGCGAATTCGACCCCGAAACCGAGTTGATGTACTACCGGGCGCGGTATTATCATTCGGAGTTGGGGCGGTTCGTGGGGAGGGATCCGATTGGGTATGAGGGGGGGGTGAATTTGTACGAGTATGTTGCCGGCGCGCCGACAGCAGGTCTTGATCCCTCTGGGCAACAGTGTGAGCGGATTTTGCCAGACGGAGACGGGCCGATTTCGACGGCCGGACGTCTACTGCAGTTCGTTCCTGTCTTCTACACATTCTGGTTCTTCTACAGTTGCAGTTCGTTCTTAGACGTGTACGATCCATTGCAGGAGGCATGTGTTCAGGAGTACAACGATGACCCGGTGGGATTCGCGTTCGAATATGCCGATCATCCGAATGTCATGCCGATATTTCACAGAAAGAGCCTGGAGGGGATGCTGCTAAGCTGCATAGCGGAAAAGGCACGTGCTGAACTGACACCTGACCAATTGGCCGATTTCGAAAAAGGATTTCAGAAGTGTATTCAGGCAATCAGAGGAGCGATGACACTGGCGTTAAGGCAACTGAAGTGATTCCTATAGAATCGAAAGGAATTCAGCATGCAAGTCTCCTCGTCCAAACGCAGGCTCCTTGGGCCTGGATTGAAGAATGTGTTGTTCTATGGGCCTTCGGCAGCCTCCATTGCCCTACTGATTGCTTTTGCTCCGCATTTCTGGTGGAGAGTCGAATCGGCTTGGCTCGGCTATAATCACGTTCGTGCCATCCCGACCAGTGCAATGCTGGATTCTCCATTGCCTGAAGACTGGAAGACGTGCCGGTTCGGACCGCTAGAGTTCAGTGTGCCGCCGGAATTGGTCGACCGGCTGGAGATTCGGGCGAGCAACTCCATGGTCATGCTTGTGTTCGACGACGGATCCCACAGTTTGGCGATGATCGTTCCCGAAGTCTCGG
>CAZFQG010000278.1:0-5909 GCA_964520785.1 uncultured Planctomycetaceae bacterium | reverse complement strand
CACAAATCGCAACACTTCTGGCCACAACGGGTTAGAGGTTTTTAACAGGCCAGGCCGTTCCTCTCTCAGGTTCGGTACGCGGCGGCGATTTCTCCGATCGTTGCCGGCAGAAGCCGGACCTCGTGCTTCTCGGCCAGTATCCGGAAATCGGCGATCATCTGCTGCATGGTGGCGCGGCGGAAATCGTCGGCCCGGCCGTACTCGAAGATGTTGTGCGTGAGGGTGACGATCGCGGCCGCCTTCGCGGCTAGTGCCTTCTCGCGGCCGATCATCTTGTCGATCATGAAGAACTGGTTCTTTGCGTCGAAGAGTTCCACGCGAAGGTCCTGCGGGTGCAGGCCCGACCAAAGCATGGAATCGCCGTCGCAGGTCAGAGGCACTTCGACGAGATCGAGGTCCCCTTCGAGCAACCGGTTCGAGGGGTGGGCGAAGTGGACTCCGGCCGCGGCCCCGCTCCAATTCGCCCTCAACGCGGTCATCTTCCGCTCCGGCATACTGTGAGAACAACAGCGAAAGCCGACTTCATATGTCGCCGGAAAGGTCATGTCGTTGGCTGAACAGCTCCCGGTGCGGAACGCCGCCGGTGCCGACCCCACGGAATCGGCGAATCGTTGCACGGCCTTCGCGTACATCGCCACCTGTTCCTCGAACGAGTACGCCCCGCAGTAGTCGGCGTATCCTTCCTCTTGCGGATGATAGTGCAGGCCGATTTCGAATCCTTCCGCGGCGAGTTCCCGCAACAATCCGGGGTAGGCTTCGGCGTCCGAAGGGAGGACGAAGAGGGTCGCCTTCAGGTCCGCTTCGCCCAGCAGATCGGCGTAGCCGCGCAGGGACCGCATTCCCAACGGGACGTCGCCGATCGCCCTTTGAGTCGCCTCGCAATCAATCGTCCAGCATACGAAGAGTCCGTTCGGCGTTACCATCGCGTCTTCAATCCTTCCGTTTGGTTGCATCCCGTATAAACATGAATCCCCGCTCAAAGGCAGTTTTTCAGACGGCACCCGGAGCGGCCGGTCTCGCGGTGGCGACGACCCGTCCGATCTTCCAGAGTACGGCGTAGTAGTCGTCGAAGATTCCGGCGATTTGAACCGCCGCCTTCTTCTCTTCGCCGGCGGCCGCCGGCACGGAGGTGAGACGGTGGAAGGCCTTCACGGCCTGGATTTCGTCGCTCGCCAGCAAATCGCCTTGTAGTTCGTCGATCACTGCGATGGGCGATTCCACGTCCCGGCCGTCAATCACTCGCCAGAGGAGGCGAAAGGGAGTCGTGAAGAAGTTGGCTCCGATGCGGCCCAGTTCGTTGCGGATCAGCCAGTCGGTCTCGAAGTGCTCGGGCGCATTTCCGTAGAAGAGCAGGCGACCCTTCATCAACCGCGAGAACTTCACCTGATGGAAGAACTCCATTCCCGGATCGATCCGGATGTCGGCCAGCGAGCGTTTCCAACCGCTAATGTCGATTCCGATCTCGGGAGGGATGAGAGTGACGACGTCGCGGAGGGCGGCGGCGATGACATTCAATCCCTCTTCGAGCGAGTCCTCCAGTTCTTCCAGGGCGTCTTCGTCGTACCAGCGGGGAGTTTCGTACGATCTTCCCAGTATCTCCCAGAGATAGTCCCAGCATCGCAGGGCCGGAAAGAGCCGGCAGGCGGCCTCCAAGGCGTCGAATTTTCCGACATAAGCGCGGCGATTCAGGAGGAACATGGCCGAATGCACCGGGGGGGCGAAATAGTGCATCAGGCGGCTGTGGAGCGGGTACTTGTTCGCATGGACCCCCATATTGATCGGCCGGTCGATGGTGCGGTTGTACCGGCCGAAGTAGGTGCAGAACCTGCCGAGGTGAAAGTACTCGTCCTTCAGGTCGAGCCCCCGGTCCGAGAGCGTACGTTCCGCCTGGTGGAGTCGTTCCGGGGCGGACGAATGGTAGAAGGTCCACTGCAGATATTCGGGATAGTACGTCTCTTCCGCGGTGAGTTCGTGCCAGGTGACGTTCACCCCGGGGAGATGCTCCAGGATGCGTGCCCAGACCGGATACTTCCCACACAACGCGTGGTGCGCTTCGCCGACGGCCGCGGACATCCGGCACCAGTCGTCGCAGGTCATGTCGTCGGCGACGATGAACCTCGCGTCGAAATCGCTCATTCCGGGGAGGAGGTCGCGAAACATCCACTTTCCGGCAATGGCCTCGATCTTGTCGAACCGCCGCCGGCACGCCTCGTAGTAGGTACGGATGAAGAACGCGAAATCGTTTTCGGGTTTGGGGGCGAATATCACGAGCGATGCTCTCCCCGGCACGGACCTCGGCCGGGACCACCCGGGCCGCCTGACTCCAGCTCCACCCACGCCCCGATTCGGGCCGACCGATAGACGGCGTCCATGAGGACTCCGGCGGCCGAACCGTCCCGTCCGTTGAATCGCGGCGGACGGTTTTCGATGATCGACCGGGCGAAATCGTCTATCAGCGGCGCGTGGAGGTTTACCGGGTTGGGAGCCTCCACCTTCTCGGTATCGCGCCCCACGGTGATAAACGCTTCCGTGCCGTCGGCCGGATGGAGCGTCAATTTCGCGTCGGTGCCGACGATGTGGATTTCGTCCGTCCAGGTCTTGCTGTTCCAATGGAACGAGGCGCTCACCTGCATTCCGTCGTCGTAGTGCATCAGGATCGTGGAAGAATCCTCGACGCAATAGCCGTGTACGAGCGTTCCTACGTCGGCGACGACGCGCCGCGGCAGACCGAACCACCACGCCAGAAGGTCGAACTTATGAACGCCCACGTCGCTCAAGACGCCCCCTCCGGAACACTCGCGCTGTTCGCGCCAACCGCCGGGCCGCCCCTCGTACCAACTGTGAACCGCGATCCGGACCAGTACGACGGTCCCGAAGGCGCCCTCGTCGAGCATCCGTTTCGCCAATTCGAACCGGGGGGAAAACCGCCGGAAATAGGCGACCGCCAGACGCCGGCCGGTCTTCTCCGCCACGCGGCACATGCGTTGGGCCTCGACGGGGTCCCGCGCCATCGGCTTTTCGACCAGGACATCCTTTCCGGCCTCCATCGCGGCGATCGCCTGCTCGGCGTGAAGATGGACCGGCGTGGCGATGTAGACGGCATCGATATCGGCGTCCGCGGTCATCTGGCCGATTTCGGTATAGACGCGCTTCGGCCGAAGGAACTCGATCGTTTCCTTTTTACCTTCGGGGTCCACCTCGACGCAGGCGTGCAGCGCGCTTTGGGGCTGTTCGAGAATGGCCTCTCCGGCCCTCTTGCGGACGATGTCGCCGGCGCCGACGACGGCCCAGCGGACTTCTCTTTCATTCATGCTCACGTGCAGCCGGGGTTAGCTCTCGATCATCGAAGCCGGACTGGGACGACCCTTGCGCCAGTCGGGGTTTTGCCACTTCCCCTTCGTGAAGTCGGGAATCTCGACCGGAGCCCCCTTCTTGTCGATCGACATTTCGGAACACTGATTCAACGCGTTCCAGGCCGCCGCGTCGTAGCAGTCGTTCCAGGGTTCGCGGTCGTAGCGGATCATGTCGACGAAATCCCGCAGGCAGAAGTGGTCCATTCCGCCGTGGCCGCCGGTCTTGAGGGCCGCCTCGCCATCCTTACGCCACAGGGGGTGCCGGTACTCCTCCTGGAAGTCCGAGACGGGGCTCCACGTTCCGTACCCGGGGGTGGATTCCTTACTCAGCCCCTTGACGAACACGCCCGTTCGCGAATCGTAGCAGCCGTTCATTCCTTGCAGCAAATAATAGCGCGAGTAGGGCCGGGTGGAGGAAAGGCTGTAGTCCAGGCGGATCATTCTTCCTTTGGCCGTATAGATGAAAGTCGAATGGAAATCGCCGGTTTGGATCTTGATCTTCGCGGCGTCGCTGTCGGGACCGAACTGCTCCACGAGTTGTGCGCGAATCTCGCGCGGGGCGCTCATCATCGCATTGCAGTACTCGAAGCGGTCGCCGTCGTTGATCCCCATCATCTTGGAGACGGGGGCGATGCCATGGGGCGGATAGGAACTGCCGCGGCCTTCGGCGATCAACCGCCCGCGCCAACTGAGCGAGCCGTCCTCTTCGACGAAACGGCTTTTGCCTCCGCCGCCGGTCTTGATGTCATGGACGTAACTGCACTCGGCGTAGTACGGTTCTCCGAAGAGCCCCTTCTTGATCATGTTGAGAATCAAGAGCACGTCATCGCCGTAACTGCACTGCTCAAGCAGCATATAGTGTCTTCCGGACCGTTCCTTCTCTTCGACGATCGCCCAGCAGTCGTCAATCGTGTAAGGTCCGCTTACTTCCGTACCGACGTCTTTCCCGGCCTTCATGCAATCCACGGAGATGTTCGCGAATTTCTGTACTCCGGTGGCCACCAGGACGCCGTCGACGTCGTCGCGCTCGAGCATCTTGCGGTACTCGTGCTCGCCGCCGCAATACTCCGCGGGCGACGCCCCGGTTCTATTCTTCACGATGTCCGCCGCGACCTTCAGCCGGTCGGGCTTCAGCTCGCTCAACGCCGTGATGACCACCCCGGGATGATTGGAGGCCAGGCTCTGCATCAGGTATCTGCCGCGCCCGCCCAGGCCGATCACGCCGATGCGGACCGGCTTGGGCGACTCTTCCTCGGCTTGAGCGCCGGAGGCGGCCGTGTGAAGGGCCGTGCCCGCCAACAGCACTCCCGCGCCGCGACGGAGGCACTCGCGCCGGTCGAATTGACTCGTGTTCGGGTGGTCGATTTTCATGGTCTTATTCCTCGTAAATGGTTCGATGTCGTTTTTTACGTCGCGGCGATGATTGAGCACCCTTGGGGGGAAGGGCCGACGCGGACCCTTGTCAGACGATGGTGGCGCGGATCGGCGATGAAAAGGCGCGAGGTCAGTTGTCACCGGTCGGCTCCCCGTAGAATCGCTTGCGGAACTCATCCTTGTCTATGTATTTGTAGGACTTGGAATAGCCCCGGATCCTCTCGCGGTTAGCTTCATCGAAGTGGAAGCCTTCGATCATCGGCACTTCCATGATGCGCCGGTACCATTGGCGGGCGTCGCCGAAAAGCCGTTCGGCGTGGAAGGTGTAGTCGGCCGTTCCATCGGGACTTCGAAAGCCGGAGACATCCAGCGTCGTATCGGCCGCGATGGGCACCATTTCGTATTCGAGACCGGCCATCACGGCGTAGGCGAACTCGACCAGCGACAGGGGGGTCCCCTCCCGGGTGAAAAAGGCGTTCGCGGTGACGTCGTACAGCACCCACTTGCCCGCATCCTTGCGGGACATTTCGAGCATGGCATGCCCGTTGTCGTAGGTATTCCAGTTCTCCAGGGTGACGCTCGATACCGTCCGCGCGCGAAAGCCGTGGTCGCGCAGGACGGAGACGGCCCATGACGAAACACTGCCGCACGTCATGAACAGTTTCCGTGTCTTGGCCGATTCCGCCAGTACCTGGGGCGATTTGCCGCCGTCGAGCCGGCCGTGGGAGACGATCCAAGCGATGCCGGAGAGCAGGGCGTGGGGGTCTTCCTTGAAGACGATCCGCTGCCGCAGTTCTTTTCCGACGTCGAGAAAACGAACCAGTCCTTCCCGATCGAGCACGAAAGCGCGGCCGCGGAACTGGTATGTTCCCGGGGGGATGATCAACGTGTCCGGCAGCTTCGGACAATCGTCCGGTGCCGGCGTGCTGGGAATCCGCGAAAGGTCCGTCATATAGGCCCGGTACGCGAAGATGGGTTCTTCGTAATAGGCCAGACGGCCGGGCGTTTCCGGCCAGCGGCCCCAGTTTTCAAAGACGTCGCCGTCAGAAACGGCCGTTTCACCCGCGAAAAGTACGGGCGCGAAGGCGGCGAAGAGCACCACGAAGCCGATGGTGATCGTCGAAGGGGGACGCGAAACGGCCGCTTGCCGGCGTGCGTTCATCGTTGTGCTCCTGCGGGGCG
>CAZFQG010000277.1:0-5913 GCA_964520785.1 uncultured Planctomycetaceae bacterium | reverse complement strand
CGACGCCAAGCCGATCCCCGGCACGAACCGCGTCGCCGCGATCTTCTCCCCCGGCCACGGGCGGCGCGAACACGAAGGATTCGTCACGGTCATCGACCCAAGAAACGGCCCGGACGACGAGTCGTCGGCGACGCGGATTCATCCCCACGAGGGCTGGCGCGACGTCTATCCGCTTCGCGAAGACCGCTTCCTCGTCGCGAGGCATCGCCAGATTCACCTTATGGACGGTTCCGGCACGACTCGCGTCTTGTACGAACTGGACGATCCCCGGCCGGAGATGTTGCCGCACGAGCCGGTTCCTGTCCGGGCCCGGCCGCGCGAGCGTCTCATTCCCCCGCGGAAGAACCCGAGCGATCCGGCGGGACGGCTCATTCTCGCCGATGTTAGCCGAGGAAGAAATATGCAGGAAGTCGTGCCCGGCGAGATTAAGAAGCTGCTGGTATTGGAGCAGCTTCCCGGGCCGTTCCACGTCAGCCCCGGTTTTGACGGTATCAGCCTGTGGGGGTCGTTCTCCATCCAGCGAATTTTAGGGACGGTACCGGTCGAGGCGGACGGCTCGGCCTATTTCGAGGTCCCGGCGATGCGGAGCGTTTTCTTCGTGGCGCTCGACGAGAATGACCTCGCCGTGAAGAAGATGCAGAGCTTCGTCACGCTTCAGCCGGGCGAGACGACGAGTTGCGTCGGCTGCCACGAGAATCGCACCGAAGGCCCGACGAATCCCGGCCACGGTACGCTTCTGGCTTTAGAGCGGCGCCCCAGCCGGATCGAGCCGATCCCGGACGTCCCCCACATCGTTGACTTTCGCCGGCACATCCAGCCGATCCTGGACAAGCACTGTATCGAATGCCATAACCCCCAGCGCCGCGAGGGGCACATTTCTCTTACCGCGTCCCACACCGTTCCCTCCCACGGCCGAGGTCGTGTTCTCTCCTCGTATGTCGCGCTGGTGAGCCTTCTGAACGAAGTCGCTGATGGTCGCAACGCCCACGGCAACCGGCCTCCTCGCTCCATCGGCAGTGCCGCGAGTCTCTTGATGAAGCGGATCGACGGCAGTCACTACGACGTCCGGGTTTCGGACGCCGAGGCGACTCTCGTCCGCCTCTGGCTCGACTCCGGGGCCGTCGCCAACGGCACCTACGCCATCATGGATGGCGGCTTGCCGGAAAAACCCAGCCCCAACTACCTCCGAGAACTCAAACGCTACGGCCTTCTGCCGCCGGATCTCGACGTCGCGGTAACTCCCATCGACGTCTACGAAACCGACGAGGCGTATTGGCGGACCTTTTGGTACGTTCCGAAATAGCGGACCGGCGGCGGTCCGCCCGATCCAAGGCCGACCTCGGACCTCTCCCGTTTCCACGAACATCTTCCGCGGCCGGGCGGCCGTTCCTCTCATTGCGACTTCCAGAATCCCGGGGCGAAGAGGACGAGAATGGGAAGGATTTCGAGGCGGCCCAGAAGCATCAAGATGCTCAGAATCAGCTTGCTCTCCGGCTGCAAAAGCGCGTAATTTCGCGTCGCGCCGATCGTGCCGAGGCCCGGGCCGACGCCGTTGATCGTCGCCGCGACGCCGCTGGCGCAGTCCATGAGCTTCTCGTGAACGCCGGCCCCGTTTTCCACCCAGGTCGTATCCGGCTCCAGCGCCAGCAACAGCAGCCAGGCGACGACGGCGATGAGCAGAAAGAAGGAGAAATACCGGACGACATCACCGACGACTCCGGCGTCGACCGACTCTTCTCCGACGCGAATCGGGCGCACGACGTTCGGGTGGTAGGCCTTCTCGGCCTCGAGCGAGAGGGCCTTGACGAGAATGAGGTAGCGGATGACTTTGACGCTGCAGCTCGTGCTACCCGCACACCCGCCGATGAACATCAACGTGAAAAGCAGTCCCCGGCCGAACTCGTTCCATTGGTTGAAATCGTGCGTACCGAAACCGGTATTCGTCAGGATTGACGTCACCTGAAATAGGCCGTAGCGAACCGCGGATCCCAAATTGTCGAAGTCGCCATGGTACAACCCGAAACAAATGGCGAGGGTCGACGCGCTGAATAGGATGGCCATATAGACGCGGAACTCCGGGTCCCGAAAGAGCTTCCCCGGCCGGCCGATGAGCACGAAATAGATCAGCACGAAATTGACGCAAGAGATTGCCATGAACGCCGTGATGGTCATTTCTATCATGGGGCTGTCGAAATACGCGATGCTCGCGTTGTGCGTGCTGAAACCCCCGGTGGCGATCGTGCCGAAGGAGTGACAAAGAGCGTCGTAGAGCGTCATCCCCTCGAAATAAAGCAGCCCGGTCAATACCCCGTTCAGTCCCAAATAAATGGCCGCGAATGTCCAGGCCGCCTTTTGCATTCTCGCTTGATGAACTTCCTTCGAGGGGCCAGGCATCTCGGCACGCATGAGAGCCCTTCCCGCCGACCCCTGACCGAAGATCGCGACGAATAGGACCATGATCCCCAGCCCCCCCAAGAAATGCGTTTCCGAACGCCAGAAAAGGATCGCGCGAGGCACCAGTTTCGGGTCATCCAAGTCCGTAATGACCGTCGCGCCGGTTCCGGTGAACCCGGAGACCGATTCGAACCATGCATCGACGACTCCCATCGGGTACGCTCGGAGGATAGCCCCCTTCGCGTCTCGTTCCGCCCCCACGCTAACCCCGGCGAAAAGAAACGGGCACATTCCGAGAAAAGACGCCAGCACCCAGCATAGGCCGACGACCGCCAACGCTTCTTTTCGGAACAAATTCCCCGAAGCACCACGGCCCAGATACAGAAGAACGGCGCCGAGAACCGCGGATAGAATCGATGAAACACCCAACCCGGCCACCGACGCACGATCAACCACGTCCCCTCCCCCCAGAAAGGGTAGCGACCAGGGAAGACTCAGCAACATCATGCCACCGATCAACAGCGACACGATGCCCAGGAACTTGGAAATCAGTCTGTAGTTCATTCCGATATCATAGGTGCGCGAACAACGCCGACGCCGAACGCCGGGGCTCCCAGCTCCGAAAAAAACCCAAAGATCGGTACTCCAGTATCCTCCGAATCGGAAACCGTCCAGGGTTGGCAATTCTCCCACCGGAGGTGAAGCGTCAACCCAAACTCCTTCATTCCGTGAAACGCGCCCGACTGGAGGAGGCTAGACTATACCCGACGCCGAAGCCGGTGCCAAGGCCGTAGTCTCGACGCCGACCTCCGCGAACGAGAACTCGATGACGTTTATCGGGGTAAGTCGGGAGCATCCTTAGGCGAATGCCGTTGGTATCCGACCCACGAGGCCGGAAACGCCACTTTTGGCGGAATTGGTATTGCCATACACGCGGCCTGCCGCTACGGTGCCGCCCTCCTTTCCACCACCCCCTGGATCATCCCGCATCACGTCCTGAATACCGGTTTCTCCGTACCCGGCTATTTCGACCGCTATCTCTGCAAGCACGAATCGGTGGAACGGTATATGTTCACCGAAGAACGGCAGGGGCCGCCGCGGTTCTGGTCAGGCCTTGTTCCAACCTGTTTCGGTTCACGTCCGGCACGGCAACTGGGACTCACCGGGGACCGGTTTCTCGAGGTGGATGGTGTAAGCGATACGGTTGCCGTAGAAGGCCCCCTCGCGGAAACCGACAGCCTCCGCGAGACGCGTGACGGTGGAGCGCCGCTGGAAATGCGGGTCGAAGATAAGGTCCGTCACGGATAAGACACCGTCGGGCTTGATCGCGACGAATATCTCCTCAAGAGCAGCCCGGCGATGAGGGATTTCCCCCAACACAGTGTGATAACGACCACCGCGGCGATGATGGTGATCAAGAGGTAGGCGTGTTTTGCATTGGGCGGCAGTTACCTCGGGGAGTTAGTTCCGTCTCCCGGCTCCAAGCGGGGGCGCAGTCGCTTTCTCCCTCACTGGATATTCAAGACGGCCCCGGTATCGGCGCTGGTCGCCATGGCTGCGTACCGCGCGAGCCAGCCGGTAATGTAGCGCGAGGGGCGCGGCTTCCAGTTCGCTTTGCGTCTGGCGAATTCCTCATCGCTGAGGCGGACGTTGAGCGAGTGGCGAGGCATATCGATTTCGATGATGTCACCCGGTTCGATCAAGGCGATGGGGCCGCCGACGGCCGCCTCGGGACTGATGTGGCCGATGCAGGCGCCGGCGGTTCCGCCGGAGAAACGCCCGTCGGTGATCAGGGCGACCCGGTCGTCGAGGCCGGCACCCTTGATCGCGCTGGTCGGGGCGAGCATTTCCTGCATCCCCGGCCCTCCCTTTGGGCCTTCATACCGGATGACGACGACGTCTCCCGGCTTGATGTCGCCCCGGACGATTCCTTCGTAGGCGGCCGTTTCCTCTTCGTAGATCACGGCCGGGCCTTCGTGCTTCATCATCTGCGGCAAGACGCCGGCCGTCTTCACCACCGCGCCGTTAGGAGCAAGGTTTCCGTAAAGGATCATCAAGCCCCCCTCCTGGCTGTAGGCGGACCCCACCTCGCGGACGCAGTCCATCGGGTCGAAACCAAGGTCGTCCTTGGAAAGGTCCCGGATCGTGCCGGACGCCTTTTCCACGCTCATCCCCTCGCAATTACGACGGCCGGTTCCGCGGACGGCGGCCATTTCCAACACCTCCTCGCAAGGCCTCTCGCCACGGATATCATAATCCGCGATGTTTTCGCCGAGTGTCTTGCCGGTCACCGTGACGGCGTCCAGGTGGAGAAGCCCAGGCCGCCCACGACGGACACTTCCGAGAATTCCATGCACACCGCCGGCGTTGTGGACATCCTCGACGTGGTAATGCGAACTGGGCGAGACCTTGCACACGTTGGGCGTTTGTCCGCTAAGACGGTTGATCCGTTCGATGTCGTAGTCGACCCCCGCCTCGTGCGCGACCGCGAGCATGTGCAACACGGTATTGGTGCTTCCCCCCATGGCCATGTCCAGAACCATGGAATTGTCGAGTGCCTCCCGCGTCACGATCTCTCTCGGCAAGAGCCCTTGCCCCTCCCCCTTTTCGTCGAATTGCTTTACCATTTCGACGATTCGCCTTGCAGCCCACCGGTAGAGCCTCTTGCGTTCGGCGCTTGTCGCGATGAGCGTCCCGTTCATTGGAGGCGCCATGCCGACCGCCTCACACAGGCAGTTCATGCTGTTGGCGGTGAACATTCCGGAACAGGACCCGCACGTTGGGCAGGCGGTCTGCTCCAGTTCGAGCAGTTCCTCCTCCTTGATCTTTCCCTGCTGGAGCGACGCGGCCCCGGCGAAGACCGAAATCAGGTCGGTCGTTTTTCCTCCGCACTTCTTGCCCGCCTCCATGGGACCGCCGCTGACGAAGATCGTCGGCACGTTCACGCGGAGGCACCCCATCAACATGCCGGGGACGATCTTGTCGCAATTGGGAATACAAATCATGCCGTCGAAACAGTGGGCGTTCATCATCGACTCGACGCAGTCGGCGATGAGTTCACGGCTCGGCAGGGAGTACTTCATGCCGGGGTGCCCCATCGCGATCCCGTCGCAGATGCCGATGGTGTTGAATTCGATGGGCACCCCTCCCGCCTCCAGGATGCACTGCTTAACGAACTTCCCCACTTTGTCGAGATGCGTATGTCCCGGAATCGCGTTCGTATAGCTGTTGCACACGGCGATGAACGGCTTCTCCCAGTTGCCTTCCCCCACTCCGGTCGCACGGAGCAGACTTCGATGCGGTGCCCGGGACGGTCCCAACTTGATCTTGTCGGATCGCATGATAGCTCAACTTTCTTCGGCCAAGAACTTCAATAACACGACAACGGAACAAAGTCTAGCTGCAGTGCCCGGAACGGTCAAGGGGGACGGTCTTTTACCCGTTCGTGGGATTGAGTGGTGTCGTGTCTAGGTATCGTTGGAACATGAACCGAAAAAAAAACTGTAAATGACGCCAATA
>CAZFQG010000276.1:0-5966 GCA_964520785.1 uncultured Planctomycetaceae bacterium | reverse complement strand
TTCGGCCGGCCGGCGGAATAGATTTAGTTGCGAGGTTCGTATGGGAATCCAGGCTGGGGTTTAGAAAGGAATGATTCGTCAAGGAGGCGCGGAACACGGTTGCATTCGTGCCCCGCGGGGCGGCGATGCAATCCAGCATCTTAGAACCCTCTCCAAGTAGAAGGCCCCTCATGTCGCACGCCGAGCCTATTTATTCCAGCCTTGCAACCGACCCCGTCTTGGGGGAGATCGTGGAACTCTTCGTGGACGAAATACCGGATCGGATCGGAACGCTGAAACTGCAGGCCACGGCGAAGGACTGGGACGGCCTCGGCAGAACGGCCCATCAGCTCAAAGGGGCCCTGGGAAGCCACGGTTTTCATGAGGGTACTCCGGCCGCGAAGATGCTGGAAACGGCGGTTCGCGACGAACTTCCCGAATCCCGCATCTTGGAAGCACTGGACGAGATGATCGATTTGTGCCGGCGTCTGACGGCCGGGACGCCACCGGCCGCGAACTCGGAGAAAACTCCGTCCGACCGATAATCGTCGCGAAACTCCGTTTTCCATGGCGGAGCCGGCGCGGATTTCAGCGGACCGGCGGCTCGTTGTCTTGCGGAGAATCGGCCGCCGGCATACAATCAACGGCAATTCGTGCTCCGGCGGCGAACCGGGGAATCCGCATCGCGTCCGCTTTCGCAAAGGCCGTGGAATCCGTGTTTTATATCTTCGATGGAGTACTTCGGGAGAACCTTCCAAAGACCAACCCGCGCGTCCCGGCGGCGCGAAAGGGTCAAGCATGAGCACCGAAGCGTGGACCGTCGGGCGACTACTGGAATGGACGACCGACTATCTCAAGGGACATGGCGCGGAAAGTCCCCGACTCGACGCGGAGGTCCTCCTTGCCCAATCACTGGGATGCGAGCGGATTCAACTGTATACCTCCTTTCTGGAGGAACCGCCGGAAGATGCCAGAGCCCTGTTCCGAGAGTTCGTCCGGCGCCGCGCCGCCGGAGAGCCGGTCGCCTATCTCGTCGGCAAAAAGGAGTTCTACTCGCTCACGTTCGAGGTCTCGTCCGCCGTCTTGATCCCCCGACCGGAAACGGAGTTCCTGGTCGTCGCCGCCCTCGACGCCGCCAGGGCCCTCTGCGCCGAGGCACCGGTCGATATCTGTGATGTCGGCACCGGTAGCGGGGTGATCGCCGTCTGCCTGGCCAAGCACCTTCCCCGCGCCCGAGTCAGCGCACTGGATGTCAATAGCGATGCCCTGGAAATCGCGCGCGCCAACGCCAAGCGCCACGAGGTGGATGATCGCATCGAATTCCTCCAGAGCGACCTGTTCGAAAAACTGCCCCACCAGAGGCGATTTCACGTGATCGCGAGCAATCCGCCGTATGTGAGCGAGACTGAGTTCGATGCCCTCGCCGTGGAGGTCAAGAACCATGAACCTCGCGAGGCTCTCCTGGCGGGTCCCAGGGGCACGGAAATCATCGAACGACTTCTCGCCGACTCGGCCGAACGCCTTCACGAGGGCGGCTCCCTGTTCATCGAACTCAGTCCAATGATCCACGACGCCGTCCTCGGCTTGATCGAAGCCTCGCCGGAATACGCCGCCGGCGCCAGTATCAAAGACCTGTCCCGGCTCCCTCGCGTGGTTCAGGCGACGAGGACATAAATCGAAATCTCAATCCACGCCCGCTCCACCGTCTCGATCGCACTCACCCCGTCGGTCGCGAAACCCAATTCGGGGGAGTGCCCGCGGTATCAAAGCCGGAGGCGCAACGGACGCACGGTCCACCGCGAGGGGCGGCTATGTGGGGGGATGCGGCTGGAAACGCCGGTGTGAGTTGCGGACGCCGTTGCCGGCGGCCTATTCCTGCTTCCGCAGGGGTGTCGTCCACAGGTATACGGTGTGCGGCGTGCTCGACCCCGACTTGACGGTCTCCACCTTATCCGGCTCGACGCCCTGCATGTCGAATGCGTGTGAGACGATCCGCGTGCCGGGCTTGAGCTTCTCGAGCTGCGGAATGAGACGCACGTTCAGGCCGGGCAGCAGGTAAAGCGTGATGACGCTGGCGGGAGAGAGATCGAGTTCGAAGATATCGCCCTGCTTGATCTCCACCAATTCCTCGACACCGTTCTCGCGGACGTTCTTCCGCGATTCCTCCACGCGCTCGGGGTCGATGTCGACGCCGACGGCCTTGCAGCCGAATTGCTTCGCCGCCGTGACGACGATACGTCCGTCACCACAACCCAGATCGTATACCACGTCGTCCTTGGAGACGTTCGCCAATTCGAGCATTCGGTCCACGACCGCTTGCGGAGTCGGCACGAACTGGACGTCCGGCTCCCGCCCGGGAGCCGGGCCCGTGTCGTCCGCCGGCTCGTCAATCGCGGAGAATGGGTCGGCTGGCACATCAAGGGGGATCAACGCGTCCCCAGCCGTGCCGGGGAGCGTGTCGAGCAAACCGTCCGCGATTCCGGTGGCATCCGCCGGTGGAATCGCGGAGCCGTCGGAGGCCGCCGGCTCCTCCTGGGTCCCCTCGGCCGGAGCCTCCGGAGCAACGACGGATTCATCGGCGTCACCCGACGCCTCGGGTGGATCATCCGGTTGAACAGCCTTGTCCTGCTCGTTCGAACAGGATGCCAAAAAGACCAGTGATACCATCAACAACAACGATACTCCGGAAAACGCTTTAGTACGCCTCATCGAACGAGTCCCACCAAACGGCATCGAAATAAACATGTCAGTCTTAACTCCTTGTTTCAAAACGCTTTATGAATTCCACGTTTGTACACTACTTGAGCTGTATCAGGATTTGTACACTCTTTTCGGCAACACGATGTGACAAATATGTTTGACTCCTAAATATCATATCCTGTAAAGCCCTCTCGCGATCAATGTCACCGGCTTTCCGCCAAAATATTCTGACTCGCCTCGCCGAACCTTTCTTATTGAACTGATATTATTAGCTGATATCGAGCAAGCCGCGTCAATCCCTCCCTCGCCATCGGCTCATTGCAGCTCTCTCCGCGGCCGGGCCAGTCCATCCTCCAGTGTTCGAAGCATCTCGATATTCGCGTCGATTGCCGCGCTTGGCGTCGTCATCCTACGCCTCATCAATATCCCTCTTCAGAGGTAAAGCAATTAGATCAGGGGTGGTATAACTCTTCGACCCGAAGCCTTTTCCCTTCTTCGCTCCGCCGGAACCGCCACCTTTCTCCTTGACCTTCCAGCTCCTCACGGTAGCCTCTTTTACCCTGCTTAACCTTTTGGTATTACGGCATCCCTCTGTCTTTCTGAACTCGGAATTCGTGATGCCAAGGTATACACTGGAGTCCGGGTGCCGTTCAGTTTCAGTCCGGCCTGGGACTTTTTTTCACTTCCCCGGCTGTTCCTCGAAAAAAACCGACGAACTTGGTCCATTTTTTTCGAGGGCTACTGTTGACGAGCTTTGGGTGAGCCTGTAATTTATTGGCAACTGAACCGTTTCGAGCCGGTGGGGTTTCACTCGACTCGCTCATTCGGTCCGCGAGGAGATGGCTGCCGGGAGGTCGGCAAAACGGCATCCTCCGGCTGTGATATGTGTTTCGCGGAAGCCCGTCTTGTCTGGTGATTTCCCGGCAATTGGTACACCGCGGCACCTCTCCTTCGCGCATTGCGGCTTGTAGCGCGAAAACGAAGACAAACCTCCATTCATTCAGAAACCGAAAGGGGAGTAGTCGGCCATGCGCAGGAATTTGGGTTGGGATATTCTGGGTCGTTTGGGATTTGGCAAGAAGGCGTCGTGCAACCGGGGGAATCGCTCGGCCCGCCCTTTCGGAAGATCGCTCCAGATGGAGCACCTCGAAACCCGGGAACTGCTCAGTGTTACCTGGAATGGGGCGGGGGGCGACAATCTCTGGAGCACCGGGGCGAACTGGGTGGGTGGCCAGGTGCCCTCCGCCGGGGAAGACCTCGTTTTCAGTGGCACCGCGCGGACGAACACCCAAAACGATCTCGCCTATGCGTTCGATTCGCTCACCTTCGCCTCGAACAACTTCTCGATCTCCGGAAACGCGGTCCTTCTCGGCGGCGATATTACCGTGAATTCGGGCATAGCGGGCACCTCCCTTCCGGCCGGGGTCAGCTTCGCGGACGAATCCGAAATCAACCTGGGTTATGGTTGTGATCTGACCATCGGCGGCGGTATCGCCAACGCGGACACCCTGGATATCCACGTTCCGTCCGGCTCCGCCATGAGTGTCGGCGGCGGTATTTCCGGCACCGGTGAACTGACGCTGGAATTGGGCTACGGTTCGAGCATGACCATCGGCGATGGTATCGCCGGTTCGAGTAGTATCACGATGAGCATCCCCTCCGGATCAGATCTCAGCGTGGAGGGAGGCCTCTCGGAAATCGGCCGTTTGACCGCCACCGTGGGCACCGGTTCCAGTCTCGACATCGACGGGGGAATCTCCGCTCAAGACGCGATTACCCTCACGCAGTCGGCCGGATCGACCGTTACGGTTGACGGATCGATATCGAACGCGGCCGGCCTGACGGTCACCGGCGGTTGGGGCGCGTTTGCCACCATCAGCGGCGATGTCTCCGGCGCCGGAGGATTGACGAAGATGGGGGATTCGCTTCTGACACTCACTGGCGACAACACCTATGAAGGCGAGACCACCATCGAGGGGGGCACCCTCCGCGTCGGTAACGGCGGCGCCGGTGGTTCGCTCGGCATGGGAACGGTTATCGACAACGCCTCGCTGGTATTCAACACCAGTACCCCCCGGCGGGCGTTCGTTATCGGCTCCGGGAGCCTCACGCTTTCCGGTCCCGGAACCTTCACGCTCGACTGCCCCGGCACGCCGAGCGTCAGCATTGCCGATCCGAACGGCCTGCTCATTCCCGGTGGTGTGGCCGAAGTGACCGCGCAGACGGTGATGCCGGGCGTGCCGATGACCCTCACGGCGATGATCGCCGACGCTTGGAGCGAGTGTCAGAGCGTCACATTCTATCACGATGTCAACGCCAACGGCGTGGTCGACGGTGGGGATACGAATTTGGGTACCGGAACGAACGATGGCGGCTACTGGTCGACGACCGTCGATACGCTCGGGTGGGGACCGACCGAAGACGCCGTGATCGCCGTGGCGACCTTTCCGGGTAACAGTGAACACCCGCCCGCCTCCACGCAGGCGCAAACGAACATGAATGTCCGCGCGCTATCGGCGATCATCGGCCCGGCGGATCAGGGCGGGTACGTGGAATCTGGCAACGGGTTCTCCACTGTTTGGACCGCTGATGCCCTCGGCGGCCGTTACCGCGAGATGTCCGGAACGGATCCCGACGCCTACGTCACGTTCACCTTTACCGGCCTTTCGCCGCGATACTACGACGTCTGGACGCATTACGTCCTCGACTCGCGGTTCTCCGACAGCGTCCCGATCGAGGTCTACGACGGCGACGTCACGGCCGGTACGCTCAAGCAGAGCTTCGACCTGGACGAAACATGCCTCCATTGGTCGAACCAGGAGATTGACGGCTACGACTGGAACTGGTCGGGCGACACCGTCTACGCCAATAGCGGCACGATTACCGTCCGGATCGGCGTCGGTTCCGGTGGGGCGACGCGGATTCCCGCCGTCCGGCTGGTCTCGGTCCTGAATAGCCCTTCGTGCGGCGCTCCCGTCTCCAACGATCCAGTCAACCTCGCTACGGGGCAGATACAGTCGTGTGGTTGCGGAGACTCCGTCGAAGGAACGTACTATGATAACCTCTCGGCCGGCGCCGGCGTCCAAGGTGATACCGGATATGGTATGCGAGACGGTCGCGCCGTACTGGTGCAGCAAGGGTATCTCGTCACATACACGGACGAACGTGGCTGTCCCGGGGACCAGTGGGCGTTGGCGCTTTGTGATGAGTATGCATCTCTGCACGGCCACACGAAGGCGACACTTGTCAAGCCGGAGAACGAGGACTTTCTCGTACTGACTGAAGTG
>CAZFQG010000275.1:0-5980 GCA_964520785.1 uncultured Planctomycetaceae bacterium | reverse complement strand
AGATCGAGTACCTTTCGGTCATCGGAAATATCGCCCCCATGCTGGGGCTGCTCGGGACGGTTGTCGGAATGATTCTCGCCTTCCGGGAGGTGGCCGACACGCAAGGCGCCGCGCGCGCCGGTGACTTGGCGGAAGGGATATATTTGGCGCTGGTGACCACCGTCGAAGGACTCATCGTCGCGATTCCGGCACTGGGTTTCTTCGCCATTTTCCGCAACCGCGTGGACCACCTTGTCGCGGAGGCCTCCTACGAAGCGATGAGGGCGATGCGGCCGCTGAAGAGGGCCGCGACTGGTCGGCGAACGCGACCGGCGTCGTCTCCTCCACCCATCGGAGGGTCTGGCTGATGCGTCCCCTCGTCTCCCGGCGCTCGGAAGTCGGGTTCAATATGACCCCAATGATCGACGTCGTCTTCCTCTTGATCATTTTCTTTCTGGTATCGAGTCACCTGGCCAAACAGGAAGTTCAGACCGAATTGGACCTGCCGCGAGCCGCCACCGGCCGGGAAACGGCCGAGGAAGAGAACGTCCGGCGCGTGGTTCTCAACGTCCTTCCGCCGGAAGAGGGCCGCGCCGACGTCATGGTCGCCGGTCGAAGGATGCCGGTCCCGGAGGCCGCCGGGCTGATTGCCTTCGAGCGCGACCGAAGCGACCAACCGCTCGAGATCCGCCTGCGGGTCGACCGCCTCACGCCTTACGCGGCGGTCGAGCCGCTGATGCTGGCCTGTGCCAAGGAGGGGGTCTGGAAGGTCACGTTCGCGGTCACGCCGGAATGACGCACGTCGGCGACTGGAGATAATAAACGACCCATGAATGAATCCGAAAAACCGCTCCGTTTCTTCATTGCCGGGATCATGCAGGGCTCCCATTTCGAGGCCCGGTTGCACGACCAGTCTTATCGCGCCGAGGTCAAGGACCTGATCGGGACCCACTTTCCGACCGGCATCGTCTACGATCCACTCGCCGCGCACGACGGTTCGCTCGAATACGACGACGAAACCGGCCGAAAAGTCTTCTTCATGCACAACGCGATGTGCCGCGAGATCGACGTCCTCCTTGCCTTCGTCCCCCAAGCAAGCATGGGCACGGCGATCGAGATGTGGGAGGCTTATACGCATGGGGCCGCCGTCATCACCATCAGCCCCCTCACCGTCAACTGGGCCGTTCGCTTTCTCAGCCATGCGATCTACCCCGACTGGCAGGCCTTCGTCGCGGCGACCGAAGCGGGTGACCTCGAACGCGTGATCGGAAGCGTCCACGCGACAGTGAACTGAAAACGCCGAATGCCCGGCTTGCCGACCGCCGCCGCGGAATCTTCATCGAGGGGCTACTTCAATCCACCGGTGAACCGCACTGGGGGCAGAGATATGGACCCACGCGAGCTGCGGCAATGATCCAAACCGGAAGCCACAGTCCACACAGGAATATCGTCACGATCGCATGAATCAAATGGTTGCACCCGTTGCGCGTCGCCAGGACGGACCGGTTGCAGTGACGGCAGAACCCCTGCCTCTGTTGGATGGACATCGCCATACTCCTCGAAAACCACGACTCGATCTCCCGTGATTCTAGTGACTTTCTTCGAACGGGACAATACGAGGGGGCAATGCCCCGAAAGAGTGGAGTCTATTGAGGGGGGCGTTATTCTCGTGTAGGATGGAAATTACCGTATTGCGAAATGGATTTGCGTATGCATTTTTGCGAACGGGTCTTCTGGTATTACGACGTTTCCAGCGAGAGTCCAAGATGTTGAACCGACGAAACTTCCTATTGGCTTCCGGCACGACCCTTGCAGTCTCCATGATTCGGCGATTTGTCCCGGCGGCTCCGGCGGCCTCGGGGAGTGTATCCCTGTGCGGCACGCCGGAAGAAGTGGGGCGGCGATTCGGTGAAATCAACGCCGGCGACATTCGCGAACACATGAACGCGCTTCTCGGGGCGTGGCGCGAGAAAGGGCTGGACGATCGAGGGATGATCGCCAAGAGCGAACCGCTACGGCGATTTATCAAAAAGTTGGCCCCCGCGTGGGAAGGTGAATTCGCCGCCTGCGCCGAGGCGGCGGCGGTCGATCCCGAGCTTTACATGGCGTTTCAGGCCGGAAAGTACCGGTCCATCTTCTTCGTGCAGGAATGCACTTCGTTTTTGGCGGTCGGCGACGCGACCGCCGACGGTGCGCCCCTCTTTCACAAGACGCGCGACAATCAGGTCCGCGGGCAATGCGCCTACTGGAAAGCGCTTCGTCACGCTTCGGAGCCGGCGGCCTTTCATGCGACCGGAGACACCAGCGACGTGGGCGTAATGATGATGGTCAACCAGCACGGCGTGGCCGGCTCGGCCGATATGGGCGGCCTGAAGGTGAAGAAACCGAAGGGGGACGGGGTGATGAATCCGTATATCCTTCGACTCATCGCGGAGAGGGCCGAACGAGTCGAGGACGCTCTCGAAATCATACAAATGACGATCCGTGACGGTTGGTACGCGGGCGGGGCATCCAGTGGGACGAACTGGAGCTTCGCTGACCGGTTGGGGAAGGGGCTCCGGGTCCGCCAGAACAACTATGAGGAGGAACACTGGTTCGTTCAAGACGACATCGCGTTCTCGGTCCGCGAAGATACTCCCGGCGCGGACATCATCAAGAAGAAGAAAGGGAGAATCACGGTTCCCGATATGCACGCGGCCTCCACGCATCCGTCAATGTGTTTTCCATCGAGCGTGTCGTCCATGACGGTCCGTATCGATCCGGGAGACCCGGCGAGGCGGAATCAGACGTGGTTCGCGATTCCGTCCTGGTCTCCGTACGTTCCGTTCTTCGCGCCATCGCCGGCCACTCCTC
This sequence comes from uncultured Planctomycetaceae bacterium, assembly GCA_964520785.1. Taxonomy (GTDB): domain Bacteria; phylum Planctomycetota; class Planctomycetia; order Pirellulales; family Thermoguttaceae; genus CAZFQG01. Next base: position 3,148 of record CAZFQG010000275.1, on the reverse strand, counting down.
CGTCGATGCTCGACGGATCTTCGTTTTGGAGGTGGTACGATTTGTCGAAGGACGTCCAAGACAAGAACTACGGCAAGCCGATGCGGCTTTCCCCGGCCGAGACCGAGCGACGTGACGAGATTCAGGCCAAACTGTACGCCATGGCCGACGAAGCATCGAAGGAGATTAACGCCGCTTTGGACGCCGGTGACCAAGAGCGGGCCGAGACCGTCGCGAGGAGGCTTTCGGAGGAAGGGGCGTCCTTGTTGTGAGGCCCGGTTCTTCCGGAATCATAACCGCGACTTCCGGTGTCCGCCCTTTTATCGTCGTGGTCTCCGAGTCGAAACTGATCCCCCTTCATGCCTTTGCCTGCTTCGGGTTCCCAAGTAGATCGGAATGATTCGGTCAGCCATCGACCGGCATGTCCGACGCGTGAGATTCGGAACGGCGAGCTCGTTGGTTGGTTCGCGAGACGCCGCTAGACGTGTTTCGGTCGGTTCGGCCGACGCCGGGGCAAGAGGCGGCGAAACGGTTCGAGACCGAATTCGGATATTATGAGGTGTTTTTTGATGCGATACGTGAACATCCACTCCGCCGCGGCCGCCGCGGCGGTATTCATCGTCGTGCAGGCCGGCTTCGCCAAGGAACCGTCCCGCGTCCGCCGCGTCGATCTGGTCCATATGACGCACACCGACATCGGTTTCACCGACCACCCGGCCGCGACGAGGGAGCTGCAGAAGCGGTACCTGGATATCGCGATCGACGCGGTTCTGGCGAGCGGCGCCATGCCGGAAAAAGCCCGGTTCCGTTGGACCGCCGAGGCGACGGTGACGGTCGACGACTGGTGGCGGGCGGCCCCGCCCGAGCGGCGGAGGGACCTGCTCCAGGCGATCGACACCGGCCGGCTGGAAATCTCCGCCCTGGCGATGAATCAAACGCCCCTGTTGGACGCCGCCCAGTGGCGGACGATGCTCCATTGGCTGCCGGAAGATATCTGGAACGGCGCGAAACCGGCGGTAGGAATCCAAAACGACGTCAACGGTTTTCCGCGAGCCGGAGCGATGGCGATGCTCGACCGCGGCGCGGAATACCTCTGGACCGGGATCAACGGGACGAACGGTGCGCCCCCGTTCCGCCAACCCAGCGCGTTTTGGTGGAGGATGCCCGACGGCCGCCGCGTCTTCGTCTGGGTGGGGGAACACTATGCGCGGGGCTATTACTACTTCCATCCGCATACCTGGCGCCGCGGCCCCGTCCCCGAGGCCACGGATACTCGATATCGGCCCGCCAGACCGGGCGATTTCTTCCGCGCCGATGATGCGTCCGTTCGAGCGGCGCACGCGCATCTTCTGGCGACTTTGCGCGACCTGGAGGCGTCCGGCTACGACTATCCGACGCTCCCGCTGTCGATCACGAACGAATGGCGGATGGATAACGACCCGCCGTTTCCGGCCTTGGCCGATTTCGTCGCGGCGTGGAATCGGCTGGAGCTTTCGCCGGAATTGCGACTCTCGACCGCCGTCGCGGCGCTGAAATCGCTCGAAGCGGACGTCGGCGAGCGTATTCAGGAGCATGCAGGAGAATGGACCGACTGGTGGGCTAACGGGTCCGCCTCCGATCCGCGCGCCGTGGCCGCCTCGCGGAAGGCGAAACGGCTCGTCGCGGCCGCCAACAGTCCGGCCTGGGGGCCGCTCGACCCGGCCGCGGATCGCGCGACCGACGAGATCCAACGGTCGCTCTGCCTGTTCGACGAGCACACGTGGGGGTCGGCGGACAGCATCGGTCTTCCCCATGAGATCGACACTTGGGGACAGTACAACGAGAAATCCCGAAGCGCCTACCACGCCCTGGCCATGGCCAAACTGCTGCTCGCACGGCGCGCCCGGACGGCGATTTATCCGCGCGAATCCGGCGTCTATGTCGTCAATACGGCCGCGGCGAACGTGAATGGCTGGGTGACGATGCCGAGCACTGCATTGCGAGGGGACTATCGTTCCCTGGTCGACCCCGAAAGCGGCGAGCGGACTCCCCTGGAGTTTCGCGCCGGTTACGCTCAGTTCTCGCGACCAAGCGGACCGGCGCAGATCACGTACGAGAACACGTCCGAGACGGTGGCCGATCTCGTTCCGGACCGGGAGGTCCGTTTTTGGGTTTCCGAACTGAAGCCTGGCGAGATCCGCCGATACTCCTGGTCCTCCGACACCGTGAACGAGCCCGAAGCGAAGTCGGCGATTCGCGTTGAGAAGGACGCCGACGGCTGGCCCGTCCGGGCGACGTGGCCGGGAATGAAGAGGCCGCTCTTTGACGGCGAGGTCGGCGAAGTGATTGGCATCGGCCTGGAGGGCTTCTCCCCGCGTTGGGATCTGACGGCCGTGCGGCATAGTGCCGAGCGGGGCGAGAAGGAGATGACGGTCACGCGCGCCGAGCCGGTAGGGGAGGTCCGGGTGGAAGAAAACGCCCACACGACCTTTTTCTCGCAACGCGTCGCGCATCCTCGGCTGGCTTGGGGAACGCGGACGCTGGAACTCTTCCACGCCGAGCCGCGAGCGAGGGTGACGGTCCGCTTCCACCGGACCTCGTGCGAGAGACCGGAGTGGTTCCTGATCGGGTTCGACCTTCCCCGCCGCGAAACGCCGCTTGCCAGTTGCGGCGGAATGCCTTTTCGCGTTTGGGAGGACCAACTGCCGAACACCTGCCGCGACTACTACGGAATCGACGGCTGGGTCAGTTATTCCGGCGACGGCGGGGAACACCTTTGGATGTCTCGCGATGTCCCTCTCGTCCGCTTCGGCACCCCCCGCCCCGGCTGGAACACGAAGGACATCCCCGAGCACCCGGGGCGGATCTACGCCTATGCCTTCGACAACACTTGGTTCACCAACTTCGTCGCCGACGCGCACGGGGCGTTCGAGTTCCAGTTCGATCTGGCATGGAGCCCCGAAAATAAGACGCCCGCCGAAACGGCCGCCCGGGCGGAGGCCCTGGTCTCGCGGCCGCAAGTGGTGGTGCAACCGGACTTGAAGGCCGTGATGGTGTTCCTGGAGCGGTTACATCGGCCGTGTGTCTCCGGCGGAGCACGGTCCGCAAAGCCGGTCGGACGGGGAATACGGTCCGACCGGCCGCCTAGTGCTTCGTCAAACGTAGGAATTGGGGTTGACGTTTGGGTTTC
>CAZFQG010000274.1:0-6044 GCA_964520785.1 uncultured Planctomycetaceae bacterium | reverse complement strand
TGCCGCGGCGTCGTTAACATACAGCGTTACCGACAGCATCCGGCGATCTTCCAGCGACTCAACACGCGGGGAGTATGAACTCCGAAAGAATTGTGGGCGAGACGGGCCTGAAGAATTGAAAAGTCCAGAAAATAACCCGCACAGACCCGCTCTTGCGGTACGATTCCGGATGTGACAAAACATATTGTAAGCCTCTTTCCAAAACAGTTGACTCTTCATGCATCCTCCGGCAATTGAGGGCGAGCGCAAACCCGCTGATTAGTATAACCCTAATAACCCCGGCGATCAACTAGTGTCAAGCCAGGAATGTGCAAAAAGAGATGGGTTTTTGCGTCCGTCGCGAAATAAATGGCTTCGTGCCCCTTCTCGACCGAGGAACGAAAAGAGACACGTTGCGTGTCGCACAAACAGGTAGTCGCGATTTTGGGCCGTCCGATCGCTTCCAGCGGCGGCCGTCGGGCCTGGATACGGCCGGGCTCTTCATTTCCCCCATAGTAGCTATACCGAAAAGGCGTCCTTGTGTCGCCGTGGCTACGCCGCTATACTACGCGTTTTCCTTTTTCTCGAGGTAGTGCTCCGACGGCGCGTTCGCCCGGCCGTTGGTGGTCGTGTACTCACCCCTTGCGGTTCTGTTCTGTCCATGCCCGACGAATCCCCCCATCACTACGTTATTAACGTCATGTCCAATGACCACCCAGGCATCGTCGCCGCCGTCAGCGACGCGGTGGAGGCGCTTGGCGGCAATATCGACGCGTGCAGCCAGACCGTCCTGGGAGGGTATTTCACGCTCATCATGATCATCAGCGTCCCGGAGCTGATCGAACCGGATGTCCTGGCCACGCGGATCCGCGGGCGCGATTCGCGGACGGCCGAGCTGCAGGTAATGGTCCTCCCGTCCCGGCACCGGCTTCCGCCGCCGCCGGAGCCGTGTGAACAGTTCGTCGTGACTGCGTTCGGGAAGGACCGGCCCGGCATCGTCCGGTGTTTTAGCGAGTACCTCGCGGGTAAGGATATTAACATCGTCGACCTGTATGGTGACCTGAAGGGGGATGAATTCGTCCTCATCGGCCAGGTCGAAGTCCCCAAACGGTACGATACGGAGATGCTGCAAGCCGATCTGGAGGCGATCGGCAAGGAACTCGGCTTCACCGTGAAGCTGCAGCATGAGAACATTTTCGTGGCGACGAACCAACTCCGTTTGGGGAGTGCCCGAAGATAGAGGGCACACGTTCGCATAAGGCGCTTTCATCCCATCTCATTGAACACTCAAATGCTTCGAACCGACGAAATCCTTTCCACGATCGGCATGTTGCACGCCGAGCACCTCGACGTGCGGACGGTGACCCTGGCTCTGAACGTGAACGACTGCACGGCGCCGAGCGTGCCGCTGATGTGTACGAAGCTCCACCGCAAAATCATCTCGCACGCCGGCCGGCTGGTGGAAATCTGCGGCCGCGTCGGCTCGAAGTACGGCATCCCCATCATTAACAAGCGGCTGGCAATCTCCCCGGTCACCACCATCCTCGCCGGCCACGGGCACGCCGCCGCCGTCCAGGTCGCCCAGACACTCGATAAGGCGGCCGAGGAGTGCCGCGTCGATTTCGTCGGCGGCTTTTCGGCCCTCGTACAGAAGGGCATCACTCATTCCGACGAAAACGTCATAACCTCGCTGCCTGAGGTCCTCTCCCAGACAAACCGCGTTTGCTCGTCCATTAACGTGGCCACCCGAAAGGCGGGGATCAACATGGACGCCGTCCATAAGATGGGCCACATCATTTTGGACATCGCGAATGCGACCGCCGACCGCCGCGGCTTCGGGTGCGCGAAACTGGTCGTCTTCGCGAACGTCCCGGAGGATAACCCCTTCATGGCGGGAGCCTACATGGGGTCCGGCGAGCCGGAGGCGGCGGTGAATATCGGCGTTAGCGGTCCCGGGGTCGTCTGTAGTGCCCTGAAGCGGCGGATCGCCGAGAGTGACAAACTCACGCTCGGCGACCTCGCCGAAGAGATCAAGCTAACCAGCTTTCGCGTCACCCGGGTCGGGGAATTGATCGGCCGGGAAGTAGCGGAACAGCTCCAATTGCCCTTCGGCATTGTCGACCTTTCGCTTGCCCCCACCCCGGACGTGGGAGACAGCATTGGCGAGATTCTGCAAACCTTGGGAATCGAAAACGTCGGAGCCCCCGGTTCGACCGCCGCGGTGGCAATGCTGAATGATGCAGTCAAGAAGGGGGGCATGTTTGCCTCCAGTTCCGTGGGTGGCCTAAGCGGGGCGTTCATTCCGGTCAGTGAGGACAGCACGCTCGCGGACGCGGTGGCGAAGAAGCACCTTGTCTTGGAGAAGCTGGAGGCGATGACGAGTGTTTGCTCCGTCGGCCTGGACATGGTGGCAATCCCCGGCGACACGCCGCCGGAGACGATCTCCGCGATCATCGCGGACGAAATGGCCATCGGCGTCATCAACGACAAGACGACCGCCGCCCGGTTGATTCCAGTCCCCGGCGCGAAGGCGGGCGACATCGTCGATTTCGGCGGCCTGTTCGGCTCCACCCCGGTTATTGAAGTTCGCAGTCCCGGCAAGAGCACGAAGTTCGTCCACTTCGGAGGTCGCATCCCGGCCCCGATCCAGTCGTTGCGGAATTGAAGGAACGTGCAACTGGCAATGACCGGGCAGTACCCCCCGCTATGGGGACATCTTGACCGTTAGGTAGTCGCAGGTTTAAGATAGCCGGTTACTCTTCGGGCTCAAGTGCCGGTCCACGATCGACCGCGCCGCCACGTCCCGGTATTATCTGCATTTTTTGGATGGAACTACGAATAGATGCATGCTGAACAGGGTCTTTTGGGGGACCTCATCCTCAAAAGCGATCGAAAGGGTAACGGGTCCGTCAATCAACTTGAGCAGAAGGACTTGCCGTTTCATGATTGGTACCGGTTCGTTCTATCCTACCCGGCGCATCTCGTGAGGGATTACCTGCGCCGTTTTGAACTCCCTCCTGGAAGCACCGTTCTAGATCCCTTCTCTGGAACCGGCACCACGCTCGTCGAGGCAAAACTCAACGGTTTCGTGGGAGTTGGGATGGAGGTGAATCCGATCGCCTACCTGGCAGGCAAGGTCAAAACCACGTGGGATGTCGATCCGACCGATTTGACGGCCTCCGCGAAGAAGATCGCATCCTTGGCACGACGACGATCCCGCGTTAACGCGGATGACTCGCTGCGTGGTTTGTCGGAAGAGCAGGAGAAGCTCCTCATTAGCGGGTCAATTTCCCCATTGCCGCTTCACAAATGCATCATCTTGGGTGAAACGATTGACGAGAAGGCGGACCCGGCAATACGAGACCATTTGCGGCTGGCGTTCGCGAAAACCGCTGTCGGCGAGGCGAGTAATCTCTGTTTTGGCCCTGAGATCGGCGTGAGCCGCAAGAAGAAGACGGACGTCGACGTCATTTCGGCGTGGCTCAGCGAAATCGCGGTGTACGCCTATGATATCGAGAATCGAAATCGCGCTCGCTGCGAACCGTGCTACTGCTACAATGAAGACGCAAGAGCGATTGGCAATCTTCTGGAGCACAAGATCGACGCGGTTATCACTTCTCCACCCTACCCCAACGAAAAGGACTACACCAGAACTACGCGTCTGGAAAACGTCTTGCTGGGTTTTCTGAACGACCGTGACGATTTGCGTGCATTGAAGAAAGGTCTGTTGCGTTCGAACACCCGCAACGTCTACAAAGGAGACGATGACGATCAATGGGTCAGCGAAAACGCCGCCGTTCAACAAATCGCTGAGGAAATCGAACGACGAAGGATTGAGCTGGGAAAGACATCAGGGTTCGAGCGGATGTACCACCGGGTGACGAAGCAGTATTTCGGCGGGATGGCCCGCCATTTTGAATCGCTGAAGCAAGTCCTGAATCCGGGAGCCTACTTGGCATACGTAGTGGGTGATCAGGCTTCCTATCTTCGGGTAATGATACGAACGGGTGAGCTGCTTTCTCAGATCGCGGAGGAACTCGGATTCGAGCCGGTGGCAATCGATTTGTTCCGAACACGATTGGCGACGGCCACGAAGATGCAAATGAGAGAAGAGGTTGTTGTATTGCGATGGCCCGGATAGTGTTTGGCGGAGTGAAATGAGCGCATACGACGCGATTATCGAGAAGCTCTTTCTGGAGGGGTTCAAGAAAGGTCTGTCCGAGATTGAGTTCGAACGTGAGGACCTATCGCGCGTCGCGGGCGAACTCGGCGTCAGTTTGCCCAAGAACCTCGGGGACATTATTTATAGCTTTCGTTATCGGAAGCCCTTGCCAAAACGAATCGTCGATACCGCCCCGGAGGGCCTTTCTTGGGTAATTCGTTCAAAAGGACGCGCGGCTTACGCTTTTTGTCTCACAAGACGGGCGATTATCGAACCAACACGCCTCTTGAGCGAAGCGAAATTGCTGGACGCGACTCCGGGAATCGTGGAGAAATACGCGATGACCGACGAACAGAGTCTCCTGGCGAAGGTTCGATACAACCGTCTCGTTGACATCTTTCTGGGCATTGCATGTTATTCCCTGCAAAATCATCTTCGGACGGCAATTCCGGGGATGGGGCAGATTGAGACGGACGAATTGTATGTCGGGGTGGACGCCAACGGTGCGCATTACATTATTCCGGTTCAGGCGAAAGGGAATTCGGATACCGTCGGAATCATCCAACTGGAGCAGGATTTCGAATTGTGCCGCCACAGATTTCCGGCCATGATTGCCCGTCCTCTGGCGATCCAGTTCGTCGAGTCGAACTTGATTGCCATGTTTTCGTTCACCCAGACGCCGGAGGGAGTTCGAATCGAACGCGAGAAGCACTATCGGTTGGTGTCGCCGGAGGGGCTGTCCGACGAAGAAATCAAGCGGTATGCCACCATGCAGTTGGATCGGTAACCCGGCGGTCCCGATTATGATCGAGTGATTTCCCCTCTCCGAGCCGGTCTGCTATGGCTCATCGCACAAGTAATGCAACAATTGGCATTGACCGGGATGGCTATTTGTAGGATAATCCGTTCGTCATGGATGGACGAACGAACTCAACCTAGGCGAGCGGCGCATACAAATCTACCACTCGGTCACATTTTTCCGGGCCTGAGCGGCCCGGCGTGTCGGTAACCTTTACCGAGACGAACTCGTTTATGAATTTAAATCACACAAAGCAGTCGGAAGGGCAAAGGGTCCGTCAATCAGCTCGAGACTGCCGATTTGCCGTTTCACGATTGGTATCGATTCGTTCTTTTGTCTTCGCTTCTCTCCTTGACGATCCGGTTGTACCGCACGAGACAGTGAACCAGAACGACCACGCAGACGGACTTCATCGCGAAAAGCCAAATAGGGCGGTACCACGCGCCAGTGCCGGCCTCGATGAAATCCGAGATGCCGAAAAAGGAAAAGGCGAGAACAGCCCTCCCTGCGATCCGCCTCGTCCCTTCGTCGGTCCTTTTCGCTGCCCGGAAATAGATGATCCCGGCAATCCCTATCCAGAGGAACCCTTCAATGACGTTACCCCAGTAGTGGATCATCCGGCTATCTCCACGATCCCAAGAACGATTGCACGGCCTGGATGAACCGGCAAACGTCGGATGTTTCTTTCCGACTACAAGTCACCAGTTTTTCCTCTTCTGAAAGCTTCTGTGGGCCACCGGACCTGGTGTCCACTCGCATCTTCTTGATATGGTCTTGCCCGGGCCCCACTGACTTGGACCGTTACCGTCTTCGGGAGCAATCCGAAGTACTTACGGACATCGGTACCGCAAGGTCGCGTATCGTTTCGTTCCGTTGGGCGTCGTTCGAACGGGCGCAAGTACCGGCCTCAGCGTAAATCGAAGTCGTGCCGGTTTTCCGACCCTCGCTCGCCGATACTCACGCGCAGGCGGCTGTTCTTGTTGAACTGGGGGGGGAATGTACTGCTCGCGGACGGTGAACTTGGGCCCGACGCCCGACGCATTGGGGGAATATACCTCACGCGGCAATATTCTGAGGTTTTTGTAGTGTTTGAAAACGCAGTGT
>CAZFQG010000273.1:0-6062 GCA_964520785.1 uncultured Planctomycetaceae bacterium | reverse complement strand
AAAATGCCGATGATCGCGATGACCACCAGCAGTTCGACGAGGGTAAAACCGAAACGTTTCATGGTTCCTAATTCCTATTCCTACTTGGAAAGAGGCCGGCCGCGAAGCGGGCCCGGCGGACCCGCTTCGCGGAAACACTCGCGCAAGGGGGGCGGCGAGGTCAGGCCCCGCGCCGCCCTTCGCGCGAAACACCTAGCGGCGCCTGATCAACCAGGCGGCCGCCATGAGGAGAAGTACGAGAACGCTCGGCTCGGGGACGCTCGCCGCGGCCGTATTCCCCCAATTGGCGCGGACGATATCCAGGTCGGCGCTGCCGACCAGGCCGTCGCCGGAGGGATCACCGCAGGAGAGGCAACCGGCCTCGACGGATTGTCCCCAATTGCCGCGGACGATGTCCAAATCGGCGCTGCCGACCAGGCCGTCTCCGTTGAGGTCGCCTTCCAGACCGGCCGAGCCTCCGATTTCGAGGACCAGACGCGGCCATTTCTCGGACTGGTCCGCGAGGTAACCGGTGTCAGCCCAGTCGCGCTGGCCGCCCAAGGTCTGCATCTGAGTAATCTCGACCGGAACCGATTGCAGCGACATCACCAGCGCTCCGTTCGCCGAGGCGATCGCCTGGAGCACGGCGATGTCCGCCGCGGTCGCGGCGTCGCTGTCGCAGAATGTGTCCGAAATCTCGTTATTTAGTTCGAACTCGTAGTGGCCCAGCGCCTCGAACTGCGTCTTGGTGAGCGTTTCGTAGGTGGCGAAATCGATGGCGTCGGTCGCCAGACCGGCCGGGTCGACACTGAAGGCGATCTGTTCGAACGCTTCCCAATTGTGGCCCGACTGGGAATCCGCGATCGCGTAGAGCCGCAATTGGGCGTCGGTAATGGGCACGTCGACCGTGCTCAGGTCGAATTCGAGCATTCCATACCGGCGGTTGCCCGGCTCCGTATCGCCGTCCCAGACGGAGATCCAGTCGTCTTCGTAGATGCCCCCGGATTCGCGGATCCAGGTATCGACGCCGGCAACGATTTCAATCGAACCGCCGTTGAGCAACAACCGCGGCCAAATCTCCGGCAGGTCAGAGAAATAGCCGCTATCGGCCCAGTCGCGCGTCCCGTACATCCGCGTGGTTTCTTCCTCCCAGGTAACCGGCTTGAAGACGATGCCGATCGTCCCGTCCGTCTTCGCGGAATTCAGAAGCGCCAGGTCCGCGGCCGACGCCGGATCGCTCGCGTAGTACTGGTCTTGCGGGCTGTCCGCCGGGATGTCGTATTTACCGAGCGTTTCGAAGGGGGTCTCCGTCGCGGAGGCATGATAACTGTCCCACGATGCGCCCAACACGTCAGGGGGCGTAAAAAAGGCCGCGGTCTGCTTCGTTGGCGTGGAATGGCGCCAGTACTCAATGGCATACAACTCGATGTGGGCGCCGGTGATCTCGCCGGTGACACCACTCAAATCGAACGCGAGCAACCCGTAGCGGGTCATGTCCGGACCGGCGGCCCAGACGGACATGAGGTCGTCTTCGTACACGGACGTCGGCGCGGACTCGCGGATCCAGATGTCGGCCGACGGATTCAAGACGACCTGTTCCGCTTGGGCGGAACCGATACAGAACAAACACGCCGCGATTGCCAGAACGGACAACCGCCATCTTCTTCGGAAACAACTCATCATCGTTCTCCTTTCTCACTGATCGAGAATGAATAGGGCCGGTGTTCACCGGAAAGCGTTGGTTGTATGTCGTCTCCCTCCGGGGCAACCGGTTCGAAGTCTTCGTCGGCGGCCGGGAGGGCCAGATACCATGTCCAATAGGAGACGGCGCCGCAAATCGCCGCCACGGCCAGCGCGACCGCGAACGCGGTCCACTGGTGGGTGCAAGCATAACAAGAGGCCAGAAACAGGCCTTGCAGGCCGATCGCGATAATAACGGCGGCGATCAAGTCCCGCGCAAAGGAATCCGTTATCCGGACCGGCGCGCCGGCAAGAACGGCTTCACGAACCGGCCGCCAGGCCCCAGGCGGATGGACCCGGCGAAAAAAATCCTCCAGAGTCTTTCGAGCCGTCGGCGGCGTGAGGACCGTGGCGCCCACGCTGCTGAGCACGCTGATGCCAAGCAGCACGGAAAAGCTCGCGTAGATCGGAGCCTTCGGAAACAGTACCGGGGCGGCAATCGCGGCGGCAGTCCCCACGAGCGTTCCCACGGCGAATCCCCACCCGTTGAACCGCCACCAGAACCAGCGGAGGACATTGGGAACGAGGACTGCCGTGCCCAGGATCATCATGATCCAGTTGAAGATCGTGTCGATATTCGAGGCGCTCATCCCGACGAGAATCCCCCCGACTACGACCACGAGGCTCGCCGCGCGGTTGGCCCATTTCAACTCGCGGTCCGAGGCGTTCTTGCTGAGGAAAAGTTGATATCCGTCCCGCACCAAATAGGAGGCTCCGGCGTTGACCGTCGCCGAAAAGGTCGACATGAAGGCGGAAAGCAGCCCGGCCAGAACGAGCCCCTTGACCCCGACCGGCAGCATCGTTCCGACGACGACCGGATAGAGCCGCTCCGGGTGCGCAAGATCGCCCCCCCACTTCACCAACCCGATGACGCCGACCGCCGCCGAAACCATGAACATGGGGGTCAGGGCGATTCCCCATGTCAGACCCGCCTTGCTCGCCTCGCGCGGACTCCGCGCGGCGAGAAAACGTTGCATGTCGTACAGTTGCTGTGGACCACCGAGTGATAGGATACTCCCCTTGGCGACCCAAACCAGCGACGCCAGAAGGAACATCGAGTAGCCCTCCGTCATCTCCCACCGCGAAAGCCGCTCCCAATTCCACATTGGCGCGAAACCGAACCATTCCGGCTCGACCGCGGCGGCGACCGCCTCGTAAGAACTCATTCCCACCGCCATGACGATCAACACGCCGGAGCCGATGAGAATGAGCACGAATTGGATCGCGCCGGTGCAAACGACGCCGTAGAGGCCGGAAAGGACCGTGTAGATCGCCGTGAACGCCATTAGCGTCACGGCCAGGAGATGCGGAGAATACTCCGGCAGAAACACGTGCAGGAACTGCCCGCAACCGTATTCGGCGAAACCGACGAAGGCGACCGCGATCACCACGGCCATCACGGCGTACGACACCCGGGCAAACTGACCGCCGCGGTCGTCACCGAACCGGACCGTCATCCATTCCGCGCCGGTCATGACGCCGGTCCGCCGGAGCCACTTCCCCATGAAGGCGGCGAAACAGGCGGTCGCCAGGAATCCCCATTCCCACTGGATCCAGAAGAAACGGTGGCCCATGGTATAGAAGAAGGCGATCGTCCACATGACCCCGGTGACGTCGAAGTACGAGGCAGTGCCGGAGAGGCCCAAGAGCCACCACGGCATCGTCCGCCCGCCCAGGAAATACGATTCCATGTTCTTCGACGCGAGTTTCGTCAGAAGGACGCCGGCAACGACGATCCCGACGAGATAGACGGCAATTACCGCCAAATCGACGGGTCCGACGTGAATGCTCAGCGACCGAAGAGGGTCCATCGCGTGTGCTCACCTAAGAACTCGTATAGAATTAACTTCCCGAATTCCCGGGGGCGATTCCGAATTTTACTCCGCCACGCTGCGTGAAAATCAGGATGGGCCCCCCAACTAATTTGCGGACAAGTTCTAAGTCCGAAACGAAAAGTCACTAGGCCGTGTATTACCTCCACAATAGCTTCGACTGTAACATATATTGAACGCAATCGCAATTGTTTTCCAGGTGTCCCGCCCGGATTTTCCGAAAAATTACGACAAACCGCCGCCAAGCAGCGACGGAAAGGCTTGAATTCCGCTCGCGCGTATGATATATTAAGCGCTATTGACTTCGTCGAAACATGGGAGCGGAGATGGATCAAGAGATCGGAAACCGTATTCAAGTTCTCCGGAACCGGTGCGGGCTGTCGCTGCGTCAACTGGCCGACCGGGCGAAGGTCACCCCTGCCATGATCTCGTGTATCGAGCGGGGGAAGAATTCGCCGAGCGTGGCCACATTGCAGAAGATTCTCCACGCACTCGGTACGGACCTCGCCTCGTTCTTCGCCAACGGAGACGGCAGGCAAGAGGGCCCGTTCTTCTTTCGCGAGAACATGCAGTCGGTCAGTGATAAGGAGCGAACCTATACCATTATCCTCCCCCGCCGAGACGAGCATAAGGTTTCCATGCTCGATGAATACATCTACCCCGGGACGGAACTCCCGGAGTACGAAGAACTTCAGTGCGACGTGGCCGGTTACGTCCTGGCCGGCAAGCTCGAGCTGGAATTCGAGGGGAGAGACCGGCAAAACCTCCGTCCGGGCGATTCGTTCTACATCCCCATGGGAACGGTCCATCGCGGCTGGGCCCTCGGCGACGAACCGGCCCGACTGATCACCGTGTACAATCCACCGGACTACTGAACCAGCAATTTAGACGAGCGAGGAAGACCATGAAGGTCCATTGGGCACACGAATTCCCCGGTACATACTGGATCGACGAGCAGGAGGAACAGGCCGTTCTGGAGGTTCTTCGCAAGCGGTCCCTTTTCAGGTATTATGGCCCAACCCCCCCTTCGGCGGTCCATTCCTTCGAAGCGGCCGCCCGGGAGTTCTACGGCCGGAGGTACGCGTTGGCCGTCAACAGCGGCAGCGGCGCGCTGCTGACGGCTATGCAGGCGATGGGGATCGGTCCCGGTGACGAAGTCATCATCCCTTCCTTCATGTGGGTGGCAACCGCCGCGGCGGTAGTCCACGTAAACGCCATTCCCGTCTTGTGCGAGGTCGACGATTCGTTCTGCATGGACCCGGACGACCTCCGGAGGAAGATCACGCCTCGGACGCGGCTTATCGTTCCGGTCCACATGGCCGGCTGCCCATGCGACATGGCATCGATTATGGAGATCGCGGCCGAACACAAACTCCGCGTCCTCGAGGATTGCGCCCAGGCCAACGGCGCGGCGTTCCGCGGCAAGAAGGTCGGGACATTCGGCGACGTCGGCATGTTCAGCCTGCAGTTGAATAAGAATATGACGGCCGGAGAGGGGGGGCTTCTCATTACGGACGACGAGGCGCTGTTTCACAAGGCCTTCTCCGCCCACGACATGAGCCTGATGTGGCAGGGAGACCAACCCTCCGATCCGCCGGACGACGTCCTTACCTGGGCGAACGGACGGCGGATGTCCGAGCTTTGCGGCGCCGTCGCCACGGTGCAGATCGGCAAGCTTCCCCGGATTGTGGACCACATGCGTGCCTCGAAACGGCGAATCAAGGAGGCCCTGGAGGGAACGGCGGGCCTGGCGTTTCGCCGCCTGAACGACACCGATGGGGATTCCGGCCCCTTCCTGATTTTCGTCCTCGAAGACGGACCCTCCGCGCGACGGGCCGCGGCGGAAATGAAGGAACGCGGCCTACACAACGTGTGGCGGCTGGCCGACTACGGACTGCACATTTACTACAACATCAAGACTTTGGTCCAAAAAGTGCCCCTGTCGGCGGCCGGCAATCCTTGGAATCTGCCGGAAAACGCCGAAAGCACCTACGACTACGGCAAAGGCGCCTGCCCCACGAGCGACGCCCTGTTCGAGAGGTCGATCCTGGTGCCGATTCCCTCGCGGCTGAGCGTGGAACAAGAGGAGTCCGCGGCAGCCGCGATTCGCGCGGCGATTCACTCGGCAAGCCTTCAAGGAGTGAATGGATAAACCTCGGACCGCCGGGTCCCGGCCTGGCTCCAGACGATTTTCGCGCCGGTCTAAGCCCCCATGAAGCAAAACGAAGACGCGGCCTCGATTGTGTCGCCCCGTTGGGGCTCAGTGATTGATCGCGAGCGTCTTGTCCTAGGGCTTACGCCCTAGCAGCCTGTTGAAAAACAGGCTGCTAGGGAAACTGGAAGTTTCCCACATATCCGTTGATTTGAAAAATCAGCGGATATGCGAGCGTTGTGGCCTCTCGGGCCACATTGAGCGAGGTTGAAAAAGTCCCGGACGGACTTTTTCAACAGCCTGCTAGTTCGACTGTTTAATTTCTATTGACTTGACGCAAGTATTTGTGTATCAATACC
>CAZFQG010000272.1:0-6094 GCA_964520785.1 uncultured Planctomycetaceae bacterium | reverse complement strand
GAATATACCCTGGACCGGCAGTTCGTCATCCGCGACGGCGAGGTGGTCATCGTCGATGAGTTCACCGGCCGCTTGGGAGAGGGGCGCAAGTGGCGCGACGGTATCCACCAGGCGGTCGAGGCGATGGCCGGCGTGGAAGTGACCGTCGCCACCGGACAGGCCGCCCGGATTACCGTTCAAGACTTCTTTCTGCGGTACGACAAACTGGCCGGAATGACCGGTACGGCCTCGGCCTCGGCTGGTGAACTGAGAAAGATATACAAGTGCAACGTCATCCAAGTCCCGACGAACCGTCCGGTCATCCGTGAGAGCTTGAAGGAGCGCGTTTTCGGCATGACCGAGCAGAAATGGGCCGCCATCGTCGACGAAATCGCCGAGATGAACGAACAGGGCCGCCCCGTCCTCATCGGCACGCGGTCCATCGATAAGTCGGAACATTTATCGAAACTGCTCAACGAGAGGGGAATCGATCACCAGGTACTCAATGCCAAGAAGATCGCCGAGGAGGCCGAGATCATCGTTCGAGCCGGGCTGAAGGGAAAGGTGACCGTGTCGACGAACATGGCCGGGCGCGGAACGGATATAAAAATTCCCGAAGAAATCAAGGAAATTGGCGGGCTTCATGTCATCTGCACCGAGATGCACGATTCCGCCAGGATTGACCGCCAGTTGATCGGCCGGTGCGGTCGCCAAGGCGATCCGGGAACGTACCGCCAATACCTGGCGCTGGACGACGACCTGCTCAAATCGGGTCTCGGCCCAAAGAAAAGCAAAAAACTCAAGGAACTCGGTGAGCGTAACGGCGGCCAAGTCGAGGGTGTGGTCAGACTCTTCCGAAAAGCTCAGCGCAAAGTCGAACGCCGCCACTTCCGCGATCGCAAGAAAATGATGTACTTCGAGAAGGAGCGAAAGAAGATCCAACGACAGATGGGCCAAGACCCCTATTTGGATTCGCCGGGTTAGATGTGGCCTTGCCCCAGGAAGATCGTAATACCCGCCCCGAATCCACTTTTCGCCCACTGGTCGGGTTTACACGGTCTGGTTGGCAGAGTATAAACATAGGTTTCCAATTTTTTCGATAGAAGTATGCCGGGTTTGTTCCCCACTTTTTGAACGCCAGCCTTCCCGCGAAGTGACCATTATACAATTCCAGAATAATTAAAAAAAAGGAAATTAATAAATGCGGACGCCGTTTGTTGCTGGAAACTGGAAGATGAACCTGAATCGAACCTCTGCCGTGGAGCTGGCGGCGGGGATTGCGAACGCGGCCGCCGCGTTTGAGGGGGTGACCATTGCCGTATGTCCCCCCGCCGTTTATTTGGAGGTGGTCGCCAAGGCGGTTGCTGGTTCCAATGTCGGCGTCGGAGCGCAAAACGCCTATCACGAGGCGGAGGGGGCCTTCACCGGCGAGATCAGTATGGGAATGCTTCTGGACGTCGGCTGCAAGTACGTCATCCTTGGGCATAGCGAGCGGCGGCACGTTTTGGGCGAAACGGACGCCGAAATCAACAAGAAGGTCCACGCGGCCTTTGCCGCCGACGTTCTGCCGATCGTCTGCGTCGGCGAGCTTCTCGAAGAACGCGAGGCCGGAAGAACGCTGGAAGTCGTCCGTTCGCAGTTCGATGGTTCGCTGGCAGGACTGAGCGAGGACGGAATGAAGCGGACGGTCATCGCCTACGAACCGGTTTGGGCCATCGGCACGGGCAAGGTCGCCACCCCCGATCAGGCGGAAGAGGTCCACGCCTCGCTTCGCCAAATCATCGCGGAACGTTATAATTCCGAGGTAGCCGAAGCGGTGGTCATCCAGTACGGGGGGAGCGTCAAGCCCGACAACGCGGCTGAATTGCTTTCCCAGCCGAATATCGACGGCGCACTGGTCGGGGGCGCCAGCTTGAAGGTTGATTCGTTCATGGGAATCATCGCCGGAGCGAAGTGATTCCGAGCCGTGCCCTCGCCGCGCCGGCTTCGGGAGGGAGTGCAAGCGATCGTGGGGATTCCCGAGGCGTTTCCCGCGGTGATTATCCGGAAATGAACCCGCCGTCGGTTTTGACGGAATTTGAATTCCTTTTTTGGAAAAGGAAACGAGATGCTGGCTTATTTGATGATGTTTCTACTGTTCGTCGTGGCGATCTTCTTGATCCTGCTGATCCTCGTACAGCGGGGAAAGGGGGGCGGTTTGGCCGGCGCGCTCGGCGGCATGGGCGGTCAGAGCGCCTTCGGCACGAAGGCCGGCGATATGTTTACGAAAATCACGATCGGAACGGCCGCGTTGTGGATCGTCCTTTGCATCGCCAGCGTCCGGCTTCTAGGACCGGCGAAGACGCAGTTCGACGAAGGTCTGGGCGGCCAAAAGGCCCGGCAAGCCGCGGAAGAAGCGCCTTCCGGCGATACTGGAGAGGCGCCGGCGGCTCCCGAGAAACCGTCCGAGTGAATCCGTTCGGTAAAAGCATCCTTCCGCCAAGAGCGGTCCTTCGCGGGGCCGTTTCGGCGGAGTACCCGGGGAGTCGATGCATTGTTGCGTAGCATGACCGGTTTTGGCGAAGGGTATCGCGAGGAAGACGGCGTCGCCGTCTCCGTGGAGGTGCGCGCCGTCAACAACCGCTACCTCAAGTGTTCCATCCGCCTGAGCGAAGGATACGCTGCGTTGGAATCGAAGGTGGAAGCCGAAATCCGTAAGGCGATCCAGCGGGGTACCGTATCCGCTACGGTCCGAATCGACCGTGAGCGAACGCCCGACGACTATGACATCAACCTCGATCTACTGACGTTTTTCTACCGACGTCTAAGCGCTTGGGCGGAGGAACAAGGGATCGGGGCGCGATTCGCTCCGGAGAGTCTTCTGAGCGTACCCGGCGTTTTCGAGGAGAAGGAATCTCCCAAGGCCGACCACGACGTGATCTGGTCGCTGGTAAGCGGAGCATTGGGCAAGGCGCTGGCGGACCTCGTCCGGATGCGCGAAGAGGAGGGCGCCGCGACCGGCGGCGACTTCCAACTGCAATTGCGAACCATCGCGGGCCGCCTTGACGCGGTCGAGCGAAGGGCCCCCATGGTCGTCGAGGACTACCGGAACCGGTTGCACGACCGGGTCGCCTTGTTTCTGGCGGAAAAGGACATCGTGCTCGACCCGGCGGACCTGCTGCGCGAAGTCGGCACCTTCGCCGAGCGGTGCGACATTTCCGAAGAGGTCTCGCGGCTGCGAAGCCATCTGGACCAATTCGAGCAGTTGTTGCGATCCGAGGAAAGCTCGGGGCGGAAATTGGAGTTCGTTACGCAAGAGATGTTCCGTGAAACGAACACCATCGGCTCGAAAGCCAACGACGTCGAAATCGCCAAGGCGGTCATCGACATGAAAGCGGCGATCGAGCGAATCCGGGAACAGGTCCAGAACATCGAGTAACGCGTCCCGAGCGGCCAATACGGCGCTTCACGAAGGAGACGATGCCGGTACGAGAGGACGCGAATGACGCGGGCGCCGCCGAACGCGCGGCCGCGGGAAGCAACCCAGACGGATGAGCCGTTGATGCGTGGAAGATTGGTGATCATTTCGGGTCCCTCCGGAGCGGGAAAATCGAGCGTGCTCAAGCGGGTCCTCGAACGGTCCCCTCTGCCGCTTAAACTCAGCATTTCCGCGACGACACGCCCCCCCAGACCGGGAGAAATCGACGGAGTCCACTACCATTTCCTGTCCGACGGCCTTTTCCAACGGTACCGCGAAGAGGGTCGTTTCATCGAATGCGTCGAGGTCTTCGGCAAGGACGTCTGGTATGGAACCCCGCGGGACGAGGTCGTTCCCGAATTGGAGTCCGGGAAGTGGGTCGTACTGGAAATCGACGTCGAGGGAGCCCGGAGGGTTCGTGGCGAGTTCCCGGACGCGATTACGATATTCATCCACCCCGGCGCGGACGAAGTATTGGAGCAACGGCTTCGCGGAAGGGCCACGGAATCGGAGGAGGCCATCGCGACCCGGTTGGCCCGCGCCAAACACGAACTTGATGCCGCCGGGGAATACCGGCACGTCGTCGTCAATGACGACCTGGAGGAGGCGGTGAAGGAAACCTGTCAGATTTTGGAGCAGTATCAAGCGAGGAATTAGCACATGTACGAAGAACTCAGCGGCGAACGGATCATCGAAAAAGTCGGTGGAAGATTCAAGCTTTCGACTTTGCTGCAAAAGCGGATCGTGCAGCTCAACCGCGGCAGCAAACCGCTGGTCGACATTCGAGGCGGCGACAATCTGGATATCGCCATTCGCGAGGTGATGGAAGACCGAATCTACCTCGATACCGAGAACAATCTCCGCGTCGCCGCCTCCCCTCACGGCCCCGGCGGCGGTGTGGACGAACTCAGTTTTCACACGATGTAACCCCTCGTCGTATTCATGAAAGACCGGGAAATTCTTGTCGGCGTTACCGGGGGAATCGCGGCGTTCAAGGCGGCCGCTCTCGTCAGCCGCCTAATCGCCCTGGGCGCCGGCGCGAGCGTCGTGATGACCGAGTCGGCCACTCGGCTCGTCGCCCCCAAGACGTTTGAGGCTCTCTCGGGACGCCCCGTCGGCCTGGACACGTTCGGTCCCGGTTCCCATCCCCATATCGAACCGGCCCGGCGGGCCCATTTGCTGTGCGTCGCCCCGGCGACCGCCAACTTCCTGGCCAAGGCGGCCCACGGATTGGCCGACGATCTTCTCAGCAGCCTGGTCTTGGCGTTCGAGGGACCCATTCTCGTCGCCCCGGCCATGAACGCCGCGATGTGGAAGAAGCCGGCCGTGCGACGCAACGTGGACCGGCTCATCGCCGACGGTTTTCATTTGATCGGCCCGAACGACGGACGTCTAAGCTGCGGCGAAAGCGGCCCAGGACGGATGGCCGAAATCGACGCGATCGTCGAGCGCATCGTTGAACTGCTTCCGTAGCGGGTTGCCATGTCGCGAATTCTCATCACATCCGGCCCCACGCGCGAATATCTCGATCCGGTGCGGTATCTCTCCAACGCCTCCAGCGGGCGAATGGGGGCCGCCCTGGCCGAGGCGGCGATCCGGGCCGGGCACGAGGTCGTTCTCGTCAGCGGTCCCGTCGAGATCGAATACCCCTCCGGCTCGCAAGTCGTCCGGGTCGTTTCCACTCGGGAGATGCTCTCCGCCTGCCGGGAATATTTCGTCGAATGCGACGGCCTGATCGCGACCGCGGCGCCGTGCGACTACGGCCCGGCCGAAGTTTCCGACCATAAGCTGGAGAAGTCGGGTGAGCGACTCCCGTTGGAGTTGATCGAAACCCCGGACATCGCGGCCGCCTTGGGCCGCGAGAAGGGCCACCGGTGGATCGTCTGTTTCGCCTTGGAGACACGCGCCGTGTACGCCCGGGCGGCAAGGAAACTCCGGCGGAAAAACGGCGACCTGATCGTCATCAACGGGCCGGAAGCGATCAGCCGGCCGTCGACCTGCGTGGAAGTGATGGCCCCGGACGAAGAGATCGTCGGTCGATTCGAGGGGACGAAAGAGGTAGTCGCCGAGCGTCTGATGGGGTTGATCGAAGAACGGCTGATCCGAAGGTTATGAACCCCAAGGGGGCGCAACGTATTCTGGCTCAATATGTTACGCCTTCGCACCGTCCACGGATTGGCGGTACGAACCGGCGGAATACAGGTGCGCCAACCTATCCAGCACTTTGACCGTCCTGAGTTACGAACTCAGACTTCCCCATTCTCGTCGCTGTTCGATACGAGCGTGACACATCCATGGGAAACCTGTCTCTCCACCGCGCGTGAGTCTGTGTGAGCATCGACGCCAGCAACAACGACCTCCTTCCGGCCGACACATTCGACCTCGACGCCGATGGCGACACCACCGAACCGATCCCCTTCGATCTCGCTGGAAATGCCCGGCTGGTGAATGGGACGGTGGATATGGGCGCGTATGAATTTGTGGCGCCGGTATTGGTGCCGGGGGATTTGAATGGGGATGAGATGGTTGGGCGGGGCGGATTTGGATATTGTTCGGGCGAATTGGGGACGGACCGCGCCGCCGGCGGCGGGGGTGGATGTCGTATGGGGCGAAGTAGCGGATGCGGCGGAGGACGTGCCGAGGGGAGAAACGCTGTAC
>CAZFQG010000271.1:0-6111 GCA_964520785.1 uncultured Planctomycetaceae bacterium | reverse complement strand
CATAACCGCTTACCGCCATTGAACATAAATAAGAGACAAATCTAAAACAGTCGAAATAGAAAGAGACGTCGTTTTGTATTCTCGCTCCAGGATTGGGCGAATGTCAATCGGATCGGATCGATTACCGGAGAAATATTTTTAGTATTTTGCAAGAATGGCCTATACATCTCGCGCGGAATGGAGTTCACTGCAAGACGAACGAACGCGGTCCGCATTCACACAAAATGTAGAAGACCCAGCAAGTTCGGCGCATAAGAGAGCCCCTCACGGGCGGGGCAGGGACCCATGAGGGGCAAAGACAGGTAACCCTTACTCACTTCTATTGTTGCAAGCCAGCTCTTTGTTTCCATACCAATATCGGGTGGTTTTTGGGGGTTTTTTGCATTGTCTGGCGTTGACTCGGCCAGCCGTGGGTAATATATTAGGCGTTAACTGGTATTACCAGTTTGCGGCTCACTGGCAGCGACGCTGTTTAGCCACCCCGAAAGAGCGGGAACCTGGAGGAGATATGATCGAGAGCGTGCTTCGTTTCGTTATCGTTTCAATGGCGTGGATGCTTGCGTATGCTGCAGAAGCCGAGGGGAAGGCGGATGCGCTGATTGCTGAATGGGCTTTTGAATCGCTGGAGAACGGTAAACTCTCTGACGTCGCCGGGGAGAATGAGGCGAGGGTCCACGGCGGCGGGATCACTTTAGGTCCGGGGGTTCTCGGCAAATGCGCGGTTTTCGAAGGACAGCACGAGATTCGGGTGGACAGAGGCCCCGATTTCTCGAATATCACGCGGATTACGTTGACGGCATGGGTTCGTCCGACGAGGTTTGATCCTTACAACGAAATCTTTCGCAAGGAAGACGGCGAACGGCGCGTTCTCTTTTCGTTTCAGGAAAACGGCACGATTCTGGCCCTGGGCTTGAATATCGGCGGCTACATCGAATGCGACGCGCCGATCGACCGTTCGGCCCTGCTCGACGGCGACTGGCACCACGCGGCGGCGACCTTCGACGGTCGCACGATGCGGGTCTATCTTGATGGGGTCGAGATCGCATCTCTGGATCGGCCCGGTGACATCTCCGCCGGGGGACCTGCTCAGGGGTGCATCGGTTCATCTAACGGAGGGGAATGTTTTCAAGGCGGAATCGACGAGCTTCGGATTTACTCCGAAGCACTCTCAGACGCACAGATCGCCGAACTCGTCAGCGCTGGCAATGCGAGGCTCGGCGAGCGGCTGGCGGCGGTGGAAGAGCAATTCACGGCAATCTACGTGGCATGCGACACGTTCGGCGAGACAATCGGCCAGACTCGGAAGCGTCTCGCCGAGAGTGACATGCCCCCCAGTGGAGAACTGTCGGCCCGATTCGTGCGCGAGCTACGGGGCAAGTTTCCCGAGGAGGTGAAGGCCTTTTTCCAATGGACGCAGATGTCGTCCGTTGACCTCCTTACAACTGGCGCGAATGACTCGCTCGTGGCGCAGGCCAAGCACTTCTACGAACTCTTGACGGAATACAAACCGCTCACGCCGGCGCAGTGGGAGAAACAGACCCCGGAACAACTGGCGAAGTGGAAGGAAGCGGACGCCTTCGGCGAACGGATTTGCCTGCTGTCGGACCAGGGCGAGTCGGGACATCTTTCACACGAATGGATCGCCCTGATTTGCGAGATGGGACCGAAGATCGAGTTTCGGCCGATAGTACAGGAGGCGGTGGCGCCCTACCAGACTCCTTCCACTCCTGAGACTCGTGACCTGACATCGGAGGAGGCGGAGGAACAGCTCCGGCGAGATTGGCTCCACCAGGTCGATGGACGCCCCTCCGCGGAGCAGATCCGCCGTGAGATCGCCTGGACAAACGATTTGATCCGCCGACTGGAAAGGCAGTATGGTGGTCTCGTGGACTTCGCGGCCGAGAAAACGGAACTGGAATTGCTTGAATCGCGGATGCATGAACTGCTTCAAGACGACGCCGAGTTGTATTTCGCGGTGCGGCGACTGAAGCGCACAGTCATGTTCTCCAACCCGGTCATCCACTTCGACAAGGTACTCTTCGTCGACATGCCCTACCCGGCCGGAAGCGAATGGCGGCACGAGACGCGGCACCGATTGGGATACATGGCCGTACCGGGCGCGCGGCTGATGATCCTCGAAGGGCTCTCGCCGGAAGGCCACCTCACCCAACTGATGCCCCAGGAGCCCCTCCACGGGTCGTTCTGGCGGCCGGATGTCTCGTTTGACGCGGATCGCGTTCTCTTCTGCTTCAAGCCCCATAACGAAAAGGCGTTCCATCTATACGAAATCAACGCCGATGGGACCGGCCTGAGGCAGATCACTGACGGAATTTTCGATGATTTCGACCCGATCTACCTGCCGGACGGCGAGCACATCGCCTTCACGACCACCCGCGGACATACGTATGTCCGCTGCATGCCGCCGACGAACGCCTTCGTTTTGGCGCGATGCCGGCTCGACGGGACGAAGATGTATTTCATTTCGCGGAACAACGAGCCGGACTATCTCCCCAGCGTCATGCACGACGGGCGGATCATCTACACGCGTTGGGAGTACACCGACAAGCCGCTATGGCGGGCCCAAGGGATTTGGACCGTCAATCCCGACGGCACTCAGATCAACACGTTCTGGGGGAATCAGAGCGTCTGGCCGGACCTTCTGAAGGACGCGCGGCAGATTCCCGGCAGCCGTCGCGTCATGTTTACCGGCAGCGCCCATCACGACTGGTTTGCCGGCTCCGTCGGCATCCTCGATCCGGATAAGGGTTTCAATTTCCCTTACGGGCTGACCAAGGTGACGGCCGACACGCAGTGGCCGGAGAGCGGAAACGGTCCGATCGATCCGGTGGAATCGCCGATGTACCATGCCGCCGGCAAATACGTCGGGTATTACTCACCCTACCCGCTGAGTGAAACCGATTTCCTCGTTTCGGCCGAACGCGAAGGGACCGGCAAATTCGTGCTGTACCTGATGGACGTCGATGGGAACCGGGAGTTGATCTACGAAGGAGCGCACAACATCTTCCACGCGATGCCGCTGGCGCCGCGTCCGAGACCGCCGGTGATCGTCGACCGGGTTGAGTGGCCGGCCGAGGAGGAGCGATTGAAACCCAAGCCGGGCGTTCTCTACAGCGGCAACGTCTACTTTGGCGCCCCGGAGGTTCTCCGCGGCAAGGCGAAGTACCTCCGCGTGCTCAATATCGACCCGAAAACGTATACCTATTGGCACAAGCGGCCGTACCTTTCCACCGGTCCGGTCGTCTCCATGGTCCAGTCGGAAGGGGTCAAGCGGATCATCGGAACGGTCCCCATCGACTCGGACGGTTCCGTCGCGTTCAACGCGCCTTCCGGCATGGCGCTCCACTTCCAATTGCTCGATGAAAACCACCTGGCCTTGCAGACGATGCGGAGTTTCGTCGGCGTTCAGCCCGGAGAGAAGCGAGGATGCCTCGGGTGCCACGAATTGCACAGCAGAACTCCGGAGGTTTCCGGAAGACCACTCGCGCTGACTCGTAGTCCGCGAGACATCGACCCGCCGCCGTGGGAAGATACAACGGTCAGCTACGACCGTTACGTCCAGCCGGTGCTCGATCAATACTGCGGAAAATGCCACCAAGGGGAGGGAGAGGGACGGAAGACGTTCGACATGACTCGGCGGCCGGGCTTCTTGATCTTTGATGAACCGTATGCGACGATCACGGGGCGGCCGACGTGGGGAACACCGTATCAGCGTCCCGAGAATCCTCCGCCGGGGTTCGGCATTGCCGGGACGCTCATGGTGGAAGGCTATTCCACCGTCGATCCGGCCGCCTACAAGACCCCGGCGCCCATGACGGCCCTCTCGTATCGCAGCAGACTCATCGAAATCGCCTCCAGCGGAAAACACAACGACGTCAAGGTGGACCCCGTCAATCTCCAGCGGCTGATCACGTGGGTCGACACGATGTGCCCCTACCGCGGACACGAAGAGGTCCGCGCGATCGATGATCCAGTCTTTCAGGGGGTGGACTGGATTTCGATCCGCCCCAGAATCAAAACGGCCCCGACTATCGTCCGCCCGGGACCGATCGACAATTGGGAGCCGCCCGCGGAGTAAGCCCGCGCTTCGCGCTTATCCCTCCGCGTAGTGACGGTCGGTAGTTGTTGGGGTCGTTTGTTTGTTGGCTTTACATCCCGGTTGAGGTTCAGCGCCGGGTGCGCAACAGCCCCAACACTGCGGCGGTGAATAACAACAAGACTAGCACAGAGGGTTCCGGGGTGGTGGTGACGCCGGTTCCGTCGGTGCATAGTTGCAAGTAGAACGCTCCGGCCGATTCCTCGACCGCGCCGAGGCCGCCGCCCAAACCGGTTGTGGGGTACCACGTCAGTCCACCAACTTCGACGCTTCCGGCTCCGGCTTCGTGCAGATCCCAAAGCCGCTGGGCCGCCTTGAGGTCGTAGTTCAAGGAAGAATCGCCCAGACCGTACAGAGACTTGGCTTGCCCTTCGGTTAATGTACTCGACCAGTAACCGATGTCATCCAGTAGGCCCGAGTATAAGATCGTGCTGTAGCCGTCACCACCGATCATGACGTCTTTCACGGTGAGGCCCAAAGTGCCCGTTTGGGTGTCGATCAGTATTCCGTCCACGTAGGCGCGGAGTGAGCCGGACGCGCCGTCATAGGTGGCGACCACCGAGTGCCAGGCGCCGTCGGCGATCGAAGTTGCCGCCGTCGCGGTATATGCGACGGTATCACTAGAGACCTGCGCCCTCGCGCCATTGTTCGAATCGATCATCCAACCGCCGGGGTCGCCTATATTGTGTCCCCAGCCCTTCGTAACATAACCGACGAAATTCGCCGTCTGCGCCGTATTGATCCAGACTGAAACGGAGAAATCCAACGAGTTCAAACTCGGTGCGTCCGGCACCTGAACCGCATCTCCCGGACCGGGATAGCTTCCCCCGGAGAACGCCAAGGCGCCGCCGATCTTGCCCGTCACCCAATCGGGAGCGGTATAGTCCCAAGCTCCCTGGCCGACGTTCAAGCCTTGTGGCCCAAGGATGCCGTCGTTCGCGCCGGCCGAGTCAGTCGCCGTCATTCCGGACCCGTCATCGAACGCCCAGTGTGAAACCAGAGCGGCATTCGTGGAGGCGGTGGAGATAACCAAACCGCCGACGAAAAAGGCCGCGAGAAACAAAAGCGTGCAAATCCTCATGGCGTTTTCCCTTTCATAAGATGTTCAAGAACCGAACCGGTACCCTTACCGACCAACCTCCACGCGCCCACCCAATCCCACCAGGGCCTCCGCCGATACGGAGGGCCCGTTGAAGAAGCTGTTTGGGCGACATGCACCAAAAGATGAGCCGAAACGCTCACCAAGGTTGATTATGGCACCGAGGGAAAATGCTTGCCAAACAATTTTTTTGTCGGATTTGACTCACGGTTTATCCCGATTCGAGCAAAGGCGACCGTTGTGCATTCCAAGGTCCTCACCTCCGGAGCGCATCGACACCGGGGTTTGCCATCAGGGGGGGATGATCGAGGGTTCCCTGTCGGGCGGAGTTCGGTTGGTATCCGGATTCCTGCTGGGGGAAATGGCGGTCCCTCGCGGCAATCGGGACCTCGCCCGGGTTCTCCGGTTGCATCGGATCGTCGTGGGCGGCTTCCTCCGGCGAGGTGTGATTGCGGATGGCCCGGACGAAGAACGCCCTGCCGTCATCCCCTCTGGGAATGTCCTGAGTGTAAGCCATGGGGGTTCCGTTCTTGTCAAAGCCAAGAAAGATTGCCTCACCCTCTCGAACCGGACCCTTCGAAGGCGTGTTCGCCCCATCCTCGTTGCGCAGAATAAGGACTCCCCCACCGCCCGGCATGGCGGCCAGTTCCGCGACGATTCGCTGATTCTCCAAACTTTCCGTGGCCGGATTGTCGGAGGCGATCACCGATTTGGCCGCGACGATGTTTCCGGAAAGCCTCGCCCCGACGATCGCCCTCGAGGCGATGACGCTTCCCCCTTCGATCTGACACTTCACCCCCTCCTCATCCGTATCGGCTATGAACGATCGAGTCGTGATCTTTTCCGCGGTCAGACTCTTCACTGTCAACTCCGCCGGCACGGGAGGCGGCGCGGTGCC
>CAZFQG010000270.1:0-6237 GCA_964520785.1 uncultured Planctomycetaceae bacterium | reverse complement strand
GTGAACTGACCGTGACCGTTGGGGAAAAGGTCGCCGGCATCCACAGTATCTTCGTGGGGGTCCGCCAAGACGACGGAGCCAGTTGGGACACGCAACTCGTGCCGATCTTCGTATCGCCCGCCCCTCCGACATCCGTTACCGTCTCCAGCGCACCCGGCGATCCGGTCACGTTTCTCGTGGAAGGAGTCGTCGACGGCGCGACGGTGGCCGTCTTCGAGGGGGCGGAGATGCTCGGCGAGGGGACCGCTTCCGGCGCGACCGTCACCATCGCTGACAGGAGCGGCCTGGCGGAGGGTCTTCATTCGCTCAGGGCAAAGCAAGCCTTCAGTGAAACGGCGGAAGTGGGAAACAATGAGTACACGAGCGTCTTCGAAAGCGGGCTGTCCGGCGAGTATCTCGTCATCGTCGGCGCGCCGGCGCCGTCGCTAACCGTCACGACGTTGGAGGATACGGTAGACCTCGAGGATGGCCAGACGTCGCTCCGCGAGGCGATCGCGTACGCGAGTCTTCCCGGTGACGATACGATCACCTTCGCCGCGGCGCTGTTCGCCTCCGGCCGGGCGGTGCTGGAACTAAGCGGCGGCGAAATCGCGCTGCGCGACGCGGCGAATGGAACCTTGACGATCCAGGGACCGGGGGCGGACTTGCTTACCATCGACGGCGGCGGCACAAGCGGCGTCTTCGTCGTCGACAGTGGCGTCATCGCCGGGTTCGCCGGAATGACGATTACCGGTGGTTCCGCGTCCGACGGAGGGGCAATCCTCAACGACGGCGGCGTTGTTGCGCTCGATTCCATGGTCCTCGCCGGCAACGATGCCCCCTTCGGTGGCGCCGTGAGCAATGTCGGAGGAACGCTCGCCGTGGTCAATTCGACCCTCCAGGGAAATTCCGCGACGTACGGCGGCGGGATTCTGAACGACTCGGGGACGTTGATCCTTAACAACGCGCGGTTCGCGGGCAATGCCGCTTCGTACGGCGGCGGCGTGTTTTCGTACGCGGGGGCCGCCACCATGGTCAACGCACTCGTCGTGGGCAACACGGCCCAGTTCGGCGGCGGCGTCCTCGTCGACTCCGGAACGATGACGATTTCCAGTTCCACGATCGCCGCGAATGCTGCCTCCGCCAGCGGTGGCGGACTGCTCAACAGCAACGGAACACTCACCGCGACCAACTCCATCGTAGCGCTCAATACGGCGGTGACCTCCCTGCCGAACCTCTACGGCGATTTGTCGGAACAAAGCGAGTATAACCTGATCGGGACCGATCCGCTGTTCGCGGCGAATCCTTCGCCAGGCGATGACGGCGTCTGGGGCACCGCGGACGACGACTACGGCGATCTCCGCCTGAGCATCGGTTCGCCGGCGGTCAACGCGGGCAAGAACGACCTCCTTCCGGCGGACGCGGCCGACCTCGACGGCGACGGCGACACGGCCGAACAACTGCCGCTGGACGCCTTCGGCGCCGCGCGGATCGCCGGTGGCACGACCGACATCGGCGCTGCCGAATTCTTCATCGAACCGACCGGTGATCTCAACGGCGACGGTACCGTCGGCGGGGCGGATCTGGATATCGTCCGCGCCAACTGGGGACGGCAGGTCACCGCATGGGACCTCGCGCAAGGGGATGCTTCCGGCGACGGCGTCATCAACGCTGCCGATCTGGATATCGTTCGTGCCAACTGGGGACGGACGGTTCCCAGCTCAGTATCGACTTCGGTTGTCGCGCATGGCCAACCGGCTGGACCTGATCGGCAGCCCGTCCCAACCGAAACCGCACGAGTCCTTGCAGAAGCCGCATGGGCCGAGGCCGTGGATGCACTCCATGCCAAGACCCAAAAGAAGGCCCGGACCGCGGCGGTGGATTGGGTGATTGCGCAAACGGACTACCGGTAGACGCAATATCCCGTCGTGAAGGGTTGAAGCGAAAAAACCGAGCGAAGTCCTCAAACTTAACCGTTGACAACCTTCGGAGACAAGCTGAAGCATCTATCAAGAACATGACGGCATTTCTCTCTCAACCGAAACGTTCTTCCCACGTCAAGTATCACTTCTCCAAGAGCAACTGCAGATAGCTCCGCCTCTCGTTCCTCGTCAGACCGAGCCGGTCGGCCAAGGTGGCGATGCGGTTTTGCGTGGTTTCCAGCCCGGCTTCGTCGGCAATGAGTTCCAGTTCGACGAATTCACCGAGGGAAGCGATTCGGTCGAGGGATACCTCGACACGGCACTCTTCCCATTGGACGAATGCCTTCCGCCGGCGCTTGCGGACGACCTCCAGAGGCGCAAATCCAAGAGCGACGAAGAAAGCCATCCACTGGCCGCGGGTCTCGGCACCCTCCGGAATCCGCAGATCAATCTCTTGCCGGGTCTTCGTTTCCAGGTCGATCTTCGGACCCTTGTAGGTCACCCGGCTCGCTTCGCCGACCGCGCGGACGCGGAGCGCCTCGTCCGTTTGGTTGAAATCCCGACTCGGATGGATGAAGTAGGTGTCCTCCTCCACCTTTTCTTCGCAAAACTCCGCTCCCAATGCGCGCAGCCGCTCCTCGACCGCCGCGAGGTCATCCACATGGAATTTCCGTTCTACTTCGTACCGCATCGGCTCGACTCACAAGATTCACGCGGGCTTCGCCAAGCCGGCGACCTTCTTCCTTCCACCGCGACGCACGATACATTCGATACTCCAGCGAGTGCTTCTATCGATAGGGACGCGCGGCGGACGGCACCGGTAGTACCGCCAACAATTATCCTGGAAAAAGGTTGAAAACGGGATGGCGCGTAATCTCCCGTAAGTCATTATACCCCAGATCGGTAAGGAGTTGGAGACTACCCAAGTGCCATGCACCCAGGGGTCTCTCTCACCCTTCTTGGCTCGAGGGACCCGGGGCGGCGGACTCCGAAACGCCGCCGGACTCTTCCTTCCGTCTCTTGCGACGAGCCCTCTTGTCCTCGGCCTTACGCCTTTTCTCCATCTCGCGCTGCAATTTCGCGAACGTATTCTGGTCTTTCGCCATGGCTCCTACCTGTTCCGGTGCGGTTCGTTGTGGGTGCGCGGCGGGCCCGGCAGCTCGTCCAGGACGGGCTGCCGGTCGACCGTCGTATTCCGTTCAGACGGGGGTGACGCCCTCCGCTCGCGGTCCCTTTGGTCCTCGACCTTCTTGGTATCGCACCTTCTGGCCTTCGTGGAGGGACTCGAACGCCGTCCCCTCTACGGATGAATGGTGAAAGAACAACTCCCCGCGTTCACCCTCGATGAAC
Source organism: uncultured Planctomycetaceae bacterium (assembly GCA_964520785.1). Classification (GTDB taxonomy): domain Bacteria; phylum Planctomycetota; class Planctomycetia; order Pirellulales; family Thermoguttaceae; genus CAZFQG01. The sequence continues at coordinate 2,986 of CAZFQG010000270.1, read as the reverse complement.
CCAAAGCCTTTGTCCGAAATCAGTTTTTTGATCGTGCCTTGTGGCATACCTCGTTACTCCGTGAAAAACAAAAAAAATGGTTCCGCTGCCGATCCCCTTACGGCAAACTGGAACGAAGACTGCATTGGAGGGTAAACCAAGTCAACTGCGATCAAAGAGACGTCCGCAGTGGGCCGCGACGGGGCGGCCGAAGAGGAAGAATCTAGAAGGGAGCTGAAGGGGGCTTGAACTTTCGCGCCTCCACGAAACGGCTACTATAGCACTTCGGCGATTCGATAGGAATAGCGCCGTGAAAAAAAAACGGAGTATTCCGACATTTCGTCGGTCCGACGCGGTCAAGACCGCAGCCTAAAAGGGGGGATTAAGCCCCACCCTTTTTTACGAGACCTTCCGCCTTCGCGTTCAGGCGGTTCATCGCCACTTGAATCAGTTCGACGTATTCTTTGAGCCCCTGTTCCGCCAGGCCGGGGGGAACCTGAATCGGTTCTCCGGCGAGTAAATACACGCGAGTAAAGGGTTTAGGAACGATCAAATCCGTCCATGAACCCTTGATCGTCCAGTACCGGGCGCATGAATAGGCGGTGGGGACGACCGCAAGGCCGGTCCGCGACGCCACGAAGGCGATTCCTTTGCTCATTTTTCGGTGGGGACCGCGTGGGCCGTCCGGAGTGATGACGATATCTTTTTCTTCACACGCCTGCAAGAGCTGTCGCATGGCTCCCGGTCCCATACGGTTCGTGGACCCTCGAATGGGCAATACGCCGACGCATCTGAGCACCTGGGCGACAAAGGTTCCGTCGAGGTGTTGACTCGTCAGCGCGGCCGTGGAGTGGTGTTTTCCCGCGAACGCCGGAATGACCATTGAGTCGTGCCACACGCAGTAGATATACCGTTTCTTCCGCGACCGGACATACGGGTTCGTGCCGGGGACCTCCTCGCGGAAATCCAGCCTCACCAATCGGAATAGGAGCCAAACGGCCGCCGAGAAGGCGGTTGCCCCGAAGCGGTTCAGGAACGGGCTGCGAATTTTCAAGGCGTCTTTCTCCTGGCATGTGGGAAGCGGCTTACCCACGGTGGTGTCGCCTCGAACCTGGGTTAGTCTAGCGAAAAGGCGTACTTTCAAAACCCCCCCCAAGGGCCGCACACGTCGAAACGCTGCGGGAATGGTGAGGGAGCAGCACGGTTTTTCGGTAGTGATGGCAGACGCATTGGCGGTGATCATGCCCGTAGCCGGACACCGATTCCCTGCGGCAAAAACGACGAATCTAGTTAGTAAGTATTAAATTACTAGGAACAAATTAAAGTAGGCATTGTCATTTCTTGCCCCGGACCTATAATAATTGCAGGTACAAAACTTGCGTGTTCTGAATTGGAAATTGTAGAAATGGCAATTGCGGGCCCTCGTAAGACACCTCCCGGGCCGGTAAGCACGATGGACTCCGCTGGAAGCGACCAGACGCTGCCGCGCGAGGAAGCCCTTTCGTCGGGAGACGACGTGGGTATAATTCGCGCGAAGAGAAGCCACTGGAACCGGCTTTGGCGGCATCCGTTTCGGCGCGAGATCGAGGTTCCGTATCGTGTGGCCGCCGCGATCGCCGTCATGCAGATGGGGATCAGCGATTATCCGGTCATCGCGAGGGCGGTGGGGCTCACGGTCGAGGAGGTGGAACGCGTCGACACGGCCGAAACGTCGTCCGTAAGACAGCTTGCCTTGGCGAGAATTCCTCTTGGTGAATCGTTCAAGCTGGTCGAACCCATCCGCTGTCCGAAGTGTCAGGCGGAGGTGAGTCTCGTTCCGTGTATCGCCTGCTGTGGTTCTTGAAGTGTCCATCCGATCAATCGCAAGGAAGAATGTGCGATATGTCTTTGTCTTCGGAAAGAATATCCTCGACGCGGAATGCCGTTGTGATTACCCGATCCGATTTTCTGGATGACCGGCTGGGGCGAACGTTCGTCGACGTTCTGGAGAATCCAGAGCAGCCGTTTGACGAGGTGCTGGACTTTTTCAACGACGCGGATCGGCAGCGCCGCATGGAGGACGCGGAAATCCATCATGACAGGGCCGCTCTCTCGGGCGTCGTCCGCGAACTTGAATCGCAGCCGGCCGTCGATCGCTTTTTCGCGTCGATGGACGCGCGCCGCGCGAAACGCCTCCGGCAGGCGATAGGCGTCTTGGTTCGTCTCATCATGGAGCGACGCGGTTGGCGGAAGACGGGCAAGAAGGGTTCGCTGGGGGTCCGGACGACCGCGGCGAATTCGACCACGAGCCCGGGGGCCTATCATAATACGGGTGGACTGGCATTCTGGTTTCTGCGGGCCGAGCGATACGAACGGATCGAAGGAATGCCGTTTCGTTCCGTGAAGGAACGAGCCGAGGAGAGCCGGGAGACTATCACACGGTGAATCCGGCCCATCGTCGGTGGGTTGGAAAGCAATGTTCCGGAATTTCCGGAGATAGACAAAACTACAGAAGCATCTTTTTCAAGAAGGAGTCATGTAATGGATAATCTCGAAGCAGGGACCAGAACACCTTCCGGGGAGACCGGCGAGTCGTCATTGAATCCTCAGCAGAACTTGCCTCAACAGCAACCGGGGCAGATCGAAGTGGACGACTCGAAAGCGCTTGCTTGCTACGCGAATTTCTGTCGCATCACCGGTACGCCCGAGGAATTGATCATCGATTTCGGATTGAATCCGCAGCCCGTCGGAGTGCCGACCCAACCGGTCCGAATCACGCAGCGGATCATCACCAACCTATACACCGCGAAACGGTTGTTGCATGTGTTGGAGCTGACGATCCAGCGGCACGAGGGGGCCTTCGGCGTTCTCGAGACGGACGTCCGCAGACGCGTCCAGGGAAGTTAGCGCGCGTGAACCATCGAAGCGCGAATTGAGACGGGCCGGAACCCACCGCGAAGGTCGTACGGGGCAAGCGGTTGCAGCAGAAACCTCCACTCGACGAAAAACCGGGTCGAGCGCAGCCCGC
>CAZFQG010000269.1:0-6574 GCA_964520785.1 uncultured Planctomycetaceae bacterium | reverse complement strand
ATATTTCCCGATTTTATCAAACAGAACTTTTGATTGCAAGCGGGAGCAAGGGAGAATTTGGGTGTCCGTTGCGTCCGCGTTTGATTGCAAGCGGGAGGAAGGGAGATTTTGGGTGTCCGTTGCGTTTTGGTTGCGTTTTGGTTGCGTTTTGTTGTTGCGTTGGTTGCGTTGCGTTGGTTGCGTTGCGTTGCGGAAACCGGCCAAATGGTCGGCGTTTCGAGCAGTACATTTCCGCCAGATACAGCCGTCAGACCGAGCTGACCGCGGAGTTGAAGGCGGGCGAGGAGAACAACTTCACCTTAGAATCGCATTCGCCCCGGCCGACGGGCTCGACGTCGCGCCGCCATCGCCAAACGCGATCCGCACTTCGCCCAACATGACGTATCCCTCCGGCAAACGGGACCGCCAGACCGGGTAATCGCGTTCGGGCCGGAGACGGTGCGGGTCGCCCGGAATGGGGCCCATCGGCTGGACGTCGAGTGGATGGAGCACCAGAAGGATGTCGGTGTTGACGTCGCGGAGGACCGTCTCGAGTGGAAGTCGGCCGTAGAAATCGCTCCGGTCGTGCCGGGAACCCAAGCACGTCCATCGGGCCGGGTCCGGCTCCAACGTCGCCGTCTGTTCGCTCCACTGTGGGGTTACGTGAAAGGGCCGGCCGGTGAGCATCCATCCGGAACATATCCCTTCCTGCACCGCCTGGCAAAGCAGCACGAGTCCGGCTCCTTTCGCCTCAACCTCTCCCTTTAGACGCAGTGTAATTTCTGCGCCGGTGAAGTCCCTCGAAAACCCGCCTTGGATGAAACGGTTGATTCCTTCCACCTCGCGCTGGTGCTCGCCGGGCTTACCTCCGGTATTGAGCATGTACAACAGGTGCAGGTATCCCGCGCCTGGGGGCGCATGATTGTAGTCGATCCACCAAGGACTGCGGGAGACGGCGCAACTCTCGCGAATCTCCAGGGGTTTCGGGCCGCCGGCATTGCTGATCCAGCCGTACCATCCGCCGGGACCGTCATCGAACGTCTCCACGTAGGTGGCGATTTTCTGGTGTTTCACTCCGCGCTCCTTGGCTTGATTCCAAGCTTCTTGTCCGAACCCCTTGTCTCGCTTCGCCCTACTCACGGGAACTCAGCGCTACCTGCCGGAGCCCTTCGAGGACCTGGAGCACCTGGCCGCAGGTGATCTCCTTCCAGCCGTCGAGCTTGTGGTGGATGATCGCGAGCTTGAACGCCTCCATCGCCTCGGCCAGGTCGCCGGGGAGAGGGGGGAGTTCGTCGAAGGGGGCGGAGCCGAAATCGGCTCCGGCATCGAAGGCACTTGAGGAATCTGAGGCATCCAGATGGTCCTCCGGATCACCGACCTCGCCGTCCGGTGACCAGTCTTCTGCTCCGCCGGAACCGGCGTCGCCGTACTCACCCTCACCCTCACGGTCGCGATTGCTCTTGCCGTTGTCCGCGTCGCTGACGTCCTCGTCGAACTCCGCCACGATCACGTCTTCGGCGCGCGGCTTTTCCTTCTCCGGCGCCCCCTGGGCCTGCCACCGCTGCTCGCGCATCTTGGCGACGGACCAGTCATTCTGAACGGCCCCCTCCAGCCACATCTCGGCGTCGTTCCAGTCGAGGGCCGCCTGGAAATGGCTCCAATAAAGCGACGGATAGTCGCCGTGCACCTCGCCGAAACGCTCGTGAACCCGGCGAAGCCGACCCACGTGCTGCGGACTGACGTTGCCGGCCCTGCGCGACCAGGCATCGTCCGAGTACACCGCCACCGGAGCCCCCAGAGATCGGAGCGATTCGCGCCACTCGTGAATGATCTTCCCCTTCTCCCAGTTCGTCGTGCTAACAAGAAGATCCCAGAAATGCAGAAATTTCGAAAAGGCCTCTTCAACCTCCGGGCTAATCGGCTCTTCCAAAGACCCGTCTTGGGTGAAATCCATCGTCTCGAGCGTGGTTTGAGAAGCGTTCATGTCGGGCTGCGTATCCATACACCGGAATGGGGTTTACGTCCTTCTTCACCGTCCCGGCGACATTCCCTCTGCAGAAGGGTCCAGGCGGATCCGATCCTAAATCGCGATGCCATTTTACGCAAATCGCGAACCGTTCGCCTAGTGTACAACGTACACTCGTTTGTAATGTGTTGCATGACAACAAGTTAAGACGTGCCTCGGCTCGGCCGGGCCATCCCGGATTGGGGAAAACGTGTTGGGACGTCCAATTTTTGCCTATTTCCCCCCGGTTTTCGAAATAATCCGGAATACTCGACGAATACGATGCGATGGGTCGGATCGGTTTCGACCCCGAAGCCCTGAGGCTTTTTTTGGCGCCCCGAGGCTTTTTTCCAAGGGTCATCCCAGTTCAAAGTATGGAGGTCTTCATCCAATGAGATTCTCTCCCCCTAAGTGGAAAGTCGCGGTCCTTTCGGGCCTCGCGACCGTGGTATTGCTGACGTGTGGGGCTTCACCGGCTCCCGCCGTCGAATTGAAGGAAGCCGATCCGGCGCTGGCATTTCTGCCGGCCGACGGCGCCATGTACCGCTCGATGCTCAACAACCGCGAGAAGGTCGAAATCGTCGCCAACAGCAAGGCATGGAAAAACGTGCAATCGATGCCGGTCGTGCAGATGCTTTGGGGCTTGTATCTGGTGCAGGCCCACAGCCTGCCGGAGAGCCCCGTGGCGAAGTTCCAGGAGGCGATGGCAGACCCTCAGGTCCAGGATGCGCTCAAGCTCCTGGAAAAGATGGTTTCCGACGAAGTCTTCGTCTACGTCGGCGCCGACGCGGTCGATTTGATCGAAATGGTCAAGGAAGTCCAAATGACGTCGAATTTGGGCATGCTCTACGGCCTCGTAAGCGGCGAGGTGAAGATGCAGGACGAGCAGGCCCTGAACAAACTCCGCGCGCGCTACGCCCTGAGTGCGATGGCCGATGACGCGGACGACATCCACGTGCCGACGCTATTGATGGGCTTCCGGGTCGAAGACGAGACTCTCGCCGTGCGGCAATTGGCGAAGCTCGAACTCATCGCCGGTGTCGCGGCGCACGAGAACCCCGAAATCAAGAAGGCGTTCTCCCGGAAGACCATCGATGGCGTGGACTACCTGGTGATGACGTTCTCCGGAGAGCAAATCCCCTGGGACGAAGTCCCGCTCGATGAAGTCAAGGAAATCGAGAACGAACCGGGCGACGTCGACAAGGTGGTCGCCGCGGTCAAGAAACAGAACCTCGTTCTGGCCGTGGGCCTCCGCGAGGGTTACATCCTCGCCATGGTGGGACCGTCGACGGAACTGCTGGAGAAGCTCGGCACCGGCGAGAACCTCCTCGGTGTCCCGGCCGTAGCACGGCTGGCGGAGCATCTCGACGCCGGAATGCCGTCGTCCATTGGTTACGTCAGCAAGCCGATGAACCGCGTCATGAACGACACGGCCCAGGACCTGGACGAGCTGGGCGAAACGGCCGACGGATTCCTGAAAAAACTGAACATCTCCGAAGACTTGAAGAACCGCATCCGCGACGACTACTGCGGTCTTTCTGACGATTTGAAGACCCTCATGCCGGACCTCGGCGCGGCCTCCCACATCGAGGTCATTTCCGGCCGCGGCATCGAGAGTTTCTTCTGCGTGGAGGGGGGCGGCAAGGAACTCAATGGAGCCGAGGCTCTCTCGATGCTTTCCCACCTGGGCACCGATCCGCTTCTGGGCCTCGTCGTCCGCGGCAGGACGACCCATGACCGGCAGCGGTACGAAGGGACCAAGAAGTGGCTCGGAGTTGCCTGGAGCTACTTCGAGGAATTCGCCATGCCCAAAATCCCCCAAAAGGAACGGGGCGATTTGGAGGGATTCGTGGGCCTCGTTACGCCGTTCTTGACCCGGCTCGACCAGGCAACCGCCGACTATCTGATTCCGGCGACGGCGGACGGCCAGCTCGGGATCGTCGTCGACGCGAAACTGAAGACCAAACAGCTCTGCAAGAATGCGCCGGAACTGCCCCGAGAGATGCCCATCCCCGAGCCGGCCTTGGCCCTCGGCCTGAGCGACGTCGGCAAGATGGACCAGGCCCTGGTAAGCTACTACGAGATCGCCAATGACTTCCTCGACGCGCTGCGAAAGGTGGCGCCGGGCGTCCCGTCGCACGGAATCCCCGAGCCGGAGGTCCGTGAGTCGGGCACGACCAAGATGTATGTCTGGGCCATGCCGGAGGACGCCGGCGTCGATCCTCAAATCGCCCCTTGCATCGCCATGAACGATTCGATGATCGTCTTCTCGATGTGTCCGGCGCAGGCGGAGCGGATGCTCGGCGGTGCCGAACTGGCCGTCGGCGGCCTCCTCGCCGCGACCGATAGGCCCCTTGCCAGTGCCGGCTTCCTCAATTGGGCCGGCATTATCGACACTCTCGATCCTTGGGTGAAGGCGGTCGCCAGGCAGGAGATCGGCAAACACGCCGGCGGCGACGATAGCGATCCCCCCCAGCAGATGAAGTGGGTGATGGATCAGATCGATACCGTCATGGTCCTCCTCAAGACGGTCCGCGGCGTAACCTACGAGACGGCGATCGAGGACGGCCTCATGAAGACCCACGTCCTGGTCGAGATCAGAGACGTCGAGTAATCCCGATCCGTCAATTCGGGGCGCCATTTGCCCCTCGCGTTCGGAGGGCTTTCCGGCGGGACGGTCGCGCGACCGTCCCGCGGCTTTTTTCTTGACCGCCGCCGGCCGGTTTGGACTTGACCCGTTGGTGCGTTCGTGGAATGATGTACTCCCTCAAAGGAATAGGAGAACGCCGATTATGGACGCATGCGACAGGACCGTGCCGGAGATGAAACAGGAGAAGGCGACGCGCGCAGCCGCGGCTCTGCTGGTGCTGATCGTGTTGTTCTCGACCGGATTGCGATTGGGGACCCTACGGCGGCCCCTTGTCGGCAATTTCGCGACGAAGAACGTAGTATACGCGATGACCGCTCGGAACTGGGTCCTCGGGAAGACTTCGCTTTGGTATCCGACCCTGGACATGATGCGTGACGGCCGCCGGAGTCTCCACATGATGGAGTTCCCTCTTTCCGTCTATGCCGCCGGAGCCGCATGGAATCGTTTCGGTGGATCGCTTGATGTTTGGGGGCGGGTCGCCTCGATTGTGTCCATGGCCGCGGCGACTGGAATTCTCTTCCTGTTTGTACGGAGGCGGCACGGGGCGACGGCTGCGCTCGCGAGCGCAGCCGTTCTCGCGTTTGCCCCTCTGGGAATCCTATATGGCTGCGCGTTTATTCTGCAGCCCTCGCTGGTACTCTTCTCTGTCGCCGCGTTTTGGGGGATGGACCGATGGATGTGTTCCGGACGTGCGGCATGGTGGGCGATTACCCTGCTCGCCACCGCGGCGATGATCCTTACGAAAGTGTACGCCGGCGTCCTTCTCTTGCCGCTGGGGTGGACGGCGTTGTTCGAATTTCACCCGTGCGCGGCGCGGCGGCGCGTATTGGGACTTCTCGGCCTTGGATTGGCGATCCTTCCGCCGGCGCTATGGTATTCACACGCGTACCGTACCGCGGCACCGGAGAATCCGGAGGCGGCCCGGGTGTTCTATTCCGTTCGCCACGGCGGTAAGGAACACCTCCCCCCGCACCCCATTCTTCGTAACGCCGATTACTACCGGCGGATCCTGGACGACCTAAGCGGCATAGTACTGACACCCATCGGATTCACGCTGGCGGTTCTCGCCGTGTTTCACCCTTCCATCCGGCGGTACGCGCCATGGTTGGCGGCCTGCGGGGTGCTCCTCATCCTGTTGCCGCGAAAATTCTACGAGATGGACTACTACTACATGATCGGCCTGCCGCTGGGAGCGGTACTGGCCGGACTCGGTTGGCGGACCGTCGACCAAGCCCTTCGCCGCCATGCCGCGGCCAGGCTGCCGGGGATGGTCTTCGTTTTCGCCGTTTTCCTTGTCCTTTCCCTCCGCTATGCCGCCAAGCCGACCTACGCGATTCCGGAAGAGGACCGCGCTGTCGTCGAAGCTGGCGCGGCCGCCCAGCGGCTTTCCAGGCCGGAAGAGCCGATCCTCACGCGCCATGGCTCGGGCTGCGCGCTGCTCTACTATTGCGACCGCCCGGGATGGATTCTCTCGGGGGACGACGAAGACTTACCCGAAACTCTCCAAGAGTATGCCGACGGAGGTGTTCGCCTCCTGGTCGTCGCCGGCCCCGACACGGCCACCGTCCGTTCCCTTCTCCCCAACCTCACGCCACTTGAAGAGGGTTCCGCCTACGTCCTCTACGAAATCACCGGAACCCCTCCTGCAAGGTAGTTGCATATACTCGTCGGAAGTATTCCAAATCCATCCAGGACCCACCTTTCCCGATCCCCAAGCCGTGTTATAATGTCATCATCAACACTGATCGCACGCGCCCGTGGCGCAATTGGATAGCGCATCGGTCTTCGGAACCGAGGGTTGCAGGTTCGAATCCTGCCGGGCGTACTTGATCTCTTCCCTGGTGCAGGGCGATGCGAGGCGATGCAGCTCGATGCAAAGCGGTGCACAAGTCGCGACACGTGGCGGGTTTACGGCGTCGGGCTGGCGAGGCCCGGGAAGC
>CAZFQG010000268.1:0-6582 GCA_964520785.1 uncultured Planctomycetaceae bacterium | reverse complement strand
ACACGTTCCTCCGCCGCGCCGCGGAGACTGCCGGCGCGCGGTACTTGGTCGCCGGCCATACCCGGGATGATCAGGTGGAAACGCTCATGCATCGGATTCTCCGCGGAACGGGGCTTCGCGGTTTGGCGGGTATTCCGAGAGCCCGGCCCCTGGGCCCGGCGGTGGTCCTCCTCCGACCGCTATTGAACTTCCGTCGCGAGGAGATTCGCGTGTACCTGCGCTCGCTTTCACAACCTTTTCGCGAGGACCTCAGCAACTCCGACGCGAGGTTCACGCGTAACCGCATCCGCCATGAGTTGCTTCCCTACGTGCGAGAACACCTCAACGACCGTGCCGACGAGGCACTACTCCGATTGGCCAAACTGGCGGGCCAGACGCAGGAATTCGTCGAGGCTTCGGCCGAATCCTTGCGAGACCTGGCAATCGTCGAGGAATCCTCGAATCGCCTAACGCTTGACCGGCGGGTATTGCGGGCGCAGAAGACTCTGCTGGTACGGGAACTGCTCGCGCGAACCTGGCGGAAACACGAATGGCCTCTGAAAAACATGACGTTACGTTGTTGGGAGGATTTGGCTGGAATGATCGGGACGGATTCCGGCCGGGAAGGATCGAGTAAGCGCGTATTTCCCGGGAATATCCTGGTCGAAGTGCAGGGAGAACGAGTGATTCTGCGGCGGAAAGAGGAATGAATCCGCGATCTTCCTCGGGACGACCCTATTTTCCCGGCGCGTACCGCGGCTCCACGCGGATGACGATCCGCGTGTGGGGCATCGAATCCTCCCGGCCTTGAGGGGCGTGCGGCTTTTCGTCACCGCGCGGCGAAATCACCAGTTGCCGCGATTCCATCGGCGAGCGCTCGCCGAGGATACGGTACACGGCCGCCGCGCGGTTCATCGAGAGCTGCATCCCTTGTTCGCGGTTATACGCCATGCCGGAGTCGGGGCCGACGTGCCCTTCGATGGTAATAATGTTATCGGGATACCGGGAAGCGAGTTTGGCGCCGATACTTTCCAGCAAAGGGACGGCGGCGGGGCGCAGGCGGTCCTGACCGCGTTCGAAGAGAACGTGACCCGGCACGCTGATGCAAAGTGCGCCGTCTTCCCAATGCGTAACGGCCGGTTCGGGAAGCTCCAGAAATCCGCGCTCGATGCTGCGGTTCGGTTCTATGATGACGCCTCCGCGATTCTGGAACGAGGCCTTCATCGCCTGGACGCGGTTCCTTTCTTCGTTATAGGCGTCCTGGGTCTTCGCGAGCTGGGCGCCAATGCTGGTCAGTTGTTCGCGCGTCGCCAGGAGGTTGTCCTTGAGGAGCTTTGACTGCTGTTCAGCCTGAGCGAGGCGGGCCTGAAGTTCCTCGTTTCGCGAATTCAGCGAACTCACGTCCGTCTGAAGTTGGAGGGATTGCGACTGCAGATTCGCGTACTTTTTGTTCTGATCTTCGAGTTTCCCCTGCAAGACCATGGAGTTCGCGCCGCACCCGGCCAAAGCCGGGAGAATCGTTATCAGGAATAACAAACCCAATTCACGCATCGAGGTATCCGTTCGTCGTGCCGTCTCCCCCTGGCGTTCCTTCTAGTTCGTCGCGGCATGATGGCGCACCTCTTCCCGTCGCGAGCCGCCGCCCCCCGTTTCGTGGCGGCACCGTCACGCGTTCCCTCAGCCGGCAAGTTACCCCGGACGCCACGATCCATTGCGTCCGCTTCTGGCGCCATTCTCCGGGGGGATAGTACAGAAATCGGCCAACCGTCGCAATGGCGGTTAGTTTGAGTCGTGCCGGAACATCGTCGTTCCCCTCTAGGGAAGGGCTGTAGAGGCCGTTTTTACGGACTGGGAAGGGCTTACAAGGAGGTCACTCCAACCGCAGGACGTCAATCTGGAACTCTCGCCGCGGTCCGGCGACCGGATCGAGCCGGAGTGTGGTGATGAGCCCGCGCCAGCCGGGGTGGGCGGCGAGGTCGAGCATGTACTCGTGAAACTCTCCGTCCCCGATCACGCGAAATCGGACACTGTTGTTCTCGCACAATGCCGCGGAGGGGTCGCCCAGAAGAGTTGGCCGGTGGAGGGTCCGTCACACCGCATCCGAAGGACCAGCCTGGAGAACTCGGACGCACTGACGCGCAGCGGCGGACTCGTCATGATCGGATCGCCACCGAAGGACTCCCCGGCGAACGTCCCGTCGAGGTGGCGTTTGTGAATTCCCCCGCATGACCACGCGGCGACGTCCGCCTCGTCGTCGAATTCCCAGGCGGTCTTCTCTTCCGGCAGGGGCAGGTCGTAGGGACCGCGGCCGATGTCTTCCGGGACGAGATTGGGAGGGAACTCGCCGGGCGGGCAGAAGGCCTCGCGCATGGCGTCGAGGTCGCCGAAGCCGTATTCGGCATACGGCTCGATATAGCTTCCTTCCCCCCATTCGTTGCAGGGGCCGATGGTGATGATCCGCGAGCCGTGTTCCTTGGCGAACGCCTTCGCCTTTCGACAAAGGGCGCCGAACTTCTGCGGAGTCCGCCCCGAAATGACCAGCGCCTGGCCACCGTGCCAAGGGCGGGAATCCCAACCGCTGTCGACGATGGGAAAGTACTCCATCTCGCCGGAGTCGGCTTCTTCCCGGGCCCACAGCTCGGGGGATGTCTCCACGACTTCCTGAAAATCGAATTGGCGCTTTCCGGTGCGCTGTTGGGCGACCTGAAAACCGTGGTACGATGTGGCCGCGTCGTAGCCTTCCCTCTTGAGCGTCTCATAGGCGAACTTGTTTTCGTGGGAGAACATCGCGACGAAGTAGATCCCCTTGCAACCGGCCGCCTTCGCCATCTCCCGCGACATGGCGTAGAGCTTTGCCGCCTCCTCGGTCCCGCCGACGTCGCGGCGGATGTTCGACGGAGACCAAATCACCACGACAGGCTTACCGTCGATGCGATAGTACTCCTCCATGCCGAAGTAATGGTCGATCCAGTATTGCGTAACGGCTTTCCAATCCTCCATGGAATGCGACCCGGGCCGGTTATGGTTTGCCCACATCACGCACCACTTGAGATACTCGCGGAACTTCGCGTTCATGTAGCCGTCGTGAATCCAATGCTCCAGGTGCCGGCCGCCGCGGTCCCAGTACCAGTCGACCATGAAGAAATCGACGCCGTGCTCGACGGCCCACTTGATTTGCCAGTCGACGCATTCGGGATTCGCTTCGTCGTACCAGCCCAGCGCCGGTTTCCGCTCAGGATAGTCGAGGATCGGCCGCCACCGTCCCATGTCGGGCCAACCGGGGAAGTAGAAAACGCCGATCTCAGGCGTGCTCTTTACCGGTTGAGGTTCGGGAATGTAGTCGGTTTTTGGGACGTCGGGGGTCTTGGAGAAGTCAAGAGCGGCCGTTTCGCGCAGGATGATTTCACCACCATGGGCGATCTCAACCGAGACGCGGTACTCGCCTGGAGTGCTCGTGGCAACCTTCCAGGTCGCCTCGCGGGGCAATCCCATGCGGATCGCCGGAATCGTCTTCGGATTCGCATCGAGAATTTCCACACCCTCGGGCGCCTTGAGCGCGAGAAGGACGTTCTCCGCATCGGTACCGCCGTTGTTTTCGAGCAGGCAGGTGACGGCTGCCGGACGCTCGATCCGGCGGATCGCGTCCAGGCCGCCGAAGTAGCGCGCACGCAGGTCGACCGGTCCGGCTGGTTTGGCGGTGACGGCGATCGACTCGACCGCGATCTTCGCGCCCGGTTCGTCGCTTGGCTGAATTCCAATCAAGAGGATTTCGCCCTTCCAGTTGTCGAGCCCTCCGACTTCGACGTTGTACGTGTGCATCTTGCCGTCGGGAATTAGTCGGAAGGAGACGGCCTCTTTTCCCGGCTTGTCCTTGGCGACGGCGAAAACGCTGCCCGCCGCGCCCGCGTCCGCCGCCATCCGGAACGAGACATAGAAACGGTCCGCGGCGTCCAGAGAAAGCAGAGGGCTGGTGAGGGCCGCTTGGGGGCTCTCGGTGGTGAATGCGAGCTTGCCGCCGGCGGTTGTGACGGGGCCGCACCCGTCATCAAGGGCCCAGCCTTCCAGGCCGCCGGCGAAGTTCCACTGCGTCCTGTCGGATTCCATTATCTCGCCGACCGGTTCCAGAACCCGGATGGAGAGAAGAGTGAAGCTCCCGGCGGCCGGCGGATCGAAGCGCAGGCGGACCAGTTCCGGGCCGATGTGCCAGAAGGGCCTCAGGCGATACGTGTGGACGGCGGAATCTCCCTTGGTCGGAAAGGAAAGCGTCTTCGTCTCGCTGAAGCCCCCGTATTTGCCCTCCAGGTCGGTCGCCCAAAAGAGCTGGGCCTGCGCCGGGACCGTCGACTTCATGCGGATTTCGACGATTTGCGTCGGACGCAGGGGAATCTTGAAGACGGGGCTCAGTAAGATGGGATCGTGGTCCGTCGCAGTGGCGGAAAGCCCATCGTTCGCAACGGCGACGTCCTTCAGATGCCCGCCGACCGTCCAGCCCTGCATTCCGCCGGCTTCGTCGAATACCCATTCGAGGCGCGTGGCCATTTCGGGCGCATCACCCGAACAGACACAGGTGCATTGGACGAGAAATACCGCCACAAGGACGATCACGGCGGCCAGTCTCGGAAACGTCAAGGAGGGGATCGTCTCGTGCCCCACGGCATTCCCTCTTGCGGCGTCTTAATAATGGGGCGGTTTTTCGTCCGCGAGGGACCGCGGCTGTTCGATCGTCGCGGAGAGTTGGTCGGTCGCCGTACGGAGACCGGCGATCAGGCGTTCTTGGGCGTCAATTTTCTCTCCCAGAGAGCGGAGAACGTCGCTCAAATCGCTTATCGTGCGCTCGGCGTACGTAATCCGCTCTTCGACGGCGATAAGCCGTTTGTTGAGGTCTTCCATGCTGGATCCGTTCTTCAGTGAGCTACCGATTCACTCAGCGCCGTTCTTCAGAACCTTACGTCGCACCCCGGGACGGCCTGCTTGAACGCCTCGACCCCCTCGCGGGTGACGCCGGGGGCTCCCGAAAGCTCCAGCGTCTTGAGTGATTTCAGCGGCTCCAAGTCTTTCAATCCGGCGTTGCTCAACTGGGTGCCATGCACATCCAGGAACTCCAGGTTCGTCAATTTGGCGAGGCTCTTCGCCCCTTCGTCCGATAACCACGTGTTCCACGCGCTAAGATGCTTCAGCTTCGTCAGGCCTGTCAGCTTGGCGAACGCTTCATCGCTGACGTCGGTCTCCGCGATATCCAGAATCTCCAGGTCCTTCATGCCCTGGAGATGATCGAACCCTTCCTCCCCGTTGACCGGGTAAAGCTGCCGCAAGGAAAGGTTCTTCATTTTGGTCATGTCTTTCAGGGCCACAAGGCCGGCGTCGGTAATGTCGTTGCAGCGGAAGAGGCTCAACTCGGTCAGTTCGGTCAGTCCGGCGAGTGATTTCATGCCCTCGTCGGTTATCTTCGCCTCCTGCAGGATCAGGCTCTTGAGTTTCTTGAGGTTTTCCAAGTGCTTTGCGCCGGCGTCGGTGATGTTGGCGCTGCGGAGCTTGAGGGCGACGAGATTCGTGAGCTTTCCAATCGACTCCATTCCGGCGTCCGTGATATTACAGCCTCGGAGGTCCAAGAGACGTATCCGGTCGATGTCCGCCAGGCTGCTTACTCCTTCGTCCGAGAAGTTGTTGTACAACAGATGCAGAAGCTCCACTTTGGGAAAACGTTGAAGAATCGCGAGGCTCGCGTCGTTCAGCCGCGTACTGCGGCGGAGGTTGAGTTCCCTGAGACTGGGAAGTTCCGCCAGCGCCGCCAATCCCGCGTCGTCGATCTCGGTGTTCTCCAGTGTCAGGCTCTTGAGATTCTTTAGGCCGGCGAGCTTCGCGACACCCTTACCGCTGATGTCGGTGCCGTGGAGCTGGAGCGTCTCCAGGGCCGCGAGTTGGCCGAAGAGTTCTAGGTCGGCATCCGTGTTGGTTTGCTTCTTCGAGTTCAGGTCGATCCAGACGATGTCGCCCGCCTCGTTCTTCTTGAGCGTCCCGGCCAGGTCCTTGATCCGGTCCTCGGCCTGCTTCGTCAATTCGGGGGCGACGACGGGACCGGCGGGCTCCTTCGCTTCCGTTTTCCCGGTTTCACCCTCCGGCGCGGCCGTTTTGGGTTTCTCTTCTCCAATCGGCGTGATCTTGGGACAGCCGGTAATTCCAGCCAGAAGCGTGACGGCCAATGCGGACTTGAGGAGTGAATAGTAGAATTTCATCAAAAAGCTCTCATTCTGGGGGGGACGGGTCGCTATGGTGCCTCACCCTATTCAGTTTACCGAGCGAGAACCGAAAAATCAAACGCCCCATTCGGGTGTGTTTACCGTTTCAAACCGCCTTTGGTTGACAGCAGCGAAGCCAGGAGCCCCCCACCGAAAGACCTCGCGACCCCAACCAGGCTTTGTGAACCGTCATAATAACTGTGACAAAGGCCGCATTATGGCTGGCAAATTGAGGCCGCGTTTCGAATTCATAAGAGCGACTTGCGAATCCGCCCGGTCTGGCATCAAAAGGAAGACCGCGTGCTGGCGCACATTCTGGTCTGCTTCCTGGCCTACGTCCTCTGGAAGAGTCTCTATGAGATGGCTA
>CAZFQG010000267.1:0-6587 GCA_964520785.1 uncultured Planctomycetaceae bacterium | reverse complement strand
AACCGGTGACCTTTTGGCTGCCAGCCAAACGCTCTCCCAACTGAGCTAATCCCCCAGGTTACCGAAGGAATGCCTCTTAAGTGGCGAAAAAAGAATTCTACCTAGCTCTCCGCCCCGGGTCAACCGGGTTTGGGCTTCTGGAAGATACTTTTGATGTATCTGGGCGGTGGAAAACCCAAGAAAAGCACAGCTTTCGAGGGGTTATTATTGATCAACGTTAGGGATTTCGTAATCAAGTGGTTCCCATGATTTCCTCCGGATACGAATACTGATTGTGAACTCGGAAGCGGTCGGCATTACTCGTCCGGGAGCGATACCTGCTCGCCGCCGGTCGCGTAAACGCTGAGGTCCGAATAGGGCGTCACCATTGGCATGGCATCGTGCCCATCGTGGTAGGTATGAATCGCCAGCCCGATCTGCTTGAGGTTGTTGCCGCGCGTCATTCGTCTGGCCGCCTCGCGCGCCGCCTGTACCGCCGGCAGCAAAAGGGCCGGAAACTTTTGCTCGTAGGGGAAACGGATCGCCGAAGAAACGGGCCGATCCCCGGACTTTGCGGTTCTCATCCCCCTTTCGGCCCTCGACTTACGCCAATTTCAGTACCTTTTCCGCAGTTTTCCTGTAAATCTTCTCCTGGACTTCGCTTGGCAGATTGAAGTCCTCCAAAGCCTTGAATTGGGGGATGCCTTGGCCGGTCATGAGGTAGTCGGTTCCGAACATGAGCCGGTCGGCGCGGCGGATGAGGAACTCGCGGCCCCATTCCTTGTCGCGCGTCAGCGCGTTGGCGCCGCTGCCGGCCGAGAGGTCGCCGAAGATGTTGTCGTAGGTGTCGAACAACCGGTCCACCGCACCGCCGGGAGTGACCGGCCGATTCGGATAGGCTCCCAGGTCGGCCGCCGTGCAATCGCCGGAGACACTTGCCCACCAGCCGTTGGCATGGCCGATGAACCGCGCCTTGGGAGCCGCCTGCAAGGCCTTTTCCAGGCCCGGCAGGCCCGGCTTGTCGGTGTTGCGGACGGTGTCCATGTGGAACAGGAGGGGCAGTTCCAGTTCGCTCACGACCGAGAAGAACTCCAGGTTCTGAGGATGATCGATGGGCATCCCGCACTTGTGCTCGCCGACGCCGACCGCTCCGGCATCGAGGTAACGTTTGAGCATGTCGAGCGCGCCCTTGGCCCCGCCGAGGTAGCTCAACTGACGCGGGTCGATATCGACGAAGGGGATCAAGCGGTCCCGGTGGGGCTTGGTCTGCTCGAGAATCCAATCGGACATGATCGGGTACATCCACCCCTCCGGCGAGACGAGGGCGAGGGCGACGATCTTCTCTATGTTGTGCGCGTCCATCCACTGGAGCATCATCTTCACGGTGACCGCGTTGTCGCGGAGCATCGGGATGCCCAGGTGGGTATGCACGTCGATCCACTGATACGACGTCTTGGCTCCCTCGGCGCGGACGGAACCGGCAAAGGCGGCGACGGTCGAAGCGGCGGCGGCCGCGCGGCAGAAATCACGACGATTGATCGATTTATCTTGGTTCATGGCAAATACGACTCCGTAGTTTCAAAAAGGGCCCCGCCTCACGCGGTGTGGCGGGAAGACTTCCGGCGAAATCAGTCGGCATCGCGCGATTCCGCCTTCAACGGCTCCGCCTTCAACGACCGGTAAACCTCATTATACATGATCTTGGAGCGGTTTACCAACTCCTCGTAGGGCTCGTCTTTTTCGTTCACCAGGCCGAAATTGTTGTCCTCGCCGTCGAAACGCCCCTCCGGTGGTTGGTCCGCGAACAAGAACCAGTGCTGACCGATGATGTAGGGGGCCGCCAGGTCGCGTCGGAAATCCGCCTCGTAGGCCTCTGCGCGGTCTTTTTGCGTCGCCAGTGTGGGGTAAATCGGCGGCCAGGAATTCGGCAGCCCCACGTCCGCGGCTCGGTAGCCCCACTCACTGATCAAGATCGGCCGCCTGCCGTATTTGTAGTGGGCCGCCAGGCAATCGTCCACCGGCAGATAGTCGGGCGAGAGGCTTTGCAAGACCTCCTCGAACCGCCCCCGCATCTCGTAGAAGTTGATACTCATGACGTCGACGTGCCTGCCGGCGACTTCGATGACCCGGCGCGGCGTGAACTGACTGATGAACCGGACGCCGAGATTCAAATGGTTCGGGTCGACGCGGCGGAATTCCTCGTTGGTCGTCTTGAAGAACGCCTCGGCGACGTCGGCGGACCAGTCGAGTTGGGTTTCCAGGGCCGCCGGAGTCGTGCGACTGGTCAGATACGTCTCTTTCGCCAGGGCGTCCCACGTCTGGGCGGGCGTGCGGAAGTCCTCTTTGAGCGCGTCTATCGTTTCGTACCGTTCTTCGAGGAAGGCGATAAGCCGCACCTTCCCCGCCGCTGCGGCCGGCTTCTTCATGAAGTCGTCCAGCAGGTGGTATCCGCGATGGTCGGGCCCCCACTTCATTTCGTTGGAGAGGAAGACGCCGAGCAAATAGGGGTCCTCCTTCAACGGGGCGAGTTCCTGTTCGAACGCGGCCCGGCACGACTCCCGGAACGCGGGATCGAACGGGTCCCCCTTCGGCCCCCCTTCCCAGTTTCTGTCACCCATGTAGAGGATGAACGTATAGGGCATCTTGTCGCGGAACGCGTTCCAATCGCTCCACGCGCCGATGGTGTTCCAACCCCAGTCGATCAGCCGCTTGTGCTGCGCCTCGGCCCACGCCTCGCGGGTTGCGTACTTCGCCTCGGCCGCCTCGCGGTAGTAGTGCCGCCCCGCCTTCGTGGCGGTACCGGACATATTCACCACATTCACCCCGGTCGAAAAGAACGGATGCCCCTCCGGCGTAATAAACCACCACCGCCCACCGATCTCTTCCACGCGGAAGAATCCGGTCGCCTCCGAAGCAACGGCCTTATAGCCGTAGAAGCGGTCGAATCGGGGAAGGTCATCGGCAAAGGTGGAGGAGAGGGTGGCGACGCAAAGGAGGACGGCCGTCACTTGGATGCGATTGATCACCATGGTTCGGTTCTCGTCTATGCGTGTTGTCGTATCCGGTTTCCCAATCACCCCACACTCTGTTTTCGGCCACTCTGCCACTCTGCCACTCTGCCACTTCGCCCCTTTGTCACTCTGCCACTCTGTCTCCCGCCGAGCCCCCCAAATCATCACGGCAACACGTTCCCCTGCAACACGACCTCTTTTTCGTCCACGATCTTGAACGCCGGACCGGTCTTGGTCGTCTTGGGGTTCATGTCGGTGACGATATTGTTGGCGATGAGCTGGCGGGTGCATTTCCCGTCGGTCTCGATGGCGTAGCCGGTCAGACCGGAGAACTGGTTGCCGCAAATGACGTTGTCGGTCGTTCCGTTGAGGAGGATGCCGGTACCGTCGAATTTGGCGTGGCGGCGGTTTTCGGGGTCGCCGGCGAAACTGTCGCAAAAGTTGTTGCCGGTGACGGTAATCCGGCCGGCTCCGGGGCCGATGATGAGGGAGCGGACGGAGTTGACGACGAACGTGTTCGCCGAGACGGCGCAGCCCCAGGCATCCCGGAGGTCGATGCCGCCGCCGAAGTTGTCGGCGAAGACGTTTGCGCTGACCGTGATTCCATAGCAGTCGCGGTCCATGATGAGGCCGACCCCCGCACACTCCTCGATCATGTTTCCGGAGAGGACCGAGCCGTACGTCCGTTCGATAATCACGCCGTTGCCGGTGTGGTCGTCGATGTTGTTGCCGTTCATGCAGAGGTTGTAGCCGTCGAGGAATTGGACGGCGTCGTGGTTCTCTTCGAACTGGTTTGCGCTTACGACCAGGTCGTGAATGCCGACGCAGTGGAGGCCGGCGTGGCGGCAGTAGGTGATGATCGAATCGCAAACGCGGCCGTCCTCCTCGCAGTATTCGAGATAGATGCCGTGGCGGCCGCAGTGGTCGATCGCCACGCTTTGGATCAGGAGTTCCTGGGCCTTGTAGGCGGCAATGCCGTCGCCGCTTACCGGCTCGCCCGGCTTTCCGTCTTCCGCCTTCGGGGGCTCGAGAAACGGCCCTTTCCGCTCGGCGTTCTTGCGGTTTTCGCCCCCCTTGGCGACGGCATCGCCGCTAACACGGAAGTTCGTCAACTGCACCTGCCAGACGCCTATCGCGGGGTCCTTCGCCTTTACCAAAATCGCCGGTTTCCCCTCCTGGTTGCAGTTCATGAAATGCGTCGCCGACCCGCTCCCCTCGAGACGGACGTTGCTCTTTTCAATGAGAATCGGCTCCGCAATGCGGTACGTACCGGGCGGAACGCGCACGATGCCCCCCGATTCCGGCAAAGCGTCGATCGCCGCCTGGACCGACGGAAAGTGGCCGGCGTCGAGTGCCTTGGGCGGGGCTGGTTCATCGCCCTGCAGGGGAAAGGCGCCCAGAAGAAGGAATAAGATCGTAAGCCGTGAATGAACTCGTAACATCGTGCGGGTCTCCTGATCGGCGCTGGGGGAACGGCAAGTGTTCATTTCGTGTCGATTGACTTGATTTTCAGATTCCGGAAGAAGATGGGGGCGCCGGCATGCTTGCCTTGGAGTCCGATTCGGCCCTTGGTTTCCCACTCGGCGAGCGGCTTGCCTTGAATCCAGGGGGGAGGAACGGTGCCATCGGGGTTCTTCTTACCGTCGGTGTAGGTCCGCATGTCCATTTCGTTGACGAGCACGCCGTTGAGCATGACGTAGATCATGGGGCCCAGGCAGGTAATCGACATCCGGTTCCACTCTTCCGGCTTCTTGACCGTCCGTTCCGTCGCCGGTTGTCGGCCGAAGATCGCGCCGCACCGCCAACTCGGGGGCGAGTTCGCCCACTTCTCGGCGTAGTCGTCGGCGATCTGAATCTCGATTGCGTTGGGAATCCAGTTCTCGACGTCGCTGCAGTGGACAATCACGCCGCTGTTCGTTCCCGGCGCCGTCTTGAATTCCAGATCGAGAACGAACTCGTCGTATTCCGCCTTCGTCCAGATGCATTGGTCTTTCGACGCGGTGAGGATTCCGTCCTCGAAGGTCCACACGCCGGCCGGATAAACGGCGTTCGAAAGGTCCGCGGCAAAGAGGGGCGTCCACTCTTGAGAGTCGGGATGGGAGGTCGGCGGAACGTCTTGGGCGACGAGCGCCGGCACGCCAAAACTAAACAGGATGACAAAGGTCGATACGATCATTGGGCTCTTCATGACTGGCACCTTTTTGGGGTTTGGCGGGGTGGACCGTAGGGGAAGGACAATACCTCGAGTTCTGCTACAATCGTAGCTTGTCAAGGGTGCTTGTCAATAGACCATTGGCCCATACGGGGGGGAGGGGGCCGTGATCCAGAACCGGGGCGTGTCCCTCTTATCGGCACGACGGCGGCGGGGTCTCCCGGACGATCCGGACCTGATGGACTCTGAGATTACGGTCCTGCGTCTCGCCGACCGCGTCGTTGACGAATTCCAGCTCGACCCTCTGTTCGCCTGCGAGGTCCAAAAGCAACGGCCGTTCACACCACTCGGTGTCGTCGATCGTGAGGGTGCCGGCCGGTTTGCCGTGGATGCGCACCGCCAATCTCGGCCACTGTCCTTTGGCCGGGGTGCCCCGGGCGATCACGCCCAACAGGTATTCACCGCGAAGAAGCGAGGGTTCTCGGAGTAATAGTCCACTGGAAACGGCCCCGATTCGGTGACCACCCAGGGGCACATCCCGGGAACGCCTTGCGCCCGAGTCCCAAGGAACGTCATCGGGATCCCGTTGAGCACGAACTTCGTCCCCTCAATCCAGAATTCGCGAAAACCGAACCGCTCGCGACGGCGATCCAGCGCCCCGCCGTCTTGCGTCAGGCGGATATCGGGCGTGTACAAATCTGCCGGAATTGGGGTGATTGTCGTGAACCAGCAAAAGATCACAAACCACCTGAACAATGCAAGAAGGTCCGCGGTTTGATTCGCCGGTGTTCTCCGAAGGAAGCGGGAAGGGGAGCTGATGGTCGGAAAAGCTCCCCAATCGGGATCGCATTATCGACCGGCACGTAACGCGTGATCGAAATCAGTGTCCAAGGAACTTCTCCAGAATCGGCGCGGCCTGCTCGAGCGACCAGCCTTCGGACCAGCGGTCGACGCCGTGTTTCTTGCACAGGGGCAGCATCTTGCGCAGGTGGGGCTCCTTCTTGGCGATCTCTTCGGGGGTCATCGCGGGGAAGTCGTCCAGCGTCAGTTCGCCCCGTCGCCACTGGTCGCGCATTCCGGCCGAAAGCCGCTTCGGCAGATCGCCGATGGCCGCCCTGAGGGCCCATATCGAGGCTTTTTCCACCCGGGCGCGGATGACGTCGGATTCGGCCAGCGCGGCCGCCTCCTCCATCGCCTCCAGGGCCGCGCGGCCCATGGCCTCGTCAATGCCGTAATTTCGCGCATAGGCAAAGCAGGCCGCATCGGCCCCCTTGGCCCTTGCGTTGTCGCACAACAGGTCGAGGAAGCGGCGGATCGGCGGCGCGGCCTCGGCGTAGTGGAGTCGGAGGAATTCGTCCATGAGCGCCTCGCCGCTTAGCTCGGGGTTCCAGACAGGGCCAGCGCACATTAACTTCGTTGCGTAGCAAGGACTTGCATCAGGAAGT
>CAZFQG010000266.1:0-6592 GCA_964520785.1 uncultured Planctomycetaceae bacterium | reverse complement strand
CGTTCGTCTTTCTCCAGCGCCGCCTTGAGAAGGTTGGCCGCCTTGTGCTTGAAATTGACCCAACGGACATCCAAATATTGAACCACGACCGAACCGCTTCGTCTTGGCGTTCTTCATCATCCTTTCCCCCTAAAAGAACCACTTGTCGGCTATCGCTTGCGCGAATTGCCCCTCGCTGGACGGCTTCACGAGTGTTGCGCCTGCCGAGGGGCATAGAATCCCTGGCCCCACACCGTCGGGAAGTGTTACTCGGGGCGGGAGATTTGCGCGGCCCGAGGTCGGCTTGGACGGGGGTTAAGAAACATTTCGGGCAACCAAGAACGCCGTCCAAACGGCAAAATACGCCAGGATTTCTCAATTTTATCAAACACACCCCTTCATTTCGAGCGAAAAGGGTGATGAATCTGGGTGTCCGTTGAGTCAGTTGGTTGAGTCCACCGTTGCGTTATGGTACGGCGTTTGCACGCGAACGACTGCCGGAAGAACGGGGCGAGAAGTGGACCGCTTCGGCTAGCGATGAGAAATCGGATACCAACAAGACCACCAAGACCGCGCGTGCGGCGGTCCACCGTCGGCAAGAGCCGGCGAAAGCCGCCGCGCCCACGACACCGGATACGCCGCCCTTCGCCGCGGCGGCGGGCCCTCCTCCAGCGCTATCACGGACAGGCGCAAGGGTCGCTCAAGCGGTTTCGCCAAGCGACCATTTTGGCCGTTGCTCTGACGGCCCTCCTTTTTTCGCTTTGGACCGCGCCGCCCGGCCGGGGCCAGGATTTGACGGTCCCAGCGTCTCCGGTGGCGGAGGAAAAGGTGGAGACGGAAGCTGGGGCGGAACCGCCGGCAGAGGGCGATTTGAAGCAACGGCGGACGCCTCGGGACGTTCGCGAGACTGATCCGCAGAAATCGCTTGAAGAGGCTGGAACGACCGTCCGCCGTATTCTCGCGGGCCTGCTCGACATGCTGCCGAAGTTCGCCGTGGCCCTGCTTCTGCTGTTGGCGGCGTGGGCCCTTTCCGTGCTTGTGCGGCTGCTCCTCCATAAACTGCTTTCGGGATGGGAAAGGAGTGAAGCCGTCTCCGCGCTCGTTCGCGTGGGGCTGTTCTTTTTCGCCATCGGCGCGGGGCTGAGCGTCGTGTCCGGCGATGCGGCCGCCCTGGTCGGGTCGCTCGGGCTTATCGGCCTGGCCCTCTCGTGGGCTCTGCAAACGCCGATCGAGAGCTTCAGCGGCTGGGTGCTCAACGCCCTGCGCGGGTACTACCGGCCGGGTGACCGCATCGAAGTCGGCGAGGTCTTCGGCGATGTCATCCGCATCGACGTCTTGACGACGACGGTCTGGGAGCTGGGTGGGCCCGGCAAGGCGGTCGCTGGAGCGCAGCCTACCGGCGCCGTCATTACCTTTCCCAACTGGGAGATCCTCCGGTCTAACATCATCAACTACAGCCGCGATTTCCCGTATGTCTGGGACGAAATAACCGTATCCGTCGCCAACGAGAGCGACCTCGGGTACACGCGGGACGTCCTTACCAACGTCGCGGAATCCGTGCTGGGAGGGATGATGCGCGCTCCGGCCGATCAATATCGGCGTCTCCTCGAGCGACAACACCTTGCCCAGGACGTCGACGACTCCCCGAAGGTCTTTCTTACGGCGACCGAGACCGCCACCAATTGCAGCGTCCGCTACCTGGTCCCCGTCCACGAGCGCCGGCGCTGGTCGACTGAACTTCTTCTGGCCCTTTCTCGCGCCATGTCTCTTCCCGATCATCGGAAGCATATTTTGCCCGGCTACCCGCGGACCAAGGTTGACCTGATGAAGGAGAAGGAGGCGTAAGTACCGAACGGCCGGGACTACACATCGAGGCAATGGGGTATCGCGTCGTCTCTCCGCGTTGCGCCGTGTCTCGCTGGTCCGTACGAACATATCTCGACCCATCATGTTGATTAGGAGCTTCCCCGGACACTCGTACGTCCGTTCAATTCGCCGAACCCACCCGTCGATGTCACCCCCCCCAATTCGGTGGCCGCATCGCGAGTCAACCGCCCCAGGTGATCGTACGTATACTCGTGGACCGTCTCATTGCTCCGGCTTGGGAGATCGAGGGCGACGGAGAGGAGGCAACACTCACGATATGAAACCTCTCACGGTTCGAGACGGACGAAACGCCCTCGAAATACTCCGAGGGTTTGGTATTCACGCGGAATCGGCGGCCCCGATAGCCTCACATTTCACGGTCCCCCGGAATCGGTACGGGAGTTGGCCCCGATTCTCGCGGATTGGAAATACGCCATTCTCGCGGCCCTCGAACCCGATGACCCACCGGTGCCGCGGCCCGCGGCAATCGTGGAGATTGGCGGCCGGCGGTGGGAGCGGAAAACCGATGCCTCCGGCCGGCCCGGCCGGGAGCGTGTTTCTCTTCGCGGATGGGAGGCGTGGTGGCGGCGGGCCCGGTTCGAGGACCTGCCCCCGGTGCCGATGACCTTGTTTCAGGAAGCGGCGAAAAACGACCTCCGGAGAGCCCCCAGGAGGCGGCCCCGGCCGGTGGTTCGATAACTTGACCGGGCGGATGGGGGCGTGGATTCTCGCGGCTTCTGGCCCGTTTAAGGGGTTGCCCCGGCAAGGGGCGTTTGGTACAAAGCAATACAACGCTATTCGATGGCTCCATTCTTCCAAGAGGCATGGTATGCGATCCCTTACGGTGCCCCGGACCCAATATTTCCGAACCTGGATGCGGCCCAGAACCTTCGGACATGGCTTGAGCGGCTCCAAGCCCGGGCCGGCGTTCACTGGCCCCAACCCTGGCGAGCGATGCGGAGATCGAGGGCAACGGAGCTTGCCTTGTCGTTTCCAAACCACCTTGCGGCCGAATGGCTGGGTCACAGCCCGGACATTGCCGACAGGTTCTATCGGCTTCAAAGGGAAGAGGATGTCAGAAGGGCGGCGACGGAGTTGACGGGAGAATTTGTCCACACCCAAGAGAAGGCCGGAAAAAGGGGGCGGAATCCGGATGCAAACCCGGCCATGCCATTACCCTTGCAGGGGGTTGTAAGAGCTTGAAAACCCCTCTACTTAGGGAAGAAATGCAAGGTCTTGCAACCCCATTCGAAGGGATAAAACCCCCCTACTGGGCGTGCGAGGATTCGAACCTCGGGCCTCATCCTTATCAGGGATGCGCTCTAACCGACTGAGCTACACGCCCGGGTGCTAGAACCACGCTCGGGCGATCCCAGCTCTTAATGCGGCTCGCGCCTCGCGCAAAGCCGGAAAAAGATAAAAAAATGGCGGGGGCCGGATTCGAACCGACGACCTCGAGGTTATGAGCCTCGCGAGCTACCGGGCTGCTCCACCCCGCGTTATCAGGGTAAACACATCGCCAAGGAGCGACGATGCTTAGATTTTATCACGAATTCGGCATCCGTCGAGGGGATAATGAGAGTTTTTTCGCCCAGGCCGTTCCGTGACACGCAAAATGCTGAGTGAACTACACAATAAGACATATTAAATATAACCCGAAATAGTGAATACATCTTGGTTTGCCGCCAGATTATTTGGAGTGTGCTCTTGGGCCGCAAGATCGGTCGCAACCGTCATGCTCAGAGCTTTCGCCCGCTCGACTGACGGGGGGATTACGGTTTTCCATTTGGCACAATGGTGGGTTGCGTCTAGAATTATCAGCGTGTGGGAATCGGTTTGTCGCCTGTCCCGGCAACCATTTCCGTGCGACAGAGGGGTATTGTGCTGGATTGGACGACCGTCGGGGTGGCTCAATTTTAAAAAACATATTTTCTCTACGTTTTTCACGACCCATTAGGCTTCAGGAATGACGAGTTCGGACGGCACAGGCCGTTCTCCGCGGCAGGGCCCGCGGGAAGGCCCTCCTCATTCGGTGGTTCTGCCGGTCTCGCCCGACGTTGGGAATCCACCGCCGATTCCTTCCTCGGCGGCTGCGTTGCCTGTTCGGCCGGTTCTCGTTCAGCCGATACCCGCCCCACCGATGGCCCAGTCCGCGGAAATGGACGTGATGCTTCGAACCGAGGTCGAGGAGGTGGACTTGACCGAGGTCGTCGTTCGGTCGGCGCCTCCATTCTTGATTAGTGCGATCTTTCATGCGTTGTTGCTGATCATCCTGGCGCTGTGGGTCTTTGCCGTTGGGGGTTCGAGTCAAGTTTCGCTCAACGTACTCCACGCGGAAAAGTTGGGCGAGCAGCTTGACTTCGATTCGCCGCTGGTCGGCTTGGATAGATCGGAAGAGGTGCCGGAACTCTCCAAGAGCGAATTGCCGGAGGTCGAGGACCCGTTCGCCGCTCCTTTGGAGTTAATCAATCTACGCGAACACGGTAACACGGCAAGCAGCCAGATCGAGGCCAACGAGATCGGGCTGGCGCTCGATGGCCGGCGGGAAGGAATGAAGCAGGCGCTCATCGGTCTATACGGGGGCACGGAGACGACCGAGGCGGCCGTCGAGAGGGGTCTGGAGTGGCTCGCCAGAAAACAGAAGCCGGAGGGGTACTGGAGTCTCCGAGGGACCTATCCCGACGGCGCCGGAAACGAGAACCAGGCGGCGGCGACTGCGATGGCCCTCCTGGCGTTTCAAGGAGCCGGGCACACGCACAAGTCGGGGCGTTTCCGGTCGAATGTCGCCAAAGGATGGAGTTGGCTTTTGGCCCAACAGGACTCCGACGGCAATTTCTTTCACGATGGCCAGTTCAACGGGGCCTTCTACACGCAGGGGCAGTGCGCCATCGCGGCGTGCGAAATCTTCGGCATGACCAAGGATCCGAAATTCAAGGAACCGGCCGAAAGGGCCATCAAGTATTGCATCGACTCGCAGAGTCCTATGGGTGGCTGGAAATATGCACCGCGTGGCGGAAGCGACGTTTCCGTCACCGGATGGGTGGTGATGGCGCTGCACAGCGCACGAATGGCCGGCATCACCATCCCAGAGCAGGAGGAACGATTCCGTCGGATCGAGCGGTTTCTCGACAAGTGCACGGACGACGGCGGCAGCCGCTACGGCTACGAACCGGGGCGGCCGTCTACCCTGGCGATGACCGCCGAGGCGCTTCTGTGCCGCCAGTATTTCGGCTGGGCCAGAGATGACGAACGTCTCAACGACGGGTGCCGCTGGCTCTTCAACAACGGCGACCACCTCGTCAATTTCAATCGCAAACGCGATGCCTATTATTGGTATTACGCCACCCAGGTCGCGCACCATATGGGTGGCGAATATTGGGAAAGGTGGAATAATGTCATGCGAGAAGAAGTGCCCCGTTTCCAGGTGATGACGGGTCCCGAAGCGGGCAGTTGGAGCCCCATTAAGCCGACCCGCGACCAATGGGAAGCCAACGGCGGCCGCCTTTACGTAACGTGCCTGCACATCTACATGCTGCAAGTCTACTACCGGCACCTGCCCATCTACCACAAGGTCTACTCGCCGTCGCCGCTGCCGGGGTTGTAATGATAGAACAGGCTATGGTCCATAGACGCGGGATACCGTTGACGACGTGGAGAAACGCCCCTGAAGGGGCGTTTCTCAAAATGGGAAAGGGGAGAGGAGTGGACCGCAGGAACGCGACATGAATGTCGGGCCTATTACCGGCTGCGCCGCGGAAGGGGACTGAAGCCCCCTGAGAGTCAAGCCGCACACGCCACCCACAAAAGCCTCACGCGGGAACACTTAAAAACACTCAAAGAAGTCGGGAGTCTTTACTTTAGTTTTTGTGTAGAAGGCCGGGGGCGACCGCGAGGGCGAAGCGTCGATTCGAGGGCTAGCAGCTGCGCGGTACGCTGCTGCCAATCGGCGTCGCCGGAGATTATCCTCCCCCGCCATGGTTGTCAACGGTAAATACTCCCGACTCCCGACACGTTTACGCGTTCCCTTTGAAGGAAACTTTTCCCCCTTATGGCAAAAGAGGCCTTTCTTGTCTATATCAGTTTGCCATATAATGACTTACGGATGCGCAAGTGCCATTCGACTCCGGAGCCGTTTAAGCGTTTCCGCAAATTGTAGGGTTTTATACCTCCCGCGGGGCGGCACATGTCAAAATGGGCAAAACTGGGAACAGGTAATACGAATAGATGGAATTGGCGGATTTTCAGACTTTTGTCGAGTTCGGGCACAATTGCAGGATGATGCGGGTAGAATTTGGGCATTTGCGCGGTTCTTCTGGCGCCGCACGATTAGATCGAGAACGGTTGTAGTCTGACCGTAAGTGAGTATTATATTGTCTAGAGAAATGGTGGCCACGATGGTCAAAAGCTGAGAACACCGGGCACAATCGTCTGGAAAATAAGGAACGTGAATGCAACTGCTTTTTGACTTCGCATCCGAAGCTAACGCACCTACCACCGAAAAGGCTAGTTCGCCCAAAGGGTACACTGGACTCTACAATTTCCATAAATATTGGGGAAAGAAGCCTCATGAACCCCTCGGTTTTGTAATCGAGCAGCTTTCTGATTCCGGTGACATCGTCCTTGATCCGTTCGTTGGTTCTGGAGTTGCAGCGCGAGAGGCTGTTCTGCTCAATCGCCGATTCATTGGGTTTGATCGTGTCCTTTCGGCAACCGTGAAAAACCTCCCCGCGGGGCGAAATCGTTGGGG
>CAZFQG010000265.1:0-6622 GCA_964520785.1 uncultured Planctomycetaceae bacterium | reverse complement strand
GTCGACGAAATACATGAAATCGTCGGGAGAACCATAACGGCTGGTGACCGCGAAGTGACCGACGACCTGGTATCCCCAACTAGCCGAAAGGGGATGCTCGGCGATCGGCATCAGCTCGATATGGGTGTACCCCATCTCTTTGCAGTACTCGACAAGTTGATCGGCCAGTTCCCGGTAACCCAGCCAAGCATGCGGGTCGTTCTCGGGGCGCTTCCAACTTCCCAGATGCACTTCATAGAAGGACAGCGGCCGTTGGAGCCAATTCGTCTCGGCACGGCGATGGAGCCACTCGCCGTCGTGCCAACGGTACGTGTCCAAATTGGCTACCTTGGACGCGGTCCTGGGGGGCAATTCCGCGGCGAACCCGTAGGGATCCGACTTTTCGAAGACGTGGTCGCCGCTGCGGATCGCGTATTTGTAGATGTCCCCCTCCTTCATTCCAGGGATGAACAGCTCCCAGAAGCCGCTGGGAATGTGCTTGCGCATCGGGTGCCGGCGCGTATCCCAGCCGTTGAAGTCACCCACGATGGAGACCTGCGTCGCGTCCGGAGCCCAAACCGCGAAATTCACGCCCTCGACGCCGTCGATCGTCCTTAAGTGCGCGCCGAGCTTCTCGTAGCTCCGCCAGTGGGTTCCCTCGTTGAGAAGGTGGAAGTCGTAGTCACTCAATAGGTGCGGAAACGCATAAGGATCATGCATGGTATTGTCATTTCCAAAACAGTCCGCCACGCGGAGGCGGTATTCACTTGGATCGAACGATTCACGATAGGGGCAAATCGCCTCGTA
This sequence comes from uncultured Planctomycetaceae bacterium, assembly GCA_964520785.1. Lineage (GTDB taxonomy): Bacteria > Planctomycetota > Planctomycetia > Pirellulales > Thermoguttaceae > CAZFQG01. The sequence goes on along the minus strand of CAZFQG010000265.1, from coordinate 5,836 downwards.
AACCCCGGCCGGGTGGATTCGCCGCATCGGCCGCGGAACCTTCCCATGACCCGAATCGATTACCCAAGCCTGGCGGGAATGCGGCAAGTACGCGCGAACCGCCAGAGCGCGGCGCCCGGCATCATCGATCACGTGTGGCCCCAGGAGTTCGAACGGGTTCTCGTGTCGGCCTTCAACTAGCTGTCCAATTTTATCCAATGGAACCGTGGTGCGCACCCGGAATCTCCTTAATTCTGTTTCAAAACCCGTTATTTAGACAATACTGAAGATTTGACGAAGATTTCACGGCTGGACCAACCCGTCATTGTATGAAAAAAAGCATCAAATGGATATAATGAATGTTTTTTCCTGCCCTATTCCTGACATGCCTGTCTCCAATGCAGCCGCATCGCGCCCGAAGGCATTCTCGATGCAGACCACCCGAACCATGTTGCCGACCGGTTCAGGAATCCGTGTTGGCCGGTGATCCGAGTCCGAAGCATTGAAATGAACCAGTCCGCCAGACCGGCGGTCCGACGGCCGAACTTGCCCCGTTTCCGCGAACGGTCTTGGACCATGGGGCGTGGTAATCGCGAAGCGGAGAATTGCCGATCTGCGAAACGTTCCAACGAAAACCCGTTTCTTTCGGTACGCGGCTCGCACGAAACGCGGTGGATTGCCAGCGCTCGGTCCACTCGCTGCCATAGATCTCCGTTACGGACCGGAATCATCCGGCCGAAACACTCCCATCGCCAGCCGTTCTTCCGCCATTCGGGAATTCCGAAACGGAGTCCCTCCCGAATATAGCGGCTTCCGGTGGCCAGCGTGATGTTCGCGGGGTGGTCGAGCGATTCCAGCGCGCGGACCAAGGTCAGCAACTCGAGCCTGGCGCCTCGGATCCGCGGTTCCAAGTCTTCCGTGTCCAGTATGACTCTCCCATCCTCGACGCAGAAACGGAATCGCCAGTAACCGGGCCGGTTCTCGCTGTCCGCGACGGAAAAAAGGCGGTATTGAGGTACGGAGGTCTTCATCGGTTGGTCCATCTGTACGATTTGAGAAAGCTCACGAAGCTGGAATAACCCTTACGACTACCAAGTCTGGGAATAATGGCCGGCTTTTGTGTTTCGGAAGCATCAAACGGGCATCGCCGTTGGTATCCAAGGAGAAGCCCGCGGGCTCAAACGCGAGTGACCGTCGCGTTCGCTCCCGCCGACGTTCGAGAGGATCGCAGTGACTTCGATCCCTCTTCCGGTATCGGACGAATTTACCCAGACGGTAAATCTTCGCGCAGCATCCGGAAGGAAGTCCCCATGGAGGCCCCCGGTTGCGCCGATTTTGCGAAAGAGACGAACCACTGCCCCCAAGGTCTTGCAAAAGGACGATCCCCCTCCTGAACCAACCGGCCTGGTTGTCCAAAGAGACACGATTCGTTAATATACGGGTTTTGTGCCCGGAATACGCCCCGTGGAAGCATATCCAATGTCTCGCCGTTACGTCAATCAACTGTGCGATCAGGAAGCCGTCAACGAGGTCTACGTCGCGACCGGAAAGCAACTCCGCCCGAATCGTAACGGCAATCTATACCTTCAGTTCGAGCTTTTCGACCGGACCGGCCGGATTACCGGACGGTTGTGGAATGCCGGAGATGCCGTCTACCAGGCTTTCGAAAACGGCGACTATGTCCGCGTGGAGGGGACGGCACAGCTCTTCCAGGGAGCAATGCAGTTGATCGCCACCAAACTTGTCAAGGTTGATCCGGCGGAGATACAATCCGAGGACTTCGTAATGCTCCCGGCGGTCGCGGTGGACAAGCTCCTGGGGAGAATGCGCGAGTTGCTGCAAACCGTTACGGATCCGGGTCTTGCCACGTTGGCGGAATGCTATTTGATGGATGAGAACTTGATGGAACGTTTATGCCTGGCTCCGGCCGGCCTGAAGACCCATCACGCCTATCCCGGCGGGCTGCTCGAACACGTGGTTACTCTCATGGACGTGGCTTCGAGAATCTCTCCGTGTTACCCGATGATCGATCGTGATCTTCTGGTAGTCGGTGCACTGGTCCACGACATAAGCAAGGTCGACGAGTTGGACTATGACCGCGAGATCGGTTATACGGATGAAGGACAGTTAATCGGGCACCTCGTCATGGGAGTGCGGGTACTCGAGGACAAAGTCGAGGAGGCCGAGAAGCTTTCCGGGGAGCCGCTCGACCAGGAAAAGCTGCTGCGACTGAAACACATCGTGATCAGCCACCACGGGCAATACGAGTTCGGCAGTCCCAAGCTTCCCATGACTCTCGAGGCCGTCACGCTAGCGTTCCTGGACAACATGGACGCGAAGATCGCCCAGTTCCATCAACACATGCAGGATGATCCGAACCATCAAAGCAGTTGGACCGTCTACAATCCCAACTTGCAGCGAAAGCTCTTCAAAGGGAAGCCGAAGAAGGACGACGGCGTGGATTAGTCCCGTCGGGATTCTTGACATTAACCGGTCGATGGTACCATGGATCGCCTATCCGCCGAGTTGCTCCTTAATTCTCCCGAAGTGGCTCGTTGCCTGCATCTCGATACGGCCCTGCAGGGATTGCTGGAGCAGATTCCCGCGGGGCGGGTGACGACCTTCGGGACTCTTGCCTCCGCCTTGGGTGATCCCGTCGCGGCACGCTGGGTGGGCCACTATGCGATGCACCACCGCCACTTCCCGGGCTGCCTTTGCCATCGGGTCGTCCGGGTCGACGGGACGCCGGGAGCATACATAGCCGGAACCTGGGAAACCAAATTGCGACTGCTCGTCGAAGAAGGGGTTGATGTCGTCGAGGGTCGCGTCGATCTCACCAAGGCGCGTTTTACCGATTTCACGACGTTCCGACCTCTGGCGAGGCTTGCGTCAATCCAGCGCGATTTGACTTCACTGGCCAGACTTTCGCGTCGGCGACGCGTTCCGAGGATCGTTGCCGCCGTCGACGTATCGTACCGCGAGGCGACGCGGGGAGTGGCCGCGTATGTGGAATTCGATCTCTCGACGGGGCAAGTGCTTCGGCGATTGGTTCATGAGGGCGAGGCCCCCTTCCCTTATATTACCAGCTATCTGGCTTTTCGCGAGCTGCCTCTGCTCATCGGATTGATGGAAAAAGTGGCGTCGGCCGGGCACCAAGCACCACTGGTTCTCGTCGATGGGAGTGGAATGCTTCACCAACGCCACGCCGGCATCGCTACCCACCTGGGCGTCCTTTTTGATCTGCCGACTATCGGCGTGACGAAAAAGCTCCTTTGCGGATCGACCGACTTAAGAGGTATTGAACCCCGCGAATCACGCCCCGTTTTTTCGCAAGGGAGGGAAATCGGCCGGGCGATACGGCCGTCCCCCGGGAGCCGCCGGGTGATTTACGTTTCTCCGGGACACCGGGTCGACGTTCCCTTTTGTGAAATCGCGGTGCAACGCGTTCTCCTGGGCCGACGACTCCCGGAGCCGATCTATTGGGCCGACCGTCTCAGCCGGAATCTCGCGAGAAAAGCGGCCGGCTGACGGTCGGTAAAGACGGCGGACCTGGTCGACCGCCGCGGCCGGTTGGACGGCGGCGAATTAGCGGCGAATTAGCGGCGAACTAGAAACGGAAAGCCCCGGACGGGGGAGTGCGACCGGGGCAAAGGTCCTTATCGAGATTTCCGCGATGCTGTTACGCGGCCGGCGGCGGAGTGTAGGCCCGACGGCCCAATTCCTGGTCCATCATGAACAGCGCCCCGGGAGCGTCTTTCATCAGCCGCAGCTTCTGAAGAATCCCGTCCGCGGTTGACTCCTCTTCGACCTGTTCCGTGACGAACCACTGTAAGAAAGCGTTGGTCGCGTGGTCGCTCTCTTGGATTGCCAAATCGACCAGTTTATTGATTCGGTCCGAGATGTACTTCTCGTGCTCCAGCGTATCCTCGAATGCTTTCAGTAACGAATCCCATTCAACCTGAGGCGTCTCGATCTTCTCCAGACGCACGCGACCGCCACGCTCCGCGACGTAGTCGAATATCTTCATCATGTGGAATTGCTCCTCCTGGCTTTGGATTCGAAACCAGTTGGCAAAACCACTCATGTTGAGGGACTCGGCGTATGCCGACATCGAAAGATAGAGGTACGCGGAGAATCCCTCCGCGTTGATCTGGGCATTCAAAGCCTCTTCCATTTTCGCGCTTAACATAAAAAAGCTCCTTTCCTCTAGTAGGCTGTATTCCCGATAGTCGAAAAACACGCAGCCCGAAAAACTCGAACGGCCGGTAGCTCGGGAGCCCGCAGTGGCCCTCGCCGGGCGTTCCAGGAATCATACGACTTTCTAGCCAAGGCGTAAATGCTTTGCGTCTCGACGGTAAATGATCCCTCCCGCCGATTGCTAAGGCAACACCGAGAGCTGAACGGTGACTTAAGTCCTTATCAGTAGAACACTAACGGCGGATGCGTCATACAGTACCCACGGGAAAGCTGGTACGACACCCCTCGGCGCGAACTGGTCCACCGGCGGTTTACGGGAATTCCTCGCCCTTTTCGCCTTGCCGCGCGGGCGTTTCACTGCTTTCCGGAATCCGCCCGCATTCCAGTCGCCTCAGCCGATAAGAAACATCTTCCATCAGCTTCCGGTTCGAGTTGATGAGATCCGCGATCACTCCCGTCAAGATGATTTGTATCCCCGCGATCGAAAGGATTGCCGCGAGGATGAGGGATTGAATGTGTTTGTCGGCCGTCTCCGGGTCGAAGAAGAAGATGTAGAGGAATCGGAGTCCAATTAGAAACCCCAGGAAGCATGAGATCGCACCCAGGGTAGCGAAAATGGGCATCGCGCGGTACGAGGAGTAGACGCGGAGCATAATCCCCAGCGACCGCGCGACGAAGACTCCAATGCTGGAGAACAGCCTGGATTCACGAAGTTGTGTATTCGTCGCGATTGGAACGGTTCGGGTGATGATCCGGCGACGTCCGGCCTGAATGGTATGGTCGACGGTGTGGTCGAAGTCGGTCGAACACGTTAACCGCATCGCCGCGTCCCTCGAGTAGGCGCGAAACCCACTGGCTACGTCTGCTACCTCGATTCCGGCTAACCGGCTGACGATATAACTACCCAACTTCTGCAGAAATCGCTTTAGTGGAGAAAAATGGGCAATCTCCGCGGGATTGCGGTCCCCTATAACCATATCCGCCGTGCCGTCCAAGATCGGCTGAATCAAACGGGGAATATCCCCACCAAAGTATTGGTTATCTCCATCCGTATTAACTATGACATCTGCGCCGAGGGACACGCAACGGTCCAGACCGGCCGCGAACGCATGTCCCAGACCCCGATTACCGGAAAAGCGGACGATGTGTTCCACGCCCAGTTCCTTCGCGACTTCCACCGTCCGATCCGTTGAACCATCGTCGATCACCAGGATTTCCACCGAGTCTACGCCCGGAATCACCCTGGGGATTCCGGCCACGGTCTCCGGTAGTGTCGTTTCTTCATTTAAGCAAGGAATCTGAACGATCAACTTCATTTCTTGCTCATGTGGGTGGTGCGCAGCTCGGTAAGCACATCCAAAATGGGCTTCGGTCGTCCCTCGTGGTCAAAAAGACCCCCATTGGCAAAATCGTGCGGCGCGGAATCGAACAACTGGTTCCACAGTATCCCGTGGACGGCCAAACGCGCCGTCAGGAGGCCAACCCAGCGTTTTGCGAAAGAGGCCTGAGTCTCGGGGGAATCCGCCGCGCTCAGGGGCACCGACTTCCGGCGTGCCTGAGGATCGTCCGTCAAACTGCTTGGGGCCGTCAGTTTCACGTACAGGGGAATGCCCAGCAGATTCCAGAAATCGAGTTGCCGGTTCAAGTCGATCAGGTCTCG
>CAZFQG010000264.1:0-6639 GCA_964520785.1 uncultured Planctomycetaceae bacterium | reverse complement strand
TCAGTTTACCACATCGGCGGAATAGAGAAAGCCCCTCGAAGATACTTGTTTCAGGGGGTACCACTGGGGTCGTCCCCCGGAAAGACGTAGATTAAGGGTTCCCCGTTTTTCCTCACCCGCCTTATTTTCTCGAAAAACGCGTATCGCGAGGAGTTTTTTCGCCGCCAAACCGTTGACAAACATCGAAATCGGAGAATAATAGGACATTCCTGGTTTTGAGTTTCTTCCCGCATATTGAGGGGATCAAATACCCCTCCGAAGATGCTTGGCGGGTCGGAACCAGGAGGGACTCTTCGTGTAGGCCCCCGGGGAAAGAATGTCGGCGGCCTGGTTGTAGTTTTTAGTGGTCCTTGTAGCGAAAGAGATGAAGAACGTATTTGAAGCCATTTTGGAGTGTGGGCACGACGAGGATTTCGAACCGATCGAGTCGGACGAATTCACCCCGACCGAAGCGCCCGCCGGGTCGTCCGCGAAGATTCACATTCTCGCCGAACGCGTTCTGCGCGGCGTCCCCCTTTGGCATCCCGAAGACCGCGCCGACTACTGCGGCTACCGCGACTGACGGTTTTCTAAACACGCGGACCGCGTCCGGGGCCGCCGGAGATTCGGAGGGAAGCCCGAGAACCCCGTTTTCCGATGCCTGGCGGCCTTTCCTCGCGTTTTGCGTCCCTTCCGGTCCGTTGCATCGGACCCGGAATCGCTATCGTGTGCGCCGGTCGAATTCTCCACTCTCTCCTTCCTACGCCGCCTCGATATCGTCCTCTTCCGAATCGTACCAGCGGTAGCCCTCTTCGCCCTCCTCTTCCGGCTCGAATTCCTCGAAGTCTTCCTCACTGAGCGAGTCGTCGATCTCTTCCTCTTCTTCTCCGTCATCGTCCTCGTATTCTTCGTCTTCGAATTCCTCCTCGTCCTCATACTCGCGTTCGTCGTCTTCCTCGTATTCTTCTTTCCCATCGTCGAAAAGGTCCTCTTGCACGTCGTGGACCTCGGCGACTTCCCAGGGAGAGGAAAACGCCGGGGTTTCCTCGATCTCCGGTTCCGGCGGCAAAACCTCCGCGACGCGGGCCGGCTTGCGCGACGCCGGCTTCTCCTCCACGATCGGGGCCACCGGTTGGGACTTTGCCGGCCGCGGCGTTTTCGTCTTCCTAAGAGCGGCTTTCGGAGCAAGGTCTCGGCCAGGCAGGCGGTCGACGGAAACGCCCAAATCCCGGAAGATTTCGGCGATATGGTCGTGGCAGGTAAAGACGAGAACCTGGTGGCCCGCCTTGGAGAAATCGCGAAGAACTTCGGCGGCCGCTTGGGCGCGGTTCGCGTCGAAATTGACGAGGACGTCGTCAAGAATCAGCGGCAGGGGCGCCCCACGGCGTCCGTACGAGGAAACCAGGGCCAGACGCAAACTCAGAAACAACTGTTCGCGGGTGCCGCGGCTGAGAGCCTCCACCGCAAGCGCTTTCCCGGAAGCGTCGTCGACGAGTAGCTCCTGGCGTCCCAGGGGCGTCCAGACGCGGATATACCGGCCTTGCGTCATCCGATTCAGGTATCCGGACGCCTCCTGTAAGGTTTCCGGCTGACGCTCGCTTTCGTAGACCTTTTTGAGGGAATCGAGGACGCGGCTGGCCGTCGCCAGAACCCGCCAGCGGCGGACCGCCGCGTTCATTTCGACCAGAACGGTTTGCAGCTCGAGTTGCTTCTCCGGCAGGCGGCGGTCTTCGGAGGCCGCCTTGAGCTGTTCGGCCAGTTGACCCCGTTTTTCGAAACGGTCACGGAGCTGCGTCTCGAGGTGCTGGACCCGCTCTTGGAGCTTGTCCCAACGGCCTTCCAGGTCATCGAGGGCGTCGGCGGCGAGCTGTTCCTCGATCGCGGCGGAGGGGCATTGGCCGTGGATGATGTTCTCGATCTCGTCCTGCACCGCGTCGCGGCGCCGGCGGAGTTCTTCGTACTGCGCGTAGCGCTCCGCGCGGCGGTTGAGTTCTTCTTCATTCTCCGCGCCGGCCTCGTGCAGAATCTCGCGGCGCCGGTACTTGAGTTGGCTCAGTGCTTCCTGAGTCTTCGCCCGCTTCCGCCGCAGCCCGGCCGCCTGCTTGCGGAGCGATTCGCGATTTTCCATGCGTTGTTCCTGCTCGGCGAGTTCCGCCCTCAGCAGGTGCAATTGCTCGACCGGATCGTGCGTCGCGGTCGCGCGGATTTCCGTCTGTTCAACGAGCGCTCGGACGCGGTCGGAAACGGCGTCCAGTTCTCGCTGCCGCTGGTCGACCTCGTCCCGGCACCGGCGGAGCCGTTCGACGAGCCGCTCTATCGCGTCCAGACGCCGATAAACCTGCTTCACCTGTTTCGGGCTGAAGTCGGCCGGCAGCCGCGCTTCCTCCAGCGCCCTGCGCCAACGGCGCCGCGCATCGTCGACTTCCTCCTGAACCCGGTCCACGTCGCGCAGGAGCGACTCGTGCTCCTGCCGCGCCGCGCGGAGCCGCCCCTCGATCGGCAGAAGCGTCTCCAGCCCGGCCAGCTCGCGCTCGGCCTCTTCCATGCGGACGGGAAAGTTTCCGGTTCCCGGCGGGAGTTGCTCCGTGAGCGATTCCGCCTCGGCGCGAGTCTGCTGCATCTGGGATTGCAGCATGTGCAGTTGTTTCCGGCAGTCGTCAGCGTGCCGCGAGTTTGACCGGTCGAGGAAAAACTTCACGCCCACGGAGGTCACCGCGCCGACCAGCCCCAGCAGGGCCAGTCCCCAGCCGACCGTCCCGGTGATCGATTCCGGCATGAACAACCCCGCGACGATCAGAATTCCGCCGAAGATGAACGTCCCGGTGAGGCCGATGAGAACCCACGGCGGGAGCAATTGGGTTTCGAGGCTTTCCCGGGTCTGCCGTTCCAGGTCGGCCCGGCTCTTGGTCATGCGTTCGAGCCGCTCGTCCATTTCGACGCGGCGCCGCAAACGCGATACCAGGTCGCCGACGATCTCGACCGCGTCGCCGGCGGTCGTCTCCTCGCGGTCGTTCAAGCCCGCGGCGATTTGGGCTGACAGCGTTCTCGCCTTTTCTTCGGCCGCTTCGGCGCGGTCCTTCGCTTCGGACAGTTGCCGCCGCGTTTCTCCCAGCCTGCGCGCCGGAGCGCGGAGGGAGCGGATCGCCGGTTTGGAAAAGACCGACATCGCCTCCCGGTCGCCCGCGTGACCGAGGCCCAATTGCTCCCGTTCGGCGCGGAGTTCGTTCTCGATCCGTTCGATTTCGGCGTAGAGCCCGGCGGTGGAACTCTGGAGCGAAGCGATCCACGATTCCTGTTCGCACAGCGCCTCGATCCGCGCCGCCTGCCGCCACAGCGTATCGTTGACGGCCAGCGCCGCGGCCGACTCCTTCAACTGCCGGCGCTCGGCGGACATCTCTTCCATCCTGCGGCGGTGCGCCTCCAGCTTGTTCTCGATCTCGGCGAGCTGTTCCACGGCCCCTTCCGGAGGCGGAGGGGGCGCGTCGAACACGGCAAGCCGTTCGTTCAGCCTGGCCCGCTCTAGCCACTTGTCGCGCAATTGCACCGACAATTCGATGATCTTCGCGCGGTACTGGACTTCGTTCTTCTCTTCCTCCAGCCGCGAGATTTCCCGGTCCATCTGGTTCCGCGTCGACGCCAGCCGCGCATACCGCGCCGTCGCCGCGGATAGCTCCTCGATTTCGGCACGGAGCTTATTCCGCCGCTCCAAGAGCCGCACGATCCGCCCCTCGCCCGACTGGCAGTCGTAGAGCGCATTGCGCGATTGTTCCAACTCGCGGATGACGTCGATCAGCGACACGCGGTCGAGGCCGGCGCTGATGTTGTAGAGCATCTCCGCCGCTTCGGTATCGCCAAGCGCCCCCAGTTCCTGCATTTCGCGGAGCCCGACCGCGAAGACGTTCCGGAAGATCGCCTCGTCGATATTGCACAGCAGCACCTTCAAGAGATGCTCACCCTGACGTGTCCCGTCGGCCGCCTCCAAGACGGCCTTGGCCACGCCGCTTGCGTCGTGAACGTCGTCGTGCCGCAACACGTGAAACCGGCCGTTGGGGCTGGTCAATTCGACCGACCCGCCGGGGCGCCCGCCATGCAACGGCGGCAAATACTTCCGACGCTCCGCGGAAAAGCCGTACAGCACCGACCGGACGAACTGCATCAGCGTCGACTTTCCGGCCTCGTTCGGGCCGTAGAAGACGTGCAGATCATTCGAGAGCCGATCCAGCGACAGATCGCTCCAGATTCCGAAACCGTCTACGTGGACACCGGCGATTCTCATCACGCCACCTCCTCCGGGCTCAGCAGGTCGACCCCGAGTACCGAGACTTCATTCAGCAAAGAGCCCCGAGCGGCCGTTTCGATCCCGGTGAGCAACTCAACGATCTCGTCGTCGGCGTCCTCCGGCAGGTATGCCTGCAATTGCAGCGCACGGCCCGGTTCGGCCTGGAAGGACTGGACCGCGCGGAGGAAATCGCCCCGGATCGTCTGTTGATCGTACCAATGGGGCGGCAGCACGCCGCTCGATTCGACCCCCAGATCGGTGCTCCACGCGATTTGCGATCCTTTGCCGTAATCCTCGCGCAGTACGTCCAGCAAGGTTTTGCCGAGGGTCCCCCTTCGCAATTCGGCCGCCAGCGGACCGAGCCCCGCCACCGTCCAGCCGACGAGCAGGTCGACGCCGTCGGCGTTTTCCATGAGCGTGTGCATCCGCTCGCGGAGGGACATTTCCAATTGTTCGCGGGTTGTTGCCTCGTCGATGACGATCCGCTCATTCCGCCAGCGGAGCATATCCGTGGGGATGAGCGAAACCCGCGTGTTTCGTGATTCGTCCACCTGGACGAGCGAACAGCCGTGGACGTCGTCCTCCTCCGGATGGCGGCCTTGGGGACTGCCGGCGTAGTGGACCTTGCTGGCTCCGGAGACCAGCGTTCCCCTCGCGTGCCGGCCGCCGAGTGCCCAGTAATCGATCCCGCGCTCTTGAAACCGCCCCGGCTCCCCCTCGCCGTAGGCCACCGCGACCGTGTAGAGTCCCGACGAGTCGGGCGAGAACGCCTCCACCGGAACCGGTCCCGGCCGCGAGCCGCCGGCGGGACAGCTCAGTCCGACGACCGTGGCCAAGGGGCTGTCGTCGCGGCGGTGGACCTTCGCGACCGTCTGCCCCTTGGGAAAGAGGAAGACGTTGTCCGGGAGGCGGATTGAAGGGGGCCACGCCTCCGGCGGATCGACACGGCCTCCGATCCAGTAGACTGGAATGTCGCGCTCCTTCAGCCGCTCGAACTGGTCGATCAGAAGCAGCGGCCCGCGGGGACCGGTGTAAGCCGGGTTGAGGATGTCTCCGGCGAGGACGAGGAACTCGGCGTCCTCCGCGAGAACCGTCTCAAAGACGCGCTCGGCAGCCAGAAAAGGGGCTTCGAGAAACAAGTCTCGCAACTTCTCCGGAATATCCGTAATACCGAAGACCGGTGTTTCCAGATGGAAGTCCGAGGCATGGACGAATCGAAATGGCCAGTTCGACATAAAACAGTGCCTCCTCGCGGGAATCCCGGGGCAGGGCGAACTCCTTCGCCGCAGAATCACATTACGCGGAAATCCTCCCGCAACCGTTCAGTTTACCCAGTTCTATTAACTGAGACTACGGCAGTTTTCTGGTAACTGCTTTGAGCGTTTTTTTGCTGTTTTGGTGACGATCCAGGCGCCGAGGGCGAGCGTTCCGAGCGCGGCCCAGGGCCACGGAGGCCCCTCCTGAAGGAACGCTCGAGCGGCTGGAGGAATGAACAGTCCCAAGAAAACGAGGAAGATCGTGTCGTGTTCGCGGAAGAGAGCCTTGCGGAAATCGAAGCGGCCTGGAAACGGACCAAAACCCGGCCGCGGAAGGAAACGTGGCGTTTTTCCAACGAACCGGTCGAACGCCAATCCAAACTGGTGGGCGAGAAAGGCCTCTTCGGCTCGAATAATGAAGTGATACTGCAGAGCGACGACCGTGGCGACGAGTGGGGGAGCCCACCAGGCGCCGGTGATCGTGGCCGCGCCCAGCCATTGGAGCCAGTTCGCCAAGTACAAAGGGTTTCGGGTCGCCACGTACATGCCGTCCGTGACCAGTGTCGCGGCGCGGATTGTGGTCCCTCGCCCGGATGTCCCGGGCCGCGCGTGTCCGGCGATAGAAAGGCGAAGGGCCTCGCCGAGGAGCAGGGAGGTGCCTCCAACGGCCCAGGACCCAATCGACCATCGGTGGCCGAACGCTGCGACGACATAGAGGTAGCCGAGGAGGGCAACGAGCGGGATCAACGTGTAGCTCCGCCATCGGAACAGAACCTGACCCACTCGGACCTCCCATTCGCGGGCCTCCCATTCGTTTCGCGGCTCCAGAGCGTTCCTCGAAACGCGCACCGCGGAGACACATTTGAGGTGCCCGCCCGTCGAGGGGTCAGATCGCTTTTGCGGCAACTCCGTTTTCGACATTCCAATGAAAAGACGCGGTTCCCGACGTACCTCGGCCAACGATGAAGAGTGGAGTATGGAGGTTTTCGCGGAACGGGTCAAGAAGAAATCCGCGGGCCGGAAAAGATCGTGGTGAGGGCGTCCGCGCCGCACCCGAGGGGCCACCCTCACCCTGGCCTGTCAAAAACCCCGGAACCTGGGCAAACTGGGGTTGACGGGAATTTG
>CAZFQG010000263.1:0-6690 GCA_964520785.1 uncultured Planctomycetaceae bacterium | reverse complement strand
GGCCTTCCGGACAGCATGTAGAAAAGCGTACATCCAAGGGAGTAGATATCACTCCTCGCGTCGACCGACCGAGGATCGCGCGCCTGCTCGGGAGAAATGTAATCAAAGGTCCCCAGAGTGACCCCGGTCGCCGTGAGATCCTCGTTTGCCGCGATGTGGTAGATTCGCGCCAGTCCGAGATCGATCACTTTGACGCGGCCGTGCCGGTCCACCAGAATATTCGACGGTTTGATGTCGCGATGCACCACACCCTGGTCGGCAAGGTGGGCGACGGCATCGGCCACCTGAATGGTATAGTGAATCGCCTCGGTCAAGGGAAGCCGTCCCCGTTGTTGGACGATATCTCGAATCGTCAGGCCTTCCACGAATTCAAAAACGAGGAAGTGCATTCCATTCGCTTCACCGATGTGAAAAACCCGGACTACGTTTTCGTGATCCAACAGCGCGCCGGAGCGCGCTTCATTGAGAAACCGCTGCAAGGTCTCGGAATCGGAAGCCAATTCGCGCGGAATCACCTTCAACGCGACGATCCGGTTGAGCCGCAGGTCTCTTGCCTTGAAAACGCGCCCCATGCCACCGCCGCCGACGAATTCGAGCAACTCGAAATGGTCGAGACGGTCTCCCGGGTGGAACTGCCCCAGTTCAAACCGCCGCATGGAGTCTCCCTGTCCGGGAACCGGAAGGGGGGGGCGATTCGAGACTACGGTCTTCTCCTCCGCCTCCCCCGGAAGGGGGGATAAAGCGTCATTGGGCAATTCCGTTCGCGTGGAATCACTCCGTAGGTCCAGTCGGCGTTGGGAAGAGGACGAATCGGGCACTCAAATCTGGCGGAAAAAAAGAAAAAAACGAAAAAGTCGACCGGTTCATTATACCACGGACGTTCGTTTTTGAAACCGCAAACCATGGGAAGGGGAGAAAGCATAATGGGCAGAACAGAGAAAATATAACTTCTATTCCGAAGATACCGACTGCTTCTTTCTTTTGGAGCCAAAAGAATGGTTTGTCCGGATTGTGTCGGTATCGCGGAACCGATTGTAATGATTATGAAGGTCTTTCGTGGCAGCGAATCGGTGTTATTTCTTCTGCTATGGTTTTCTGCACTCGGTTGGGGGCAGGAAGTCTGCAAGACGGTCTGGCCGGAGCAGCGGCGGATCATGCGGCTCCCAGATACCTGCCGCGGACTGCGACCTCGCGACGGCCTCCCGGCGGTCCCGACCACTGTAGCCAATCCGGATGCCTTTCCCGGAGAATCGCCGATGTCGCTCAATCAGGCGATCCGCATCGCCCTGGTAAACACCGACGTCATCCGGGTTCTGGGAGGAAGCAGCGGGCGGACCATCTTCGACCCGGCGGTCACGAACACGCAAATCGACCAGGCTCGGGGCCGGTTCGATCCCAGGGCGTACCTGGAGAACGGATTCAACCAGACGGAGACTCCCGGCGCGGCCTTTGATCCGACCGCCCCGGGGGGAGTCGTCATTGGCGGCCCCGGAGTGAGCGACTATACTATGCAAGCCGGCGTCCGCAAACTCAATCCGCTGGGTGGAACCTCGGCGTTTAATGTCGGGACGAGTCCCCTCTATTCCACGGCCGACGGTTTGCCGCTGAATCCACGGATTCCATCGGTCGCCGAATTCAGCTACACGCAGCCCCTACTCCGGCGCGGCGGATTGGCGACGAACCTGGCCGCGGTCGAGATTGCCCGGCTCGACACGGAGCGCTCGTTCTTTCAGATGAAGGACGCCGTCCAAGAGATGGTCCGCGGAGTCGTCGAGGCGTACTGGGCGCTTGTTTTCGCCAGAACGGACCTTTGGTCCCGGCGCCAACAGGTCCGCCAAGGCCAGGAATCACTCGACCGGGCCAAGGCCAACATGGAGGCGGAACTCGGCGACATCAGCGACCTGGCTCAGGCACAGGCGGCGCTAGCGAATTTCAAGGCCGCCCTGATCACTGCGCAGGCGAATGTCTTTGACCGCGAGGCGACGTTGCGGGACATTCTGGGCCTGCAACCGGCTCTGCCGCGGAATATCGTGCCTACCACGCCCCCGACCTTCGAACGTGCCCCGGACGACTGGAATGCGATCATGGAGACCGCGCTGGCCCGGCGCCCCGACTTGATCGAACTGCAACTGATCATCGAGGCGGACATGCAACGTCTGGCCGTCGCGAACAACGACGCCCTTCCGGACGTCGACGCCGTCGGCGCCTACCGTTGGAACGGACTCGAAGGCCGCACCCCCGATCAGACCTTCATCCGCGGCGACGCGAGCAAATTCACCGATTGGCAACTCGGCGTGAATTTCTCCGTACCCTTGGGCCTTCGAGAATCACGCGCGGGGCTTCGCCAATGGGAGTTGATCCTGATGCGCGACCGGGTGAATTTACAGCAGGCCGTTCACCAGGCCTCGCACGACCTCGCCGCCAATTACCGGAACCTGGCGCGGTACTATGAACAGTATCTGGCATACAGAGAAAACCGGGCCGCCGCCGAAATCAACCTCGACGTCCAATTTCAGCGCTACCAAGCCGGGATGGACACGCTCTTCCTGAATGTCCTTCAAGCGATTACGGAATGGGGAAACGCGGTCCGGGCCGAGGCCCAGGCATTGCTCGAATACAACACGGAACTCGCCAGACTAAGCCGCCAAACCGGAACGATCCTCGAAGCACACAACATCCGTTTCGTCGAAGAACGCTATGCTTCTATCGGTCCGCTGGGCCGGATCGCGCCGCGGGTCTTCTACCCGAGAAACACGCGACCCACGCGAAACGCGGATATCTATCCCGACACGGAGGAACCTTCGGAAAACGCGTTTGACCTCGTCGCCCCGCACGTCGGTGGTCTCAAGGACAAGGACGGGAATATCCGAGTCCCCTCCCTGGAAAGAATTCCGAGGCCGGGCCCGGAGATGCCGAAAGCAGCGCCGTGACCGCCGCCCGCTATAGAATAACCGAGCGGCGTCATTCAACGAAGCGTTGTGGCCTCTCGGGCCACATTGAGCGAGGTTGAAAAAGTCCCGGATGGACTCTTTCAACAGCCTGCTAATGCAGCTCTTCCCACGCCGCCAGGAGGAGGTTCCCGGCGCGGTCGATGTCCTCTTCCGTCGTGCCGGCACCCAGGCTGAAGCGGATCGTCCCCCGCGCCAGCTCCTCCGGAAGGCCGATCGCCTGCTGGGTGGGGCTCAGCCGCAGCCGGTTTTCGTCCCAGTGCCCGAATGTCGCGGCACACAACTCCGGCGCCCGGCGAAGGAGGTCCTGTCCGCTGGCATCGGGGAAATTCACGCTGAGCGTCCCCGGCAGGCGTTCCACGCGACCGGCGTTGACGCTGATGGCCGGGCCGATGATTTCGCTGAGCAAACGAGTCAGACGATCGCGGAGCTTGGCGAGCTGCTGCATGGCCGGCAGCCTCTTCTCGGCGGCGGCCGCGGCATATCCCAAGCCGACCGCTCCAGCGACGTGGGGCGTTCCGCCGCGGAGGCCGTGCTCGTCCCCCCCACCGCGGACCAACGGCTCCAGGACGATTCCCCGTTTGACGTAGAGTGCGCCGATCCCCTTGGGGCCGCCCATCTTATTGCCGCTGAAGGATAGTAAATCCACGCCCAACGCCTCCACCCTGGTCACGATCTTTCCGACCGATTGCGCGGCGTCGGTGTGGATGAGAACCCCCTCGGCATGACAGACCGCGGCAATCTCCGCCAGGGGTTGGATCGTTCCGATTTCGTGGTTCGCGTGTTGGATGCTAACCAGAACCGTGTCCGAACGGATCGCCGCCGCGACCGAATCCGGGTCGACACGGCCCTGGCCGTCCGTTCCGACGACCGTCAGTTCGTATCCGAGGTCCTCCAAAAACCGGGCCGTTTCCGCGACGGCCGGATGTTCCACGGCGGAGACGATCAAGTGGCCCGTCGCGGCCGGGGCGAAGCGGAACATGACCCCCCAAATCGCCAGATTAGCGGCCTCGGTCCCTCCGGAGGTGAAGATGATTTCGTCCCGGGTCGCCCCCAGCAACCGGGCGACTCGCAGACGAGCATCCTCGACTGCCTCGAAGACGGCCCGGCCCAGGCCGTACGGAGCGGCCGGATGCCCGAAATGCGTGTCGAGAAACGGCTCCATCGCCTCGCGGACCCCGGGCACGGGAGGGGTTGTGGCGCTGTGGTCGAGATAGACGATCCGCATGGTGATCGCCTAGTCCGCGCAGGCCGTTTCGAGAGCCTTAATCGCCAGTTCTTCTCCGGCCTGGCGGCACTCTTCGAGAATCTCATCCGTCGGCCGGTAGGGAGAGCGGATCGCCTTTCGCGTGATCTCCCACTCCATTTCGCGGAGGATTTCCTCGACATCACCGGCGCCCCCCTTGGACCAACCGAACGACCCGAACGCGAAGCCCGCCTTGTTCCGAGGGGAAAGTCCCTTCAGGTACGTGAGGGTCGCTCCCATCATGGGCATCATTTGCTGGTTGAGGGTCGAGGTTCCGACCGCGACGCAGGCCGCGTCGAGGACTTCATCGGCGATGATCGTCAGGTTCGACCGCCGGACGTGGATGACCTTCACCTCGACACCGGCGACCGTGGCTCCCTCGGATATCGCCCTCGCCATGCGCTCCGTGCTCTGCCACATCGTGTCGAAGAGAACCAATACCTTGGGGACGGGACGGAAGACGCACCAATCGCGATAGGCGTCGAGGATATCGTTCACGTACTTCCGCCAGATTACCCCGTGGCTCGGGGCGATGATCTCGATTTCCGGGAGGACCCCGGGCGCGAGGAGCTTGGCGACTTCCTCACCGTAGAGCATGACGATATTCGCGTAGTAGGTCTTGGCCTCCGCCATCGCGGTCGAGATGGGAACCTCGTCGTCGAACCATCCCGACGTGGCGTAGTGTTGGCCGAAGGCGTCCATCGAAAAGAGGAGTTTTTCCTCCGGCACATAGGTCGCCATCGATTCGGGCCAGTGGACCATGGGGGTTTCATAGAACCGCAGGCTCCGCTTCCCCAAGGAGACTGTCTCTCCCCCCTCGACGACTTGAATGTTCCACCCGGAAATATCGAAATGTTTCGAGAGAATCGTCTTGCATTTCTTGTCGCACAGAAGGGTGGCGCCGGGGATTGCCGCCATGACCTCCGCCAGGGCGCCGGCGTGGTCCGGCTCGGCGTGATTGCAGACGATGTAGTCGATTTGGTCGAGTGGGACGAGTTCCGTGATGTTCGCGAGCAAGTCCGCGGCGTACGGCTCCTTGACCGTATCAATCAGGGCCGTCTTCTCGTCCTTGACGAGGTACGCGTTGTAGGTCGATCCCTGCGAGGTTTCGTACCCGTGAAAATCGCGGACATGCCAATCGACGAACCCAACCGAAAAGATATTCTCTAAAATCTCTCGATGCATTTTTTTCCGCTATTCCTTTTCTCGAGAAAACTGTTTACTGCATCTGAGCATATTACGTGGCGTCCTCAAATATTATACAAAGGTGGGCGATGAGGGTAAGCAGGGCCGTAGGGAACCAGCCATGAGGGGGAACCGAGCAAACCGAACCAGACGGTTCGAATGCGAACTCCCCGGCCCGATTCCGTTGTAAGGTCTTGTCTGGATTGGAGTTGGAGGAATTCGAGGGCAGTTGGCCCGCCCGGACCGGGTGATTGATGCACCAGGTTCCCTTATCGCCCCCCAAAAAACTCCTTCGCGGAGAACGGTTAACGGATCATTACGACCCGGGGTTACCCCCTTCCAGGACTTCGCCTCCGGTCGACGTACTCATCGCCTGCCATAGGTATTCTTCGATATCGTCGGAGGTAAAGCGGACGGAGCCGTCGCACATCATTGAATTGACGCCGCCGGGATGGCGACTCCTTGCCGCCTGCTGAATAGGACGCGAACGCGAGTTCGTCCCAATGCACGGTGGATTCCGCGAATCGATACTCGTGTCGGTGCAGTAGTTGCCGGTGTTGATCATTCCGTCCGGCATTGACGAATTCGGAGGGTTGTACGTGGTGAAGCCGGCACAGATGCTGTACCAGATCAACCCGCGAAGGTCGCGCCCGTGCCCTTGAATCACTTCCGAAGCCATAAGCGTTCCACTGAGTCCGTCAGGGATGTCCCGAAATCGATATGTTAGCGCGTCGACTCCGACCCACCCGCTGGAGGTAAACGGTGCGCCACCGAACGCGAGTCCCGCTCCCACAAGCGGCTCGGCCCCCTTCGGGCTGTAGTTCGCCCCGTGAACGAAACCGGTATTACCATAGTTCACGACGTAGTTGTGCCGTGTCGGAGTCCGGCCGTCGCCGAAAATCTTTTCGCCGTAGCTCGAAATGTCACTGGGGCAGGTATAGCATGAGTACATCTTCTCGCAGACTCTGGCGTTCATGGGCGTCCAATACTGGTTCGTGGTAAAGGTTCCCTCGAAGACGTACATGTCGTATTCCGCCTGATGTTCCAGATAGGGCATCAAAAAGACGGGCCACGAAGCCCAACAGCACGAGTAGCCGCCGGGGGGGAGAGTTCCCTGCGCATCGTGGTAACTATGCATGGCGACGCCGATTTGTTTTAGATTACTCGAGCACTGCATCCGCCGCGCGGCCTCGCGCGCCGCCTGCACGGCCGGCAACAACAGGGCGATGAGGATTCCGATGATCGCGATGACGACCAGAAGCTCGACCAACGTAAAACCGTGTAGGGGCCGGCGAAAGGTATGCTTTCGCG
>CAZFQG010000262.1:0-6724 GCA_964520785.1 uncultured Planctomycetaceae bacterium | reverse complement strand
AAACCGGATAGCGACCCGAGAACTTCGAACCGTGAGGAAATGTCCCTTTCCGATCAGGGGAGTCCGCGAATTCGCCATCGGTGTCCCCGACAATCGGGAAACATGTGAGAAACTATTTCAGAATTCAAATATGTATATCGTCGCCGCCATTTCGGTCAATAGGAGAAACCGGCAATATTGACAGGTTTCAATGTTTTGATATCGTAACCCCATTGTGAACAACCGGGCGGGGCGACGGTGCCGCCGGACGGCAAGAGAGGAAAATGAGATAAAGGACAGAATAATGCTAGCCAAGGACATCAAGCGTGGAAGCATCGTTAATTACGGCGGCGGGCCGTGTGTTATTGAATCGGTCACCGTCCAATCCCCCTCGGCTCGCGGGGCGAGCACGTTTTATAAGTACCGTGCCCGAAGTCTGGCAACCAAACAGAAGGTGGATATCACCCTCCGCGGTGGAGAATCTTTGGACGAGGCGGACTTTGTCCGCCGTGCGGTGAAGTACCTCTATTCCGACGGGTCGAACTACGTTTTCATGGACGAGCAGACCTACGAACAATACGAGATTCCCCACGAGGACGTCACCGAGGAAATGCAGTACGTCACGGAGCAGCTCGAGGGCGTCTCCGCGATGGTTTATAACGACGTCTGTATCGGAATCCAGGTCCCCTTGACCGTGGAACTAAGAGTGACTCGGTGCGACCCCGGCGTTAAGGGAAACAGCGCCACGTCGCGGACCAAACCCGCCACGCTTGAAACCGGGCTCATCGTTCAAGTTCCCGAGTACCTTTCAGAAGGGGAGAGCGTCAAGGTCGACACGCGGACCGGTGAGTACTTGTCCCGGGCGTGACGCCCATACGGCCGGCATGCCCCAAAACCCAGCGCAGCAAGAACCCCGGGACCTTCGTTCACTTGCCGGCGGCGATCTCTCCCCTGGTAGCGGCAACGGTCCTCTGAAGCCGCTGGGTAAACAGGTCGAGCAGCGGGTAGAATTCCGCCAGCGAGTCATCCCCGAGAAATAGGTAGTATTCCAATTTGGCGAAGTCGTTGCCGAGGCGGTTGAGGTCATGGATTTTCGTATCCGTCTGATGATAGCCGCCAAGACTGATTTTCCGGCAGATCGCGTCCAGACGGTCCTCCAATCCGGCCATCCGTTCCTGGATTTCCTCCGCGGTGGGGTTCCCAGTCAGCAGGGGCATCTGGACGCCGATCCGCTCGTCCAACTCAGGAGAACCGACGATCGGTTCGTCAACGCAGCAATGGGATTCGGTCATCGGATGTATTCCGTTTGAAGGTGTTCACCTATAGGGCATTTCCATTATCGAAACGACTCGCGGTTCTCCTTGACCCCGATCCTCTCGCGCACTCCACGCTCGCCCAGCCCGGCCTGCCTCAAAGCAAGTATAGGTTACCAAGGGGGGGGCAATGACCGAAAAACACCTCATGTGCCCCCCCTACGGGTGATTTTGGTTCAGTGGTTTCGCGATCGGGTCTATTTCGGGAATACGGGGTTTGCCGCGGTGACCGGCCTCCGGCTCTTCCCAGCGAGGCATTGTTTCCAGCGAGGCATTGTTTCCGCAACGGATTTCACCGACGGAAACTCTGGATTTGACGACGCCGGCCCCATTGGTCGGTGGCGGAAAGCATCGGCTCACCCCACAATCAACAGCGCCACCCACGGCACCAGATTGAAGGCGATGAAGAGCACCTTGTACAGACCGAGAAACGAGTAGATCACGACGGTGAACGTCTGGCGCGGCATGGGGAACCACTTCGAGTGGATGCGGTAAGCCAGGTCGCCGATGGTGATCATCATCACGATCGAGAGGCTCAAGAGTGCCGCGTTGATAATGGTACACCACATGAAGAACGCCGTGAGGGTTTGAGTGTCCATAGTGGGACTCCTTTCTTCTAATACCCACACTCCCTCGCTGCATCGGCATACACCCTCAAATTCTCCGGCGGCGTCTCAAAGAAATGATCCGAAGCCGACAGGATATACCCGCCGTCGGCCCCGAAGCCTTCAAACAACCTTCGGACCTCGGCGCGAATCCGGTCCGGCGTGCCGGTGGTCAGGATGTTGAACTGGTCCATCCCGCCGATCAGGGCGACGCGGCCGTCGAAGGCGCGGCGCACGGCGGCCGGATCGGTAATATTCCCGCCGCAGCCGGGTGGGGTGAGGGTTTCGGAGGCGTCGGTCTCGTTTTCGACGATCTGGTCGAGAATGTGCATCATCCCGCCGCACGTGTGGTAGGTCGTCTTGAGGCCGGCGGCGTGGACGGCCTGGTGCATTTCGCGGTCGTAGGGGAGGCAGAACTCGCGGTGCAGCTTAGGGGAGATGACCGTGTCGCTGCTCGCGCCGCCGCCCGTCTCGATGAGGTCGAACTTCGCTCCGGCGAGCGATTCCTCGATGAACCGCAGCTTCTTGTCGAGCAGCACGCGGAGGAGGCGGTGGACCCAGTCGGGGTTCTCGTACGTTTCGATGATCAAGTCCTGGACGTCCATCAGGCAGCAGGCGTGTTGCCAGCAGCCGGCCTGATCGCCCCAGACGAACCCCCGCAGGATACCCGCGTCGCCGATCCGGTCGTACTCCACGGCGATGGCCGCCTTGTCCAGGGCCGCCACCGGCATGTACCGCTCGATCAGGTCGACGTCCTCGCGGCGCTTGATGAGATACTCGGTAATCCAGGTCGTCTTCCGGTCCGCCCCCGTCTTGTAGGTCAATTCCCCGTCCGGCGTGACGATCCGATGATGGACGATCTTATTCTCCGGGTCGGCGTCGACCACCGTCATCTCATCCCGCCACTGCGGCGTATTGAGCGCGAACTTCTCGGCGTTGGGAATCCAAAACTGCCCCATCGCCTCGAAATACTGAATGGCCGCGTCGAGCCCGGTGCGGCGGAAGGCCTCCAGCGGATCGCAGCCGCCCATGTACGTATCGAGATGATACTGCTGCCACTGATGGAGCGTGACCGGGAGGCGGTCGGGCTTCTCCCGGGCGAGGGCGAGGAGGAGGCGTTCTTTGCTGGTCATCCGACTCTCCTGTGGCACGAAAAAAAAACGACGATGCGAAACTTGCTCAACTCACATGATGGCATGGCATGGGCGGGGGGCTCCCCAACGGCTTGACGGGCCTACTCGGGAACCGGCCGACAAGCAGCAAGCGGAACCTTCCCGGCGAACACCGGCTGCGTCCTCGGACTTACCGTCCCGGAATCTGCTGCAACTCAGGAACGTTGGCCACTTTCTTGGGCTTCGTCCGGGGCGACTGCGAGGTATTCGCCAAGTAATTATCTATCGTTGCGTCCTCTTGGAGCGAGCGGAACGTCTCGGCCATGGCGATCCGTACTTTTTTCTCGAGGATATCCTCGATGATCAGTTCGCGGACTTCCGCGAGTTCCACTTTGGTCGGTTCCGTGTATCCTTCGCACAGAAGAATGACTTGCTTATCCCCCAGTTGCACGATACTGGAGAGTTCCCCTTCCTGAAGCCGGAACGCCTCGCGTTCGAGAGCGGGTTGTCCTCCATGACGCTTGATCGGGGGGATTTCGCCGCCAAGGGCACGACTACTACTCTCGATCGAGTATTGCTCGGCCAGTTTGGCGAAGTTCTCGGGACTCGGATCGTTCCTGGCCATGTCCCAAACGCGCGTCGCGCGGCGAGGATCGTTCATCACGATAGCCCGGCAACGGACGCGTGGACCGTAATTCGCCTCGTATCCGCGCTGAATGTCCTCTTCCGTCACGCCGACCCTGTCGCCGACGAGCTTGCGCAGCGCCACGGAGGGCCATACTGAGTCGCGGCGGTAAACCTCCGGCGAGACGTTCTGAGCTTCGGTCACCTGCGCGATCCAACCGTCGATATCGGGCGATCCGTCCGCCTTCGGAGGCAACGCCAGCGACGCGGCTCGCGCGATCTCCTCGTCCATTTCCTCCTCGGTAACCGTGATATCGAGACGGCGGCAGGCCTGCTTGATAAGGGTCCGATTGATGGTGCCCTCGAGGGTCTCCTCTCCGTGGCGTTCCAGGCAGGCTTCGGCCAGTTCGCGAAGAGTGATTCGATGGTTTCCCACGACGGCGGCGACGCCGGGCATCTCCCGGCGTGTTTCCGGATCATTGAATACGTTTTGGACCTTCGTCCCTTCCTGCAGCTCGCGGAACACGTCGGCCGCCACCGTGCGGAGCTTGCTCTGCCGGATCATCTCATCGAGCCGGGGAGCCACGTGCTCCAGCGGGATATTCCTCGCTTCGATCAATCCCTCGCGCTTGAGAATGATATACTGGCCGGCCGCGTGGATAACCGGCGAGATCTCTCCGTCCTTCATTCCGAAGGCGGCTTCCTCCAACTCCTCGTAGGTACCGTGCATACGGATCGGCTGGATCATCCCTTTCGCCGCGGCACTGTTGACGTCCTCGGAGTGATCTTTCGCCAAGTTGCCGAACTCCTCCGGATTCGCGACCGCCGCCTCGCGGAGTTTCTCCGCCTTCGCCTTGTCGCGAGTCGAAATCAGCCGGGCACGTATCGCCGGACCGAATTGCGATTCGTAGGCCCTTTTCAGCTCCTCCGGAGTCACTTCGAGCCGTTCGCCGGCCAGTTTACGCAGTGCCAGCGTCGGCCAGATGATATCCTTCGAATACTGTCGCGGCGAAATCCCTCGTTCCTGCTCGAGCATTTTCAGCCAGCGGTCCACCGGAAGGCCGAAACGCGAGGCGACCCGCTCCACCTCCGCGTCGATTTCCGCGTCGGTGATCGCGATGTTCGCCTGGACGCACGCCTGTGCGATAAGCCACCTATTGACGATCCGCTCCAGGACCGAAGTCCCGTAGTGAAGCAGGCACTCGCGAGCGAGTTGTTCCCTGGTAATCGGTTCATTATTGACCACGGCCACGATCGGCTTGTCGTCCTCCGTGAAAATCCGCTCTTCCGGCAACGCGACCGGCTGCGTCTTCGACACCTCGAAACTCACGCCCACCGGTTCGCTTCGCTGTTTCGGCGAAGACGCTTGACGGGTCGGCTTCGGCGCGGGCTTCGACTCAAGCGGCTTCGCCTCGCGGGTGACCGGCGCCAATCGCGGTGGTTGCTGCGCGGCGGCCGGCCTCTCCTCGGATGGGGCGCCGGCGGCGGCACGCAGGGTTATCCGCGACGTATTCTCGTTTTTCTTGGCCGACACGGAAGCGGCGGGTGGGATGCTCGTCAATTTCTCCGGTGGATTCGTCGTCCGCGGGGCATTCGACGGTGGCGGATTCTGCCCGCGGAGTGGGTTCGCCTCGGCCTGAGGATCGTCTTGAAGCGACTTTACGGCGACGGCCACCGCGATGACGCACACCCCGCCGAAAAACAGCCTCCAAAGGCGATTGACATTCCTTTTTTTCGCACTGGCGCAAATTCGTTCCATCTTACCGGCCATTTCGTCTCCCTAAAGCGCTTTTTTTCAACTTCTTGCATACCAATCACTAGACCCCGGCTCAAAAGGCGTCCCCAAGGCCCTTCAGCACGGCGGCTACCTCGGCGCAATCCGCAAGCACCGCAGCGCGCGGGACTATACCGGCAAACCCAAAACCGAGTCAAGATGAAATCGGCCTCCCCCTAGAAAGAGGTATTTTGCGAGGGTCCGCGGGCAACCGGAACCCGCGAATCCGGTGCCGGCGTTTCCTCGAATACCCTTATGTGGACCGCTTCAGAAAGCAAGAAGTTACCTTTACGGAGATTTTAACATGACTATGCACAGTTGTTACGCAATGGCCTTATCGATCGTTTTTGCCCCTCTGGTGGGGTTCTTGGCGATCTTCGCGACTCAGGCTCGCGGAAGCGACGCTCAGTTTAAGCCGATTGTCGAAGCCGAGATGCCGGAGGGCTTTCCGGAGTATACTGCGGTCGAAGACGTCCAGATCAAGCAATATCCGGCCTACCGGAAGGCCGAGGCCGACGCCAAGGCCATGGGCAGTTTCTGGAGGCTGTTCTCGCACATCAATGAAGAACGATATTCCGGTGACGGCTCCGGTCGAAATGCGCTACGCCGATGGGGAACGCCCGCGCGAGAGCAGCATGGCGTTTCTCTACAACAATCCGGAGGTCGGGCAGGTGGGGCGCGACGGCAGCGTCGAAGTGATCGACGTACCGCCAATGACCGTCGTGAATACCGGCGTTCGCGGCCCGCAGAATTCGGAATCGGTCGCCGCCGCGAGGGATCGCCTGGAGAAGTGGCTGGAAGTCAACAAAGAACGTTACGCATCCGACGGCCAGATGCGGGTCATGGCGTATAACAGCCCCTTTGTCCCCCGAAACCGCAACTACTTCGAGGTGGAAATCCCGATTCGCCCGGTTGACCCGACGTCCTCGCTGGAAGAAAGCGAGAAGGCCACGGAAAAGAAGTCCGCGACGTTGTCGAACGAATAGTCCCCCGGTTGAAGTTCGAAATCAACGCGGACATCCGCGATAACTTGTTCGCCTGCGAGCCTATTCCCGAACGTCCAAAGAAGTGGGGAGTCTTTACTTTGGTTCTGGTGTAGAGGGCCGGGGGCGACCGCGAGGGCGACGCGTCGATTGGAGGCCTAACTGCTGCGCGGTACGCTGCTGCCAATCGGCGTTGCCGAAGATTATCCTCCCCCGCCACGGTTGTCGACCGTAAAGGCTCCCGACCCGTGTAAGCGTTTCTCGACCCGTTTAAGCGTTTCTTCAAGAACCGGAAGATCGCAGGGCTGTTGGAAGCGGATATCCCATTCCCGGG
>CAZFQG010000261.1:0-6772 GCA_964520785.1 uncultured Planctomycetaceae bacterium | reverse complement strand
TTTCTTCCTTTCATTCGAACTCCCCCGTCTCCGCCAGGTAGTTAGCTACGGCCTCGGAAGTCCGCAAGTAGCGCCTGTAAACTCGCAGTCGCTTCAGTTGACCGTCCAGCGAAGGTACCAGTCGCAGGCTCTTCGATCCGCTCACATCGTTCAACTCGGGAGTGAAGCGTCCCCAACCGTAGATGCAATACGTGCCGCCGTCGCAGAGAATCCCGTCGACCACGAAGCTGATGATGTCCGGCCCGCCGTCGACGATGATCGCGACGTGATGCCACGTATCGGGCTTGATGACGCAACGGTCACACGCCCAGAAGCCGGCGTTCCTCCCGTCGCTCATTTCAATGCGGATGGTGCCGTGTTCGGCCGTCTTGACCACGAAACCTTTGCCCGAGGCATCGCGGCTGTCCGCAATGATTTGGTCCGCGGCCAACTCGTTCAGCTTGATCCAGAAGTCGATGGAAAAACCGCCGCCTTGGGCTAGGCTCGGCAGCGTGGGCATGACGGCTTCGCCTTCGGCGATCTCGTCGGGCCCCAAGTCCAATGCCAAATCTCTCTTGGCCACGGTTTTCACCGTGCCCTGGTTCCAAAGATCTTCCAGCAACGTCGTGTCGATGGGATGGACTCGGGCGACCGTCTTCTGTGTTTCGGTTATCCAGTATCGGCCGTCCTGCTCGATCAAGTCGGGATAGCTCATGCCTCCGCCCGGCCCGGGGATACCCGTTTCTGGATCGAAGAGGCAGTTCTCCGGAGCGAGATCATAAAGAACGATTTCCGGCTGGGACCAGTGGATGAAACCGTCTTTTTCGATTCCGCCGCTGAGCCAGGCGGGGTTTCTTCCCCGATACGGATTGTTATGGGCGCCGTGGTGATGGAACCAGAACAAGTACTTGCCATTGCTGGTCCGCCAAACCTTGGGGCATGCCCTGGAGTTCTTGAATCTTCGGCCGCCGGGCGTGTACGTGGCGTACTGAGGCATCGTCCAGGTGTGGCCTCCGTCGCGGCTGTAGGCGTGGCAGGGGTGATCGCCGGCCGTGCGGTACATGCAGTAGATCGATCCGTCGCTCATCGGAACGATGTTCTGTTCCGCCTGCACTTCGCCGTATTCGGGTTTCTTGAGGCCCACGTCGCCGTCGGGCAGCAACTGCCACTCGATTTTGTTCACGTCCGGCTCGGTCAGGATGTTGTCGGAACGGTAGAACCAGCCTTCCGAGCGATCGATGAGGTACTTGCCGCACTTGCTGAAGGCGAACATCATGCTGTCGCCAAACGTGATCGGCTTGCCGATCCCCCAGAATATCTGCACCTTGCCGTCGAATGTGTTGGTCCGGTCGACGGCGGTCATCCGCATGGGCAGACGATACCGCTCTTTCGACCAGGTGCGCCCGTTGTCATCCGAGTACTTGTAGACGAACCAGCCCACGCAATCGCTCCGCCCGGGGCACTGAAAGTTGTCACCGTTGTAATTGTAGAACGCGTAAACCCGGCCGCTTCGAGCGACGACCGGGAGGGAATAGACGGCCGGCGGGCCGTCCACCGGTTCCAGCTCGACCAGCTTCGACCACGTACGGCCCTGGTCTTCGCTGATGGTGGAGACCACGCGCGAGTTGGCCGCACCCTCGTGTCCTCCGGCCGTGGTCAACAGGCAGAGCCAATTTCCGTCGTTGGTGATCACCACGTACGGCTGATCGCAGTAGCCTTCGTCTGGGATGCGATATCCGGTACGGATATCACGTGGATCGCGGGCGGCGAGGGGCTCCGCTCCCGGGCACAACCGCCTTACTTCGGGCTCAGCCAAGGCGCGACCGTAGATCCGCACCTCGTCGATCGTTCCGCGGAAGAAGCGACTCGGCTCCGTCTCGACCGACTCGCGTCCCGCAACTTGAGATCGCAGTTTGATTTCCGGCATCTCCCCGGCGAAATCGAACGCGTCTTCCTCTTGTCCGTTTAGAAACAGCCGGATCGTTCGCCCCTGGCGATCGGTCACGACGGCCACGTGGTACCAGCGGTCGTTTTCCAGGGTGGGACTCCGGAGCCAGGCGCGGCGCTGGTCGCCCAGGTGGAGGATGGCACTTACGCTCCCTTCTCGCACGCCGACATGGAACACCCCCTCTTCCCAATCGTCGCTCGTCACGAGGCCCTGCCAGTCGTCATTCTTGCCGACATCTTGGCCTCTCATCCAGAAGGCAATGGTCGCCGATTCCTGGACGCCCAAGTCGCCCAGCGCCACGTAGTCGTCGCGACCGTCGAAAGCCAGGGCCTTGCCGGCCTGACCATCCACGGAGGTTGCTCCATGAACCAGCGCGTGCCGGCCGGCACGCGATGCGTCCGCGGCGCGGCCGCCCTCGACGCCATCAAACGTCCAGTGACCGAGAAGCCCCTCCGCCGCGGAAGAAGGTTGGGGTGGCAGGGAACACCACATGGCCGACGCGCCGAGGACAACGATGATCAGAACCCGCGATCGCATGAGCAGCGTCGCAGTGCAACATTGAACTCCGACCGCTCGCTCGGTGCAATAGGACATTGTCGTGTCTCACATAAACTGGGTGATTCCGGACAAAACGATAAACCATTGCCCGTCAACGTGTTCCGATCCTTCTCCGCGTTCCGGCCCAAAGCAATCCCATCAGCAGCAAGCCCGCCGCTGTCGGTTCGGGGACGGATCCAACGAGGGCCGAAGTCGTTTGACCCCAATTGCCGCGGACGATGTCCAAGTCGGCGCTGTCGACCAGACCGTCCCCGGAGGCGTCCCCCATCGTGAGATCGCCCGGCGTGACGGAAGCACCCCAGTTGGCGCGCACCAGATCGAGATCCGCGCTGCCGACCAATCCGTCGCCGTTGAGGTCGCCGGGAAGCGGAACGTTTCCCATGTACAACTCCATATAGTCCAGAAGTACGTCGCTCGTGCCGGGGGACGATCCGAAATACCCGAACCCGGTCGTGCTGGCGGCGAAGGCGAAACGCGTGTAGGACAGGGGCGCGTCAAACATTTCCTCGCCATCGACGTAGACTTGCACCGTGTAACCGGTCCCAAGGGCGTTCGCTTTCTTTTCGACGCGATACGTGTGATAGCCATCACCTATGTAGTTGGTGTCGGTGATCAGAATCGAGTTGCCGTTTTTGCCGGCGCTGTTGTCCCCGAAGTAGAGCCCGTCCTTGAACCACATCAAAAGGAAAGCGCGTCCGGTGCCCCCTTCGTCACGAACACCCAAGGCGAACGGCGTTAGCGACCCCGAGGCCGACGCGGATAGGATATCGAGCCGCGCCTCGAACGTCCACTCCATGTCGGAGATGTCCTGCAACACGTGGCTGATTTCTATTCGCTGGTTTCCGCCCGTCCCGGAATCGGTCAGGCGTAGGTGTCCTTCGGTGCCGTTTACCGTGGGTGTCAGGAGGGCGCCCCCTTGGTTCCACGTCGTCTGTCCTTCCGGCGGATCGGGGATATACGGATAGTACGTTCCGTCGCAGAAGAGGGGGGCGATCGGCTCCGGGGGTTCCGGCGGCGGAGGCGTGAAGGCGTTGAAGTTCCCGACCGCCTCGGAAGTCCTCAAGTAACGGTCATACACACGGAACGCGCCGAATCGGCCGTGGAGACTCTCACCGATGCGCAGCGTTTCGGCGCCGTTGACGTTGCCCAAAGCGGGGTCGAAGAAGGTCCATCCGAACGCCCTGCTTCCGCCGCCGTCGAGAAGATTCCCGTCCACGACGAACGTAATCACGTTGGCCGCGCCGTCGACGATCGCCGCTACGTGATGATACCCACGGGTGCCGAGGACGCCGAAATCGGTGTTCCAACTGGCGGTGCGGGACCCGTCGTTGAGGAAGAGTTCAAGCCGGGCGTCGTTCGTGGTCCGCAAGACGAAGCCCTTCCCCTTGGAATCGCGGTTATCGGCGAGAATCTGGCCGGCGTCGAGGTCGTCGAACTTCACCCAGAAATCGAGGCTCAATCCGCCGTCAATCAGGCTGGGAAGAGGCGGCAGCGGCACTTCGGCGCCGCCGCCGCTCAAGTCGAGATCGATCACGCGGCCGGCCGCCGCCACCGACTCGTTGGTGAACTGGTTCCAAAGGCCATCGAGTAACGTGGGATCCAACTCGTGCGTCCGCGCGGTCGTCTTGTTGGTCTCCGTGATCCAGTAGCGGCCTTCGTGTTCGAGAAAATCCGGATAACTGAATCGCGTGCGGGGTGTCGGATCGTACAGCACGATCTCCGGTTGAGACCAGTGGATGTTCCCGTCGATCTCGATGCCGCCGGAGAGCCAGGCGGGGTTCCGGTTTTCGAAACTCGTCGTACCGTTGTTCACGAACCACATCAAGTACTTGTCTCCGCTTGTCCGCCAGACCTTGATATTGGCCCGGCTGTTCTTGACCAGGCGGCTTCCTCCCGGAGAATAGGCGATTCTCTCCGGTACCGACCACGACCGGCCGCCGTCGGTGCTGATGGAATAGGCGGGAAACCCGGTGGTCGTCCGGTATACCATGTATTGCCCACCGTTGTTCATGGGCACGGCCACGTGCTCCTCCTGGACGGACCCGAACGCCGGATTCTTGATCCCGAAGTCCCCGGCCGGCACCAACTCCCAGTTGACTTTCGAGACGTCGGTCTCGGTCATCACGTTGTCGCTCTTGAAGACCCACCCCTCGGAGTTGCCCAGAAAATAGGTGCCGATCTTGGTGAACGCGAAATAGGCGTTTCCATCCTGAACAAATGGCTTGTTCACACCCCAGAACATGTTGACCTCGCCGGGCGCGAAGCCGGGAAAACTGTTGTTCAGGTCGACGGACGTCTTTCGGTAGGGTAGCTCGCGCCGCTGTGACCACGTTTGGCCGAAGTCGTCGCTGTAGCGGTAGGCGTAGACTCCGTTCGTGTCCAACCGAAGACCGTTCAGACGCGGATCCCCGGGATAAAGGTCCCGCAGGTCATTGTACGTGTAAAAGGCGTAGACCCGGCCATAATCGGTAATCAAGGGAACCGCCCAAGAGGATTCGGGACCGGTGGCCGGCTCGATGTCGACGAGGGGAGACCAGGTCCGGCCCTGATCCGTGCTGCTGGTCGCCACGACATGCTGGCCCAGGGCCCCCTCGTTGCCGATCCCGGTCGTGACGACCGCGAGCCAATGGTTGTTTCCATCACGGCTCTGGACAATATAGGGCTGGTCCGCGTAGTTCTCGCTGGGGATTTCCAGCCCGTTGCGGATGTTCCGCCAGTCCTGCGCGGGGGCCGTTGCCGCAACGCACGATAATCCCAGAACCAATCCCAGAGCCGCGACGGCCTGGCAGCGTCGAAGTAGGTGTAGCATTTGGGTTTCTCTCTTAGGTTGGAGGTACCCGATGTTCTTGCGTCAGTTTCTAGGGTTCTTCCTCGGCCTCTCCATTTCCGTCCTCGGCTTCTCTCCCGAGAAGTTCCTTCAGCGCCAGGCGATCATGTTCCGTGCCGAAGCGGACATGCTCGCGCATTTTCGCGTCGGCGAGTTCCGGATCGCGCCGTCTGAGAACCTGGACGATCTGTTGGTGCCAATCCGCCGGCGGGCGGCGATACCGGGTGGCTTTGAGCCAGTTCAACCGCATCAGCCGCCGGAACCAAAGCCGCTTGAGTTCCTCGCTCAATCGGTGGAAGCCCGTGTGATAGGTGATTTCGACGTGGAATTCCAGGTGGGTTTGCATCCCCAGCGTCGAGTTGGGATCGCCTTGGCTCATCATGCGGTCGGCCAGCCTAGCCTTGCTCGTGAGCCGGAGAAGACCATCGTCGTCGACGTTTTCAGCGCAGAGCCGGGCGGCCTGGCTTTCGATCGCTTCGCGGAGTACTTCGTCGTTGCGCAAATCATCGATGGTCAAAATCGGCACGCGGCAACCGTGCAGCGGCCTACTTTCGACCAGCCCTTCGCTTTCCAGACGCAGAAGCGCCTCGGTCACCGGCATGGGGCTCACTCCGAGCCGCCTGCTCAGCTCGCGGCGCACCAGCCGGACCCCGGGGCGCAGTTCCCCGGTCACGATTTTTTCGTGCAGCGTATTGTAGACCCTCTGGGTCAACGTCACACCAGGCGTGGCCGACTCGCCCTCGGCGCGCGTCAGTGGATCAAAGCGGTAGTTTGCCATATCAAAAACCAAAACATTTTACAACTCCTGAACAATTATTCCTAAACAAACCATTAAAGCCCTTGTTTTAATGGACTTAAATGAATTGGCGATTCTTGGGAATGCCCGCATGCAAACCGTTGACATTCCATTTCCAAGTTATTATACTATAGCGATATTGCCGAAGGGAATCAAGTACTCCCGCCCGAACCCGGCGTTTTTCCTTTCCGAGGGTCGGGCAAAGTAAGTGTTTCGAGAGGAAATAGCGGCAGTGACGCACCTCACACACCGAGCAGTTGAGTCTTTCTCAAAAAACCATTTCCGGTACGCCGCGGCAAGCTGCGGCGGGTTCTATTTTCTTGCTTTTTTGGATACCCCTGTTTGTTATCGGGTGTCCTTCCGTTTCTCTCGTTTTTTTGCGCTGGAAGGAGAATTGTGATGACACGCATCTTGTACCGCAAACTCGGAGTAACCCGATTGGGCATGCTCGCGCTGGCCCTTGGGGCCCTGTTGTCGTGGACGGCCCAAGCCGCTACGATCGAGTGGAGCTACGACGGCTCTTACGCGCCGGACAGCCCGACGCCCCCGGCTGGCCAGAGCACCTGGATCGTGGTGACGACCGGCGGCCTGGCCATCCAACCGAATACGCCCAATCCGGGTGAGGCTTTCTTCCTGGATGATTCGGCGGGCGGGCGGATCCAAA
>CAZFQG010000260.1:0-6842 GCA_964520785.1 uncultured Planctomycetaceae bacterium | reverse complement strand
AACGCGTCCCAATCGGTATCTTCTTTCTTGCAGTCGGCGTACGTCCGCGCCCACCGCGGTTCGTTGAAGTTGTACTCCATGGAAACGCGGCTGATCGGACCGAGTACGCCGGTCTTCAGCAACTCGCGCATCGCGGCGAGAATCCCGTCGCTGCGCCGCTGGGTACCGATCTGAACGACCGCCTGCTTCTCCCGGGTCAGGTCGATCGCCCGATTCGCCTCCTCCACGCTCAGCGACATCGGCTTCTCGATGTAGACGTCCTTCCCGGCCTCCAGTGCCGCCAGGGCGATCTTCATGTGGCTGAAGTCGGGCGTGGCAACGACGACGGCGTCCAAATCGTCCATCGCCAGCAAGTCCCCATAGCGCGTACTTGTCTTCGGCGCCTCGCCGAAACGGTCCTTCACGCTCGCGGCCGCGCGGTCCAGATTCGGTTTCCACACATCGCACACGGCGACCACCGAGGCGTTGCACTCCTTCGCGTGGCGCGCCACCCAGTTGACGTGGTGCGCGCCGCGGACTCCCAGCCCGACGATTCCGAGGCGGATCCGGTCATTCGCCCCGACGGCGGCCCGGCCGACGGAAACCCGCGCCACGACCGACGCGGCCCCAAGAGCCAGTCCCGAGCCGACGAACCCTCTGCGCGAAACGGCGGCAATACCGCCGTGAAGTCTTTTTCCCATGACAACACTCCTATCCAAGAACTTGTCCGTAAATTAGGTGGGGGGCCCATCCTGATTTTCACGCAGCGTAGCGGAGTGAAATTCGGGATCGCCCCCGGGAATTCGGGAAGTTAATTCTATACGAGTTCTAAGTGGCGGACGAATCCTCGCTCTTCTTTGAAGCGACCGGCTCTGCCGGTAATCGTTGACTTACTTACTCCACGAATCGTGCCCGGTTTTCCACGATCGCGATCAAGAACAGCCGCCGAAGCGCGTCGTAGCCGCGTTCGTTCGGGTCTTCCAGGTTCACGCCGTACCAGTAGTGCGGGTCGCCCGCGCGGTAGTGGGAGCCGAATCGGTTCGTGCAGTGAATACCGTGACCGAGAAACTCCGCGTGCATCGGCACGAGGATGACGTTTTCGCGGCTCTCCGCCTCGGCGCGGATGATCTCATTGTAGCGGTCCAGAATCGCCAGCGCGTCCGGCCAGTGCGGCAGTCCCGCGCTGGGCGCATCGCCGATACCATCCGACGGGTCGTAGATGTCCGCGAGGAAGATCAAGCATCCGCCGGGAAAGGCCGCCTCCATCCGGTCCAGGATTTCGTGCAATCGTTCCTTGTAGTTGGCGATCCAGGGTTCGGCCTGGGCGAGGGTCGCGCCGTACATCGCTCCTTCCTTCGGCGGAGTACGGCCATAGTTGTGAATCAGGTCGTTCCCGCCGGTCGTCATGACGACAAGGCCGAAGACGTCATCATCTTGCGGCACGAGTTTCTCGCGGATCAAGTCCAGACACTGGATCGACGTACTGCCCGAAAAGGCGCGGTTGTCGGTGGTCAGATTCGGCAAGACCTTCGACAGGCACTTCCCCTTCATATCGTCGAACTCGTCCGACGGATTCTCGATCAGGCGGTTGAAATACGACAGATCGTGGCGGACTCCGAAGCCGGCCGTTACGCTATCGCCGAGTCCCAGCAGCAGAACCTTCCGGTCGGTCCACGGCGTCTGAAACGGTTCGGCATCCACCGCCGGGCCGGCCGGCCCGGCGCCGATGGGCCGTTCGAAACGGAGATTCCGGTACGCGAGGGCACCGAGAATCACCAGCCCCCCGGCAATCAGAAGGATCACGACCCGCACCGGGCCACACCGGCAACAGGACTCCTTGCCGCTTGTCGCATCGCAACCACATGATGAACCGGACATGCCACGGACTCCGTTGGGGGAAACTAACGCCTGTTGTATATGCTACCGGAAACCGACCGGCCGAGCAATTCACCCACCGAAACGCCCCCAGTTGACGCCGGTCGAAGTATACCCAACAATTGTGTGTTTCCAAAATCAAATCCGTCGCGCCACAACTTCTTTTTTTGCTTTCTTGAGAGTATTTAATGAACTACCTCAAAGACCGAGATCCGCAGCTTTGGCGAGCCATTGCCGGGGAGATTGACCGGCAGCAGAACGGCCTGGAGATGATTGCCAGCGAGAACTACACCTCGCCGGCCGTCATGCAGGCATGCGGAAGCGTCCTGACGAACAAGTACGCCGAGGGCTACCCGGGCCGCCGCTACTACGGAGGGTGCGAATTCGTCGATATTGCCGAAGACCTGGCACGAGATCGCGCGAAGGAACTCTTCGGCGCGGAGCACGCCAACGTTCAGCCCCACTCCGGGGCGCAGGCCAATACGGCGGTCTACTTCGCCCTGCTGGAACCGGGGGACACGGTCCTGGGGCTGGATCTCGCCCATGGCGGGCACCTCACGCACGGAATGCGGTTGAACGTCTCTGGAAAGCTCTACAACTTCGTGGCCTACGGCGTCGATCAGAAGACCCACCGGATCGACATCGACGCACTTGCCGCCACGGCCAAGGAACACAAGCCGAAGCTGATTGTCGCCGGGGCCAGCGCCTACCCGCGAGAAATTCCCCACGGCAAGTTCGCGGAGATCGCCCAGGGATGCGGGGCGAAGTTGATGGTCGACATGGCCCACTACGCCGGCATCGTGGCGGCCGGGCTGCACGACGATCCGGTTCCGGTCTCCGACATCGTGACGACGACGACGCACAAAACGCTCCGCGGTCCGCGGGGCGGGATGGTCCTTTGCCGCGAGGAATACGCCAAGGCGATCGACCGCTCGGTGTTCCCCGGCCAGCAGGGCGGGCCGCTGATGCACATCATCGCCGGCAAGGCGGCCTGTTTGGGGGAGGCGCTGAAGCCGGACTTCAAGGATTACATCCGCAAGGTGCTCGACAACGCGCAGGCCCTGGCCGAGTCTCTTTCCGCCGGCGGTCTCGCCCTCGTCAGCGGCGGCACGGACAACCATCTCATCCTGGCCGACGTTACGGCGATCGGCCCTACCGGCGCCGAGGCGGAAGCGGTTCTCGACAAGTGCGGGATCACGGTCAATAAGAACATGATCCCGTTCGACCCGCGCAAGCCGCTGGACCCGTCCGGGATCCGCATCGGCACGCCCGCCTTAACCACGCGCGGCATGGGCATTGAGGAAATGAAGACGATCGGCGGCTGGATCACCTCCATTCTGAAATCGCCCGACGATGAGACACTAATTCAGCGTATCCGCGGCGGAGTCGGCGAATTGTGCAAGCAATACCCGGTCGAAATGCCGCTTCTGTAATGGAGAACCAATGGCAGCCAATCGTGTATTGATCGCGGACGACAATCCGACGAATGTGGAACTCTTGGAGGCGTATCTGGCCGACAAGGATTACGAAATCGGGATCGCGGTCGATGGGAAGGACACCCTCCAGAAGGTTGTCGATTTCCGGCCCGATCTCATCCTGCTCGATATCATGATGCCCAAGATGAGCGGGTTCGAGGTCTGCAAGCAGCTCAAGGAGAACGCGGCGACGAAGGGGATCATGATCCTCATGGTAACCGCCCTGAATGAACTGGGAGACATCGAGCGCGCCGTTGCCGCCGGGTGCGACGACTTCCTCACGAAGCCTGTCAACAAGGTGGAACTGCTCAAAAGGGTGGAGAACATGCTGCGGCTCAGGGACGTGACCGACGAGCTGGAGCGGCTTCGGCGGTATATCGACGGCATGGACGAAAACCACGGGTAGCGAGGTCTTCGCGCTTGTCCGCCACGGTTTCCTAACCTACCCGGATGCCTGGGCGTTCGGGAACGTTCTTCAAGTTATTCCGCGCGCAAGGCCGGTAAGAGGGGGGTTTTTAACACCGCCCGAACCGCGAACAAACTGGAGGCCAACCCGGCGAGCAAGACGAGCAGAAGTGTCGCCGCGAGCGATCCCCAAGGGATTATCGCTTCGCCTCCGAAGAGATGCGGCAATAGCGCAACGACGGCCGCGACCGCGCCGAGAACCAGCCCCGAGACCAGAAGAAACGCGTTCTCGATGAGGATGAACAGGCTCAAGGAACCGCGGCGAAATCCGAGAGCCTGGAGCAACGCCAACTCGTGCCGCCGTTCGAGGACGTTGCGGAGTTGGACGACGGCCAGCCCGAACGTCCCAAGCATCAGCCCCACGCCTCCGAGACTCTGAAACGTCGACAGATACGTATTCTGGACGGCCAAGAGCCGCCGCAGACGCTCGCCGGTCGACTCCATGCGAATTCCATATTCTCCCAGCGCTTCACCCCATGCCGCTTCAATCCGATCCGGTCGGGAAGTCTCGATCAGAAACATCCGGTAACCGGTTACCTCCGGGAAATGGCGCAGCAGGTGCTCTTCACTCAGCAGCAAATCGCCCTGAAGGATGCTCCCCCCGAGGAGCCCGGATACGACGAGCCGAATCGACTCGCCGCGCGCGTTGACGACGTCGAGATGCTCTCCGAGTCCGCCCCATAGATGCAAGATGTAATTGGCCGTGTTTTTTTCGAGAACCACCGGAACCCGCGGTATTCCGTCTTCCGTCAAAGGCAGCTCCTTCTGGAGTACTTTCCACGGATTCCCCTTCGAGTCAGGGTGGACGGTGGCCCACGCGAAGCCGTCCCGGTGAAGAAAACCGTCGGGCAATCCCAACATCCGGGGTTGCCGCGGCAGGTAGAGGTTCAGGCAGCTCGCGTCGTCACCCGGCTTGACGCGGCATGGAAAAACGCCGGCTTCGGCCGTCAACGACTCGGCCTCCGCGGAAAATCCGAGTTCCGCCCGGCCGTCCGGAGATGTCACGTCGAAAAACACCGGCTGATCGGTTTGCGCAATCAGCGCGAACCCGCCGTCACCGCTATCGCGCGAGGGCGGCTTCCCGGTAGGGTCGATCCGAAAGGCGCTGACGGAAAGGATTAAGAAGCACGTTGAACCGATCAGACCCACGCAAAGCGCGCTCCGCCAGGGATGCCGGGTCGCGTTCCGCATCGCCAGAATCGAGAGCCGTCCCGCCGGAACCCTCGAGGAGTTTCCTCCTGCGCTCCCCCTGAGCCATGACCAGAAGAGCATCAAGACCGCGGTGAGAAACAACACCCCGGTTCCGAAGAACAGGCCCGCGCGGATTTCTTCGCCCGCCTTCGCGGCGAAAAGCCCCAAAAGGACCAGCACCGCGACGACGGCCCACGCGGCTCTCCACGTTCGCGGGTGATCCCCAGACACCGAGGTGGGGTGCTCCAATCTTCCGGCGAGCAAGGAATGAGGGGACTCCTTGCCGGCGCTTCTGACGGCCCAGAAGATCGCGAAGAGCGCGAGGAACAGTCCCCCAGCGAACCCCGCAGCCAGACTAACGACGGTGACGTGCAGCGAGAGAAAGGGCGTGACAATCGCATCGAGCCACCATGTCCGCAAGCCGACCAGCATCAGCCCAGCGTATCCAAGCCCCGTCAAGACCCCGAGCAGACTTCCCGCGAACGCCGCGACGAGCCCTTCCAATAAAAAAAGGCTGCGAATGGTCTTTGGTTCAACGCCCACCGCGAGAAAAAGGCCGATTTCACGGACCCGCACGTCGATGCCGAGACGGAACAACAGAGCGACCAGCATCGCCGCGGCGGCGAGGATAAAGGAGCTGAACGCCAAGAAAAGAACTTGGTATGGGGTATTTCCGGTGGAAGCGGTCAACCCCTGCCGCCTAAGTGGCTGGAAGAGAAATCCGAAAGGGAGTGGATCGACTTGAAGCTCTTCGGCCAACGTCTTCACCGTCGTGCCGGCCGGTGGAGAGAAGCACAAAGACGTGGTGTTCCCGAACCGGCTTCCCCAAAGACGGCTCGCGGTCTCGGGCGAAACAAATGCCTTGGGGGCGGCCCGAAAGTCGTCCCAGTACCGTTCATCCTTGTCTCGTATCCGGCGGGATTCGAAGGGAAACGGCGGATTCCAATTCGCGATCGAATCCTGATCCGTCAGCCCCTCGACCTCCGGCGTCAAAAAGGGATCCGCTCCGGGGCCGCGCATCGCGGCAATCGCCTGCACCCTCAGATTCACGGACTTCTCGACCGTCCGACCTTCGATACTCTCCGGCTCGAAATACGTTAAACGGACGATGTCGCCGGGATTTGCGCCGAGGTCCTCGGCCGTCCAGCGATTGAGGACGACGGCGTCTTCGAGAATCGGGCCGACCGGTTTTCCGTTGTCATCAATCAAACGCCCTTGGGGGGCATTCTCGTCATCGTCGAAGGCGGCCACCGTGGAATACGGCGTTTGCGAGTCTCCCAATTCGATCGCGTTCGCCAGGTACACGAAGACGCTCGAGATACGACTGATTCCTCGCTCGCGAAGTGCCCTGGTCGCGGCGGCCGCTTCGGCATCGGCGAGCATCATCCGGTCCGACGTCAGCCGCGCGTAATCGTCTCCTTCCTTGCTGAAAAGGTGAAGGCCCAATTCACCCAAACGCGGACGGAATGCGGCGTTGAGCCGGCTTGTGCTTTCCACTGGCGGGGCCGTCGGCTCGGAGCGGGTGACCGCAACCGTGTTGATTCCGTCGAATCCCAGTAGTCGTTGCAGTGTATTCAAGTCGACGAACGCGTTCATCGGCATTTGTTGATTTGGGCGAACCGCGAACCGCCCGGGACCAGAATTAGGGATCACTTCGCCAACCACCATCCGGCGACCGCGGACGGTTTCGGATTTGCGCCCGAGCGGGCTGTCGGCGGGAATACCCGAGTGCCGCGAGAAACGGACCATAACCTCATCCCCCGGCGCGACGTCCAATTGGGCCGCCAGAGTTCGATTGAGAGCAAGGCCTTCTGTAAGAGTGTTGTTCATCCCCCATAGTGACAAAAACTGAGAATC
>CAZFQG010000259.1:0-6876 GCA_964520785.1 uncultured Planctomycetaceae bacterium | reverse complement strand
TGGGGCTGGAAGGGCTTCTCTTCTCGCGGCCGTCGCGAGAACGGACGATCGCGATGATCGCCGCGCGGATCGTCGATCCACGGTCCAATCTGGCCACGCTGGCGAAGAACCGGGTCCGCGTTCGCAATCCCTCGGGTGATTCGGCCCACGAATTCTACCTCCTCACTCAGGCAACCGGGCAACAGCAACGCGCCCTCGACCTGCTCCGCGCCAAGCCGTAGCCAGAACCGCGACACCCGCCCCCGACGCAAGTCTCGAAAGCCCCAAAAGTTCCGCTCTCCCAAGGGGGAAAAGTTTGGCTGCTGCCGGCCAAGAACGCGGACCATCGACAAGAACGAGCAGGGGATTTCGATCGGCCACCGCGACACGGACAACTGGATACGCCATAACCGCATCACCTCAAGCGGCAGGGCGGCATCATCTTCCGCCTCGAGCGGGGCCAAGGCTATTCGGCCGACCGGAACCGGCTGGAGAACGAGATCACCAACAGCGGCGGGGAGGACGGCATCGCCGTCGACGTTCAGGGCTACACGGCCGATGGGTCAGAAATCGAACGGGCGGAGTTCTTCGTCTCCTGATTTCGTGAACATTCTTTCCAGGACCGCCGGGTCGGTCTCGGTCGAAAGGCTTTGCACCGAACCGTCGCAGAAAAGGACGTTGGCGACGCCAGGGTGATAGCTGGAGAGGGCCCGGGCGAAATTCGCGTCACCGGGATGGGTGATGACATGCGGCATCGTGGCCGTGTCGTAATCCCGCGGCTCCATCCAGTTGATTCCGCTATCGGCCATTTCGGCAACGAGGAGCGTTTGGGACGTTCCGTCCGTAATCTCCGCCATCTTCGTCCCCCGGGGGCCGTCCCCCACCGTCCCGGGACCGGTAATCATCACGTAGTCGGTCTGGCCGGAATCCAAGTCATGGGGACTGGAAGGGCACTGGTAACCGTGCGGTATCATCGCGGCGAATTGCCGGTTGTGAGGGCTGTCCCACGGTTCATCCAGACGGATCTGTCGATACAAATCATCCCGGCCCACAAAGCGCAAA
Organism: uncultured Planctomycetaceae bacterium; assembly: GCA_964520785.1. Taxonomy (GTDB): domain Bacteria; phylum Planctomycetota; class Planctomycetia; order Pirellulales; family Thermoguttaceae; genus CAZFQG01. The sequence goes on along the minus strand of CAZFQG010000259.1, from coordinate 5,835 downwards.
ATGAGTACTCGCCAACTGTGCAGCCGGTTCCCGTTTTCGTCGACCGTATACGCCGGGGGGAAGGAACCATAGGCGGCGTGGTAGTTGTGCAGGGCCAGGCCCAGTTGTTTCATGTTGTTCGAGCACGCCGCGCGCCGGGCCGCCTCCCGCGCCGCCTGAATTGCCGGAAGCAACAGGGCGATCAGAATCGGCACGACGAAGAGCATCCCGCCCAGGAACACGAGGATCAAGACGGCCGGACTGCATCCGCCTTTACTCGCCGGAGGGGGCGCGTACTGCGTCGGAGAAACCCCTGGGACGGTGATCGTATGGCCGCACTTCGCGCAAGGCCCGGTCTGACCGATGTACTGATCCGCGACCTGCGTCTGCGCCCCGCAGTGTGGGCATGTAAAATCGACGGGCATGAGCGTTTCTCCCTGGGAATACGAGTGCACGGCACGACTTTCCCCATTTTGACCGCTTCTCTCCAGCAACGCAATAGGGGGTGAGGAAGGTTCCGGGAGTACCGCGAAACAGGTGTTTGAGACCTGGACGACGTTGAACGGGACTGCAATGGGGTCTTTCAAGAGGCCGCTGGAATCCCGTTTAGAAACAGGCCGCTATTCCTCCTCCTGCATCGCCCCCAAAACCTCCAACAGCATCCCCGCCTGCATCGCCGACCACGCCTCCAAGGTATCGGCCGTCGCCTCCGGATCGCCCCCTTCGGCAAGACCGGCGGCTAGGTCGTCCACCAGCCGTTCTTTGGCGGCATGGGTCGTCCGTTCGACGGCCTCCCACAGTCGCGTCTTCCCCTCGAGGGGCTTCCCCAACGCATAGACCTCGCCGTCGAGCAGGCACGCCGGCGTGCGGTTCTGTCCCATGAACACGGGAAACGCCACGCTCTTCACCGGGAGCGTGATCCACGCACAGGTGAACAGATCGGGCCGGGCTGGGTCGATCTCGACCGTCATGCCGGAAATCGAATTGGTGAGACAGATCGACGGATCGCGCGCAACGTCGTGGAAGAGATGGAAGTCGATCGGTTCCTCGGATTCGCGTAGCCGTTTCGCGGCGTCGCTCTTATTCCGGGCGCTGAAGTAGACCTTTTGCGTGTGGACCTTCGACGTAACGTCCCCCGGGTTGTTGCAGACTTCCAGGACGGTGCCTTTGCGGTCGACGAAGAGCCAGTGGTTGCCGCCGACGCTCCCGCCGGCATACCAGCCGTTGGCGACGCATTTCTCGATAATGGCCAGGGCCTCGTCGCAGTTCGACGCAGTCTCGGCGATATGCCGCAAAATCGTGCCCCCCATCACGCCGCGATACTTGTCGGGGGCCGGTTCCAGATGCAGCTCCGAAGATTGCGTCTTGCGGTTGGCCGGATAGTCGCCGCAGCCGGCGAGCCCCTTCTCATTGACCATCATGGAGAACCCGGCCATTCCGGTGGCGTTTGATACGGCGATGAACTTGTTAATCCCTTCCAGCGAACTGTCGACGAGGTACACCGCCTGGGCCACGTCCCGATTGTCGCGCGTCTTATGAAACAGGATGGCGCCGTCGCGGGTGAAGCTCGGATGAACGGCGTACGAGGTGCATTCCTCCGGGGCCTCGCCCAAAAACCGGTTCCGCACGACGCCGTCGATATAGGCGACGTACACCTCCTCCTCCACCCCGGCGGCCCGGGCGACCGCGCGGGCTTCCACGAGCCAGTGCGGGGCGATTTCCTCGATAATCCGCACCGAAGCCGCCGAACGTTTCAGAAGGGTCTCCCTGGAAATCCCCTTCTCGGCCGCCTTCTTCAGATAATTCTCCTCGACGTCGCGCCGGATAACCTCCTTGTTCATCTCCCCCCAGGTCGTTCCAATCTCCTCGGGTGTCCCTGCCAGGCGGATCATGGCGGGCTCGGCGGACAGGCAGAATGGGGCCGCGAGCGCGGCGGAAAGCAGAATGACGGCGGTTAGAGGGGCGGCGTTTCGCATCTAACATCCTTTCCTTGTGGTGGGTTGATCTGTTTGGAACGCGTTGGCGGGAATCATACTATCTTACCCGACGTATGGCAGTCCCGGTAAGCCCGATTGCCAGTAACAGGAGTACCCCCGGCTCCGGGACCACCGTGGCCGTCGAAAGCCCCCAATTCGCCCGGATGATATCGAGATCGTCGCTGTTAACCGCCCCGTCGCCCGACGGATCGCCCATCGCGAGGTCTCCAGCCGGGACCGAGTTCCCCCAGTTGGCACGGACGATATCCAGGTCGGCACCGCCGACGAATCCGTCGCCGTCCAGATCGCCTGTGATAGGCTGGAGGGTCACGCTGAGCACGCCCGTGGTCGGCACCGCCGATACGTCCCACGCGAGGCCCGCTCCCAGATCCGGTAGATCATAGTTGGCGAAGTCCCCCCAGACGCCGCCGAGATAGTCGAACAGGTCGAACGTGTCGTCGGGGCTTGGCATGAATCCGCCGCCGAGGACGATGCCGAGCGTTCCCCCGAGGGTGGTGACGCCGTGGATGTCCAGATGATCGTACTCGGTACCGGGAACGGTCCCACTGAGTTCCATTTCGATCGTGGCCGACGCGTTTTGAGTATAGTTACCGCTAATCGAGCTGATCTTCGTCGACGGTCCCGGTGCGAAGACGCCGCCGTCATTCGACAGGTTCCCGGTGAAGTCCTTCACCTTCAGGATTCCGCCGATGAAGCTAAAGGTGCCGCCGTGCGAGTCGTCGACGGACGGCGTGTTGAGCGTACCGCCTTCGAGGCTCAGGGTGCCGGTGGCCTCGACGATTGTGCCGCCGGAGCCCGCGATACACATGCCGTCGGAGATGGTCAAGCGGCCGGTGCTATTGCTGGCGGCACCGATGACGAGGGAGCCCGAGCCGGTCTGGATGAGAGCGGAGCCGCTGCCGTCGAGGGTCATCTCCGCCGACTGGCCACTGACCCCCTCCGTGCCGATGAGGATATCCCCACCTTTTACGGTGACCGAGCCGCCTGAGTCGATTTCGAGAACGCCGTTACTGCCGACGACCGTCGACTTCGCCAGGCCCAGGTAGTCGCCGACCTCGATGCGGCCGCCGTTGCGGACCGTAACGCGGCCGATCTCCCCGGCTCCCCCGATCCACATCGGCTTGCCCCTGCCGGTGATGACTTGCGCATTCGCCCCGTCGACGACCAACTTCGCCTCTCCAATGCTACTATCGCGGCTTGCGGAGCCGACGCCGATGAAATCATCCGCGCGGAGGGTGGAATCGATGACGTTGAGCGTGCCCCCAACGTGGAACCGCAGGTAACCGGCCACGTCCATCACCGCCTGGTTCTCCAAATTGATGACCACCGTATCGGTTCCACCGGGTTCCAGCCTGTAGTCGCCGGGTGCCGGTTTGAAGGTTCCACCGCTTACGGTAAGTGTCCCCTCGATCAGGTTCAGGGTTCCGCCGGACGCGTCGAGCGAATGGGCGACGATGGCCGCGTCGGAGCCGCCGAGCGTGATCGACCCCGGAGACACCGTGACGATGTCGTCCGAGACGGTGCCGGCGGTTCCCGAAGTGACGCGTGTTCGGGCGTCGGTCTCGACCGTCCCGGCGCTGGGAGCCCAGTTGCCGGGATCGCTCCAGGTGCCCCCTTGCTGGCCCCCGGCCCACTGACGCCCATACACGTCCACGAGCCACTTCCTGGACCAGTCATCCAGCGTCTGGGGCAGATCGGGGTCGGCGGGGTCCGCCGTCCCCAGCAAATCCTCCTTCTCCTGATGGATCGCCTCCTCGATGCTCTCCCACAAGGCCAAATCGACGCTCGCATTCTTGCCCAGCCGGTAGGCCTCGCCGTCGAGCAGGCTGCGCGGCGTGCTCGTCTGGCCCATCAACAATGGGAACGCGACGCCGCGGACCGGCAGCGAGACCCACGCGGTCGTGAACAGCTCGGGGTGGTCGGGATCGATCTCCACCGTGATGCCGGAGATCGACGAGCCGAGGCAGATGGACGGATTGCGCGAGACATTGTGGAAGAGGTGAAAGTCGATGGGTTCCGTCGCGTTGTTGAGCCGGTCGGCGGCGTTGCCGTCGTTGAATCGGCTGAAGTAGGCCTTTCTGCCCGGGATGACGTTGCGCCATTGCGAGGTCACGTCGCCCGGGTTGTTGCGGACCTCGAGGATATCGCCGTACTTGTCGACGAACAGCCAGTGGTTGCCGCCCACGTCCCCGCCGGCGTACCAGCCGTTGGACACGCAGTCGGTGATGATATCCAGCGCGTCCTGGCAGGTCTCCGCCCGTTCCGCCACATGGCGGAGGAGGGTAGCCGCCATAATGCCGCGATACTGATCGGGGTGCGACTCGAGCGGGTCGTCGATGGGCAGCACGCCCGACTTAAGGTTGGCCGGATAGTCGGCACAGCCGGCGAGTCCCTTTTCGTTGACCATCATGGAGATCCCGTGGATCCCGGTTCCGTTCGATACGGCGATGAACTTATTGACGTCCGGCAGCGAGCTATCCACCATGTACGCCGATTGGGGAGAGTCCCGGTTGTCGCGCGTCTTGTGGAACAGGATGGCGCCGCCCTCGGTGTAGTCGGGCGACACCGCGTACGAAGTGCAATCCGGCAGCGGGTACAGAAACCGATCGCGAACGACGCCGTCGATATAGCTGACGTACAAATCCTGGTCGACGCCGGCGGCGGCGGCAACGGCCCGGGCCTCGGTGAGCCAATGCGGCGCCAGTTGCCCAATAATGTTCACCGCTTGGGCGGAACGATCGAGCAGGTCTTGGTCCGTCAACCCGGCCGCGTACGCCGGCTGGAGGTACATCTCCTCGAAGTCGTGGCGGATGATCTGGGCGTTGATCTGGCCGTAGAGGGTCCCGATTTCCTCGGGCGTGCCGGTCAGTTGGACCATGGCGGAGTCGCCGGCAACGGAGGTCCGTGCCGCCGCTGTTGCGGCAACCAGTGCCGCGACAGTCGGCACCAAGGCGCTCAGTAGGGTGGTGTTCCGCAACATGGTTACTCCCGGTTCGTTCGTACGGCTAGAACGCGTCGGCGGGGATCGAATTCCCGTCGTTGTAGTTGATCAGGTTCTGATAGACGTAGTTCCCATATTCCCCATGTGCTGACGTCTTGAAATCTCCCTGACCCATTTTTGTCAGATTGGGGTTCGTATCGATGTCTTCGCCGAGGAATTGGACCGAACCGTCACAGAACGCGAAGTTTGCGCCGCCCGGATGCTGACTGGTGACCGTGAACCGCGAGTACCAGTCGTCGTAGCCGGGTGCGACGTTGACCGGACCGGTGGGCGTGCCGTCCGCCGCCAGAAACGGCGTGTTGATGGGCCGGGTCGTGCAGAAATTGAAACACCCGGCGGTCGTGATCCAACCGCTCCAAATTCCGCCGGTGGAGCGCTCGAACAGACCTCGCTCCGCTACGATAAACGTATAGCTCAACCCATCGGTGATTTGTCGCATCTGGATATTCGCGGGCCACCCCATCGAATTGGTCGGGGCGTTGAACATGGTTCGGCTGGCCACGTAGTTGACCGTCGGGTAATTCCCATACCATTTGTTGACGTCATCGCCCGTGTCGGAGGGGCAGCGGAACGTGGTCATTTGTTTTATCGTAGGGCCATAGGACGGCGCGGATGATGGTATCAATTGGCCGCGAGGGTCCACCTCATCGTACAAGGCTTTCTGCTCCACAAAAGGCAAAACGAAAACATACCAGGTATGGCCCCGCGGAGATCTCACCGCCCCCGGAGGGAAGATATTATGCACATCGTGATAGTTCTGCATAGCCAACCCGATTTGCTTGAGATTGTTGGTGCAATGCATGCGTCGGGCCGCCTCGCGCGCGGCCTGGACGGCCGGCAATAACAGGGCAATCAAGA
>CAZFQG010000258.1:0-6902 GCA_964520785.1 uncultured Planctomycetaceae bacterium | reverse complement strand
GGGTTTTCAGATTGAGAATTCAGTAATTACTGACTTTTATCGACCTCATATATTGTATTTTAAATATATTTTCTGTCTTAAGTACTTACTATTTAAGGGCTTACGAGTGGAGCCGATCGGACTCGAACCGACGACATCCAGCTTGCAAAGCTGGCGCTCTCCCAACTGAGCTACGGCCCCCGCCGTGAAAGGTGTGTATCAATCCGTCCTGGTTTTTGCTTTATTAAGCGGACGTCTCCAGGATGATTTTCGCAATTCTAGGCCGGAAGCCGCTTGAAGACAAGGCCGGGGAGGAGCGATTTGGCAGGGATGGTCGAAACGGCCTTGAGTTCCGTGAGGCTTGTCCGGCAATTGCTTTCATGGCGGTCGACGAACGGAGAGCAGGGGAAGGCGCCGACGGCCCGCAGGCGGGCCGGTCACCGCCCGCATCGCGATGCGCACAAGGCGATCGCCCCATGCACGACCATTTCTTCGCCCAATCGAGCGCGGAGAATCTGGAATCGGCCGCGGAACGTGGGAAAGACATAGCGGTTCACGTGGCGGCGGACCGGGTCGAGGAAGAGCGAATCGTCGGCCATGGGAACGCCCCCGCCGAGGACGACGACATTCGGGGCGAAAAGGGTAACAGCCTGCGCAACGGCCCACCCGAAGACCTCCGCGGCGCGTTCGAACGCCGCTTTCGCGATTTGGTTGCCGCCTAAGGCGGCGACGGCGATCCGTTTCGTCGTGAGCCGCCGAGGGTCGCCTCCGCAGGCTTCGAGCAACTCGGAAACGTCATGCCGTGTCGGGTCGGCCGGTTCGCGAAGCGCCGCCTGAACCTGCCGAGTAATTCCCCAACCGCTGGCGATCGCCTCCACGGTGGCTTCCTCCGACTCACACGCCAGCCCGGGGCGAAGGTGGCCCGGTTCTACGGCGATCCCGCGTCCACCCGAATACAAGGAGCCGTCGATGACCAGGGCTCCCCCAATGCCACTACCGCAGTTCGTGTAATAGACCACGCGTTGACCGCGCCCCGCCCCGAAGGCGGCTTCGGCCAAACCCGCCAGATCGGAGTCGTTCCCCACCGCCGCGGGAACGCCGAATTCTCTCTCGGCCCACGCGCGTATCGGGAACCCCTCCCAGCCGGGTACCTGATGACTCTTCACGATGGCGCCGGTCGCGGCATCGATCGGTCCTCCGAAGCCGATACCGACTCGCTCGAACTCGTGACGTTTCTTCAGTTCCCGGCCGGCCTCGACGATCGCCGAGCGAATCTCTTCCGGTCCCCAATCGGAGGAAACCGAAACACGTTCCAACGCGGTCAATTCCGCGTCGTTTTCGTCTCGGACCCCCAGTTGCAGCTTCGTCCCTCCGATTTCAATTCCCAGAATCCGCATCCATGTCCTCCTCGATTCTATATCAGTCTTAACCGCCGCGTAACGCGACCCGGGACGGGTCCTCGTACACGCGAAGGGCGAGTTTTCGTTCAAACCGCGAACGGCGCCCTCTTCCGATCCAACGATTGCCCATGCCTCAGGGATATTTCGACCCCGGCATTCTTCGCGCCCCGGGGTTCCGCCCGGTGGAACGGGACCTATTTTCCCTCGTGCCCCTCGATGATCTCCTCCAACTCGGCTTGGTCGACCACCTCGATTTCTATCAGCCGTTCGGCGATGGCGACGAGCGTTGGTCTCTTGTTCTCCAGGATGTGGCGCACCTTTTCAAGGTTCCCATCGATGATCCGGCTGATCTCCTGGTCGATCTCCCAAGCCGTCTGTTCGCTATGCTCTCGGGCGCGACCATATTCCGCCGATTCGCCGAGCATGGAAGCGCTCTGGCCTTCCCGGAAGGTCACGCGTCCCAGCCGCGACATCCCGAAGTCCATGACCATCCGTTTGGCGATATCCGTGGCACGCTGTAAATCGTTCTGGGCGCCGGTAGAGACGTCGGAAAAGGTCATTTCCTCGGCGACGGTCCCTCCCAAGAGCACCTGAATCCGACTTTCCAGCTCCGTTTGGGTCATGAGATACCGATCTCCTTCCGGTCGCTGAAGCGTGTAGCCCAGCGCCGCCAACCCGCGAGGAATGATCGAGACCTTATGCACGGGATCCGTGTTCGGCAGGCACCGCGCGACCAAGGCGTGGCCGCTTTCGTGGTAGGCGACGCGTTGCTTTTCGTCGTCATGAATGACTCGCTGTTTCTTCTCGAGCCCCGCCGTGACGCGTTCGACCCCTTCGTTGAACTCTTCCATCGTGACGGCGGGCTTGTTCTTCCTTGCCGCCAGGAGGGCCGCCTCGTTCACCAGATTCGCCAGGTCGGCCCCGACGAAACCGGAGGTGATCGCCGCCACCTGATGCGCGTCGACCGAGTCATCCAGCTTCACCTCCTTGAAGTGGACTTTCAAGATCGCCTCGCGTCCCCGAATGTCGGGCCGGTCGACCAGGACGTGTCGGTCGAAACGGCCGGGCCGCATCAGGGCGGGGTCGAGCGTCTCGGGCCGGTTGGTGGCCGCCATGATGATGATTCCGACGTTTGGGCTGAATCCGTCCATCTCGACCAGAAGCGCGTTGAGCGTTTGCTCGCGCTCGTCGTGCCCCCCCACCACGCTCACGCCGCGGGTCTTCCCAAGGGCGTCCAACTCGTCGATAAAGAGAATACACGGGGCCTTTGTCTGGGCCTGCATGAACATATCCCGAACCCGGGCGGCTCCCACGCCGACGAACATCTCGACGAAATCCGAACCGCTGAGGCTGAAGAAGGCGACGCCGGCCTCTCCCGCCACCGCCTTGGCGAGGAGCGTCTTGCCGGTTCCCGGAGGGCCGACCAGGAGAACCCCCTTGGGAATGCGTCCGCCCAGGGAGCGGAATTTGTCGGGCGTCTTCAAAAACGCGACGACTTCCTCAAGTTCTTCCACCGCCTCGTCGATTCCCGCTACGTCTCGGAAGGTAACGCCGATGTCCTCTTGAAAATAGAGCTTTCCTCGGCTTCGTCCGAAGGCCATGGCCCCGCCCGCGCCTCCCAGGCGACGCATCATGAAGACGAATAACCCGATCATAACGCCGAGAAAGATGATCGTCGGTAGATAGTGGACGAGACCGCTAGGGGCCTCTTCTCCGCTGAAATCGTGAAACCCCTTCTCATGAAGCAACCGGACGAGGGAGTCCGTGTCTTCCTCGAGGCCGCGTCGGCCGGTTTGGAACTCGACGGCTTGTTGAGGGTCCCCCGCCTTGTCTTCCGGCTTGAGGATTTGGAGGGTGACCTTTCCGGTGATTTGGCTGGGTCCGATCTTCAAGTCGCTGAGATGGGAGACCCTCGAAACGATTTTCTCCCCCCCCACTTCGCGGGTGATTTCAATGCCGGCATCGGGGTTTTGCCTTGGTGATCCCTGCTCGATCAACCGGATCAGTTCTCCATACGGAATGGTCGGCTTGGGGTTGGGTCCGAAAAACGCGACCACCAGCGCGACGACCAGGCCCGCTCCCAGTACCCACCAGATGATCCCGCTGCCGCCCGCCGGTTCTCCTCGTTTCGACTCGTTCTTCTTACTGTTTTCGCCGTTGTCCATTGCGCGCCATTGGAACCATGCTGAGGGATTCTATCCAGACTTTCCGTGTCAAAGTCTTTCAAGTATGCCATTATTGTTACGTATCGGCACGGGAAAACGTATATCCCTCTTCTGCCATGCTTGGCTTTTCGGTATCATACCTGATCCATGTCGCCCGCACTGCCGGAACGATCGCTTTTTCCGATCCCCCCTTTCCCTCTCCGGATATCACCCTGAGCGACTTCGAATTCGCGTGCCAGAATTAAAAGTAAATCATTTAGGAGAAAAGCTATGACACAAGTTCAGGAGAAGGTCCCTTACAAGGTTGCGGACATTTCCCTGGCCGAGTGGGGACGCAAGGAAATCGCGTTGGCCGAAAACGAGATGCCCGGGCTGATGGCTATCCGGCGGAAGTATTCAAGTTCAAAGCCACTCGCTGGGGCCCACGTCGCGGGTTGTTTACACATGACGATCCAGACGGCCGTCTTGATTGAAACGCTGACGGAACTGGGAGCCCGGGTAACCTGGAGTAGCTGCAACAAGTTCTCTACTCAGGACCACGCCGCGGCGGCGATAGCGGCGACCGGGGTGCCGGTTTACGCCTGGAAGGGCGAAACGGACGAGGATTACGATTGGTGCATCGAACAGACGCTGATTTTCCCGGACGGCAAACAGCTCGAGCTGATCGTCGACGACGGGGGTGACCTGACCGCGATGGTACATTCTCCGAAGTGGAAGCACCTTCTCCCCCAAATCAAGGGTCTTTCCGAAGAAACCACGACCGGGGTGCATCGCCTTTATCAGATGTACGCGAAGGGGGAGCTCGCTTGCCCAGCGATAAACGTGAACGATTCGGTCACGAAGAGCAAATTCGACAACCTCTACGGCTGCCGCGAGTCATTGGCGGACGGGATCAAGCGGGCGACCGATATCATGGTTGCGGGTAAAGTCGTCGTGATCGCCGGTTACGGAGACGTCGGGAAGGGCTGTGCCCACTCGATGCGGTTTTACGGCGCGAGGGTACTGATCACCGAAATCGACCCGATTTGCGCCTTGCAGGCCGCGATGGAGGGATTCGAGGTGACGACGATGGACGAAGCGGCTCCTCGGGGGAATATCTTCGTCACCGCCACCGGTTGCCGCGACGTCATTCTGCCCGAGCACATGGAGCGAATGCGCAACGACGCGATCATCTGCAACATCGGGCATTTTGACTTGGAAATCGACGTAGCCGGCCTGGAGAGTTATCCGGGAATCGAGAAGGACAACATCAAGCCGCTCGTAGACCGGTACACTTTTCCCGACGGCCACTCGGTGATTCTGCTCGCGGAGGGCCGGCTGGTGAACCTCGGCTGCGCAACGGGTCATCCATCGTTCGTCATGTCCAACTCCTTCACGAACCAGGTGCTCGCGCAGATCGCCCTTTGGACGCGGCCCGAGGAATACCCTCTGGGTGTCCACACGCTTCCGAAGGAATTGGACGAGGAAGTTGCGCGGCTGCACCTGGGGCAACTCGGCGTGAAGCTGACCACGCTGACCCGGAAACAGGCCGATTATCTGGGCATTCCGGTCGAGGGGCCGTTCAAACCGGATCATTACCGATATTGACGTATTGACTTATTCGTATTCCAAGTACACCCACCAAGAACAGAATGGCCGAGATTCAAGCATTCCGGGGAATCCGTTACGATTTGGGTCATGTCGGGCACCTCAGCGATGTGATCGCTCCGCCTTACGACGTGATTTCACCCGAGCTTCAAGATGAACTCTACGAGAAACATCCGAACAACTGTGTTCGCCTGATTCTGAACCGGATCAGGCCGGATGACACGGAGGATGACAACCGCTACACGCGTTCGCGGCGGTGTTTCCGCGACTGGCAGCGCGACGGCGTTCTGTTCAACGAGGCGGACCCGGCGATCTACGTCTATCATCAGGAGTTCGACGTCGGCGACCGGCACTATGCCCGGAAAGGGTTCATGGCGCGGCTGCGCATCTCGCCGTTCGGGGGGGGAATCGTCTTTCCCCACGAGGAGACGCATTCCGCGGCAAAGGCGGACCGGCTGATGCTCTTTACGACGTGCAAGGCGAACTTCAGTCAGGTTTTCGGAATCTACCCCGACCCGAAGTGCGAGGCGCAGAACCTGCTGGAAGAAGCGATCGCGGGCCAAACGCCGCTCGAGGCGGTCGACCATTTGGGGGTCGTTCACCGGACGTGGACCGTTTACGATCCGGCGGTAATCGCGTCGGTCGCGGCCGTGATGGGGCCGAAGCCGGTCTTCATCGCCGACGGCCACCACCGGTACGAAACAGCCTGCAACTACAAGAAGCACGTTCAAGACCAAGGCATGACGCCGGACCACCCCGCGAATTTCGTCTTGACGATGTTCGTGGCGATGGACGACCCCGGCCTGGCCGTGTTGCCGACGCATCGGTTGTTCACCGGCGTTCCCGAGACGGACGCCGCCGAACTGGCCGGCAAATTGGGCGAGTGTTTCACGGGGGTCTCCGGCGGTACCGGTCCGGAGCGCGCGCAGTCATTGTGGGAAGACATGGAACTGGCGGACGATCAGGAGACGCTCTGTTTCTATACGAGGAAGGACGACCGCTGGACCGTGGCGACGCTCACCGACGCGGGACGCGCGAAACTGGCGGAAGTGGCCGCCGACCATAACGAGGAATGGCGCAGTCTGGGCGTTTCGATTCTCCACCGACTGGTTCTCGAACACCTACTCGGCTGCAAGGACTTACCCAAGCCGAACTACGTCCACCTGGTGGAAGAGGTGATCCGGGACGCGAAGACCGGTGAGTACCCCCTCGCCGCCCTCGTCATGCCGGCCACCGTCGAACACATCCGCCAAATCAGCCTCCAAGGTGAACGGATGCCGGCAAAGAGCACGTATTTCTATCCGAAACTGCTCAGTGGGCTGGTGATTCATTCGTTGGAATGATCGCTTCGCTCACTCTTTCGCACAGCCGGATCATCGTTTCGACGTCGAGTTCCTCCGACCTTGCCGTGGGGCCGAGGTCCAGTTCGGTCATGATCGCGTCGATCCGCGGCTTGGTCAACGCGTCCTTCGTCGCACTTACGAGGTTGGCGCGGAGAAACTTGCGGCGGTGGAAGAACAGGGCGCGGACGAAGTGGTGGAAGAAGTCCAGATCGCGGATGCGGTCGCGTTTGCGAGGGACCGCGTCGATGCGGATGATGGCGGAATCGATTTTGGGGCGGGGCCAGAAGACCGATGGGGGCATGATCCGCTCGACCCGCGCGTCGCACTGGCTCTGGACCCAGATACTCAGCGCTCCATAGTCCTTGTTCCGCGGTTTCGCGACGATCCTCTCGGCCAGCTCCTTCTGAATCGTTACCGTCATCCGCCGG
>CAZFQG010000257.1:0-6909 GCA_964520785.1 uncultured Planctomycetaceae bacterium | reverse complement strand
CCCGAACCCGCATTTTACAAAAACCGTGCCAAACACAAAGTGCGAAATGCGCCCGGCCCCCCAGTCCGCCCCCTTGGGTCTTCCACCCGGGGCGTCCCTTCGCTAGAATACCGTCTGATTGGTATTTTCCGTCCCCAGTTCTCTGCTAGCGAGGTCCGAAATGGCGTACGCGATTCCCAAACCGGTGAAGCCGAACAAGGTCGGCAAGAAGCAAGTTCTGATGGTCGCCAGCGGCGATTTGCGGCTCTCCGCGAATCAAAGCTGCTGGGAAGCCCAAAAGGAAATGGAAGCCGCCCTGGCGAAGGCGGTCACGGACGCCGGCTACGAACTCGTCCGCGCCCATCCCTACAAGGAAGCCGAGAAGCACGGGTTCATCGGTTCGCAGAAAGAGGGAATGGAGGTCTTCGCCACGATCGACCCGGAGGCTCCCTTGATCGTCGCCGAGGCCGTCTGGCAGTATTCGCATCACGTTCTGGCCGGGCTGTTGGACCACGAGGGCCCAATCCTCACCGTCGCGAACTGGTCCGGGCAGTGGCCGGGCCTGGTCGGAATGCTCAACCTCAACGGTTCGCTTACGAAGGCGGGAAAGAAGTATTCCACCCTGTGGAGTGAGGACTTCGGTGACGAGGCATTCACGAAGAACCTCAAGAAGTGGCTCAAGGAGGGGAAGGTCGTCCATCCGATCAAGCACGTCGCGCCGCTGGAAAAAGTCGACATCCCGTCCGCCGAGCGCCGCCTGGGCGAGGCCTTGGCCGAACAGCTCCGCCGCGAAAAGGCCATCATGGGCATCTTCGACGAGGGCTGCATGGGGATGTATAATGCCATCATTCAGGACGAAATCCTCAACCCGATGGGCGTGTACAAAGAGCGGCTGAGCCAATCGGCTCTCTACTACGAGACGACCCAGGTGAGCGACGAAGAGGCGCAGGCCGTCCGAAGCTGGTACAACGAGAAGGGAATGACCTTCGTCACCGGTCCCAACCCCGAGACCGATCTGACCGACGAGCAGATTCTCACGCAGTGCAAGATGTACATCGCCGCGGTCCGCATCGCCGATGATTTCGGCTGCGACCTGATCGGCATCCAATACCAGCAAGGCCTGAAGGACCTCCTCCCGGCGAGCGACCTGGTCGAGGGAACGCTCAATAATTCCGACCGGCCGCCGGTGAAGAGCCGCGACGGCAAGCGGATTCTCTTCGAGGGCCGCCCGGTCGTGCATTACAACGAGGTCGACGAATGCGCCGGTCTGGACGGGCTGATGACTTACCGAGTCCACGCGGCGATGGGCCAGCCGGTCGAAAACACGCTCCACGACGTCCGCTGGGGGGACTGGGACCGCTCCTGCACCACGCAGGACTACGTCTGGGTCTTTCTCATCAGCGGCTCCGCCCCCCCGGCCCACTTCATCGACGGGTGGAAAGGGGCCTCCGCCGAACGCCAGCCGGGGATGTACTTCCGCCTGGGCGGCGGCACCCTCAAGGGAATCTCGAAGCCGGGCGAAATCGTCTGGTCGCGGATTTACATCGAGAAGGGCAAGCCCAAGATGGACCTCGGCCGCGCCGGAGTCGTCGAGCTGCCCATCGAGGAAACCCAGCGCCGCTGGAACGAAACGACGCCCCAATGGCCCATCATGCACGCGGTGACCTACGGCGTTTCGCGCGATCAGTTCATGGCGAAGCACAAGGCGAACCACATCCAGGTCGCCTACGCCGACGACGCGAAGAGTGCCGATAAGGCCCTGCTCGCCAAGGCCGCCATGGCCCAGGCCATGGGAATGGAAGTCTGCCTCTGCGGCACGCGGAAAAACAGCAAGCATTGGTAGTGGTCCGGGCAGCCGAGACGGAGCCGGGGTTCGCGTACCGCGATCCCCTCGTGAGGAACCCGGCGGTCAACGGTGCCGGCGAAACACGGGTACAACGAAGCCAAAATGACTGGCGGCTAATCCCGGCTTGGACCACGAGCCCAAGCCACCGTGACCTCTTTCACCCGGGGAGTGTCCAGACCGTTCGTCGCCCCCAGGGCCAGGCGGTACTGGACCCACCGCCCGGCTTGTCCGGATTTCACGACCGGCTCGCCGCATGCGTACCACGAGTCGACTCCGCCGGGACCGCTCCAGGCGGCGTGCCGGAGCGATTCCTTCGTCGCGGCGAACCGGAGCTGGGCCCTCACCCACGTCTTCGGCGGCACGTCGGCCTCCCAGCAAATCTTCGTCACCGCCGCTCCTGGCGGCAATTGGTTTTCGCTCGACTCGTAATACTCCTCGGCGCCGCGGGTGGACTGGTTGCCCGGCGTGAGCATCATTCCGTGCGGGCCGAGCGTGGGGAGCCGGGTGATGCGTTTTTCGTCGAATCCCTCCGGGCCATTCCACCAGACGCCGGACCAGCCGACGTGATCGCCCCAAACCTTGTGGTTCGCGACGGCCAGGTCGATCCGGCCGTCTTCGTTGAAATCGGCGGCGACGCAGCCCGAGGCGGAATGCGTGAAGAGCCGGTCGCGATCCGCTTCGGAGAAGCCGGTCCCCTTGCGGTTCCAGTAGAGGTAACTGTCGATATCGCGGCTGACGGCGCCGCTGTAGGAGCCGGCGAACAAATCGAGCGTACCATCGCCGTTGAAATCGGCGATCGCCATGCTGTTGACGCCGGCGGAGGGCAATATGCTCCGCCGGTCCTCGCGAAGGCCCTCCGGTCCGTTCCAATAGATGTACACGAACGAGTCGTGCGGAACGCCGGGCGTGACGTTGTGCCCGCCAAGGATGAGGTCCAAATAGCCGTCACCGTCGAGATCGGCCGCGCGGGCGCAGGCGGCGCGCTCCACGGCGAGCATCTGCCGGTTCTCGATGGAAAAGCCCTCCGGTCCGCCCCAGAGCAGGATGGTGCGGTCATCGAGAATCATGGGAACGACCAGGTCCAGGTAGCCGTCGGCGTTGAAATCGGCCAGGTAGACCCATCGCGGATCCTTATACACCTTCCCGTCGCATTCCAGCCGCAACCGTCGCGGCTCGCCCAGATTGAATCCGGCGCTTCCGCCGTAGAAGAACAATAAGTCCGGATTGTCGAACCCGCAGAAGACGAGGTCGAGATACCCGTCGCGGTTCAAATCGGCGCACGCGACGCCGTGGGCTCTCGTGGTCGGCAGCTTCACGGACGGCTCGTATGGCAGCCCGTCGTCGCTGCCGAGAAAGAGGAACGAACCGGGGTCGCGGGTGACGGAGTTTTCCGCGCAATTGGCAAGGAGCAGATCGACCTGGCCGCGGTCGAAGAAATCGGCCAGGATGGCCTCCACCGCCCCCCATCCCGAAACGAGCAATCGCCGATCCGGCGCGTAGCCGTCCGTACCGCCAAGGTAGATGGGAACGTCCGGATTGCCCAGTTTTCCTCGGGACTGGTGGTTCACGAAGACGACCTGGGGAACGTCGCCCGGCGCCGTCCGAACCAGGAAGACGCGCCGGGCATCCTCGGTCTGCAGCCGGATCGGCCCGGCGATCTTGTCGCGCGGTCCACCCCGGTAGAGGAACGACTCGGTGGTGAACGATTCGGGCGTGTGAGACTGGCAGAGGACGATTTCATCGCGGCCGTCGCCGTCGAGGTCCCCCACCGCGACGTCGCACGCGCGGAGCGTTTGCAGCGGAATTCTGCGCGACTCGCAGAACCCCTCCTCGGAGCCGAAGTAGACCCAAGACCGTTCCTTCGGGCCGTGAGGTTCGCGGCAGGCGAAGACGAGGTCGCGATAGCCGTCCCCATCCACGTCGCCGGCGGCGACCGACATGGCGTCGGGGCAGGCCAGGCGAAGCGGTGTTCCGAACGCCCGGTCGCGGTCGACCGGAATCAGATAGACGTTTCCGGCACGGACGAGGAACAGATGCGCGGCGTCACCGATATGGACGACCTTGGGGAGCGGCGTCGCGTCGGCGACGTACTCCGTGTATTGCTTCTGGACGTCGGAATCCGACTGCGCGACGTTCGCTTCGTACTCGGCCGCGGCGATCCGTGAAACCCGCTCGGGGTTCAACCCCTCCGCGGCGCCCCAGTAGACGGCCAGGTTCCCGGAGGCTTCCCGCGCGACGAGGTCCGCGTATCCGTCGGCGTCGAGGTCGTCCGCGGCGATGTTCTCGGCCGTGATCGGCAGGTCGGTAAAACGCCTCCCCTCGAACGTCAACTCCGTCTGCTGAAAGACCCGAAGCACGCGCGAAAGCAAGAACGCCAGGTCTTGCTTGCCGTCGCCGTTGAAGTCCCCGGCGGCGACCGATTTGCAGGCCGGGGCCGGCAACCGCGACTGGCGGTGTTCACCGAAGCCCGATTCGGATCCGAAGTAGACGAAGGCGTTTAAGTCCCTGCGGATGCCGTTGTACCGCATTCCGAGAATCACGTCATCGAGGCCGTCTCCGTTGAGATCGGCCACCGTGCCGGACCATGCTCCGTCGGCGGGAAGCTCCACCCGGCGGGCCGGTTCATCCAGCGGCGACGGATAGACATACGCCGGCGGCCTCTCTCCATGATCCTGAGCGTTGCAGATGACGAGATCGAAGAAGCCGTCCCGGTTGACGTCGTAGCGATAGATCCGCTGCAAAACGCCCCCGCGCGAGACGTAAAGGTTCTGTCCGGCGTTGCCGAAGCTTCCGTCGATGAAGTCATGGAAACCCCGTTCGCGCCAGACGCCGCTTGCGGCATCGTCGGTGGCGTTAGCAAGAGAAGTTGACGGCCAGAGGCAACAGACGAGAAGACAGGCGGCGGTCGTAAGATGGAGGTACATGATTGCTTTCTCGAAGTAGGTTCATGGTGTTTCACGGCGGTTTCACTCGAGCCCCGGCTTCTTCTACGCCCCCTTGGGAACGGCCCAATGGCCGCCATCGCGGTACTCGCGTCCGAGCAGCGCGGTCGCCTCCGGATCGTTGGGAATCGTCTCCGTCGCGGCGTCCAATGAGAGCGACCGGCCCAGGCGGACGGCGACGTTCGCCAGATGGACCAGAGCAACCGTGTCGTGGCCGATCGTCACGTCGGCACTCGGTTTCCGGCCCTGGCGGATCGCGTCGAGAAGATCGGCCTGGTGCGTGGCGGCCGTTTCGGGACGCTCTTTCGGCTGAGCGTCGTCGATCCGTCGATTGCGGTCGTCGTAGACCTCGAGCTTCCCTCGTTTGCTGAGGACCATCCGGCCGGACGTTCCATGGAACTCGGTACCGCTGTCGCAGTTGTAGGGATGGCAGGTATCCCAAATCCGCATTTCGAGGATCAACTGCCGCCGGGCGCCGACGGCGCCGTCGCCGGGCCATTCGAACGCGCACGTCGCCGTGTCGGGAAACTCCTGATCGTCGTCGAAGTAGTACTTTCCCCCCAGCGCGGCGACCGTCGCCGGCGGACCCTCGACCCCCAAACCCCAACGAGCATAGTCCATTTCATGCACGCCGTCGTTACCGATGTCGCCGGTCCCGAAGTTGTACCACCAGTGCCAGTGGTAGTGGAACCGGTTCTTCTGAAAGGGGACGAACTCCGCCGGTCCGACCCACAGGTCGTAGTCCAGCCCCCGCGGCGGATCGGTCGGTTGTTCGTGACCGATGTTCGCGCGGCGCTGGATATTCCAGGCCTTCGCGCAGAGTACGTCGCCGATAATCCCCTCGCGGAGCATCCGTACCGCGCCGGCAATCAGCGGATTTGACCGGCTCTGCGTCCCGTGCTGCACCACGACGCGATTCCTTGCGGCCGCGTCAACCAGAAGCCGGCTCTCGCGCAGGTTGTGGCTCTGCGGTTTCTCCACGTACACGTGCTTGCCGGCCTCGCAGGCCAGGACGGCGGCCGGCGCATGCCAGTGGTCGGGCGTGGCCACGATCACGGCGTCGACCGTCTTGTCGTCCAGCACGCGCCGCAAATCCGCCACCTCTTGCTTCGCCCCCACCTTCTGGCGCACCTGGCGGCGGCGGGCTTCATCGGGATCGCAGACGAAGGCGATTTCTCCCGTCTCGGCGAACGCCGAGGCCACGTGGGCCCCCTGCCCTCCACACCCGATGAGCCCCACCGTGAGCCGCTCATTCGCTCCCAAGGCGTTGATTCCGCCGGTCCAAGCCAGGGCCGAGGCGGCCGTCGTCGTTTTCAAGAACGATCTCCGGGAAGGGTGGTCCATGGCAATACTCCTCTTCGTGGCGGCAATCTTCAGACGCGAGGCAAACGGCAGTTTCCTTTTGCATCGCCTTCATTATAGCGATAGTCTCACCTGACTACCATCGTGTCAAGTTTCTCGAGTTTGGATATTGACCCAAAGTGGGCGGAGGGCGAGCCCGCCGAGCAGCGCGTGATCACGACGTAAGACGTAAGGACCCGTGACCAATTAACTTGACCACGTTTGCCGGAATTGCTATAATCCGCCGTTTTGGGGACTATGCCCTGTTTCCGTTGTACAAGGATGTACGACGATGGCGCCTATCGTCGCGGAAAAGTATAGCAAGCTGCGGTTTATGATGAATGAAAAACTGAAACGCCGCTGGGCGGGTTGTGAAGCCTTGGCACTGGGTCGTGGTGGCATCTCGGCCGTGTCCCGGGCTACCGGGATGTCGCGCGCGACCATCCGCAAGGGGATTCTGGAAGTGGAGGAGGGCTACCCGGAGTTGACCGACCAGATCACGGGGGGGAGGATTCGTCGGCCAGGTGGTGGTCGTCGGCGGTTGGCGGAACATGCTCCGGCACTGGAATCGGACCTGCGGAAATTGGTTGACCCGGCCACGCGAGGCGAGCCGACTTCCCCATTGCTGTGGACATCGAAGAGCACCCGCAAACTCGCCAAGGAATTGCGCGAACTGGGCCATGAGATCAGTTATCGCACGGTCGCGCGGATGCTTCGGGAGTTCGGTTTCAGCCTCCAGGCGAATCGAAAGACCCGTGAGGGGAAGCAGCATCCCGACCGCGACGCACAGTTTCCGTACAT
>CAZFQG010000256.1:0-6953 GCA_964520785.1 uncultured Planctomycetaceae bacterium | reverse complement strand
TCCCTTCCTTCTTCCTTCTCTTCCTTTCCCTCTGTGTCCTCTGTGCTCTCTGTGGTTCCCCTTTCTTCTTCTTCTTCTTCTTCTTCTTTCTTTGTGTTCTCTGCGTTCTTTGTGGCCAATCCTTCCCCTTCTTCCCTCTTTGTGGCCAATTCCCCCTCCCTCTTCACCGTAAACTGATTCACCACCAAGAAGTCATTATTCTCCACCCTCTCAAAATCCACCAACCACGCCCGGTCCCCCCGTATCTCCCCCTCCGCCGTCCGATACTCAACCTCGATCCCCCCACACAGCAACCCGTGAAACCACCGGTTATTCCGCACCAGCGTCGGCTCCGGCGGCCGCGTCACCACCCGCACCACCTCCTCAATCGCCTCCTCCGGCAACTGCCCGTTAATTGCCTTTAGCGCCGCCCGCAACCGCGGCACCAGCACAACCTCCTCATAACTCCCCCGCAACGGCTCCTCCCCCCCGGGCGAAACATCCGCCCCCCGCCGCACGTCATAGCCAAGCGATTCCAGCCAACCGAGGGCGGCTTGTTCAACCCGTTGCTCCGAAAGCCGTTTCGTCATTACGTCCTCTACACCGTCTACCTTTTACTGCAAGTCGCTTTTATTCCGGAAATAGGCTTGACACTCGCCCGTTCTCTTGCTCACTCGCTCTCTTGCTCACTCGCTCTCTTGCTCACTCGCTCTCGCTCTCGCTCTCGCTCTCGCTCTCGTTGTGCATCATCCACGCAGGACAAACCATTTTGTGCCTCATATTTCGCCTTTCGTGAGGCACAAGCCGTGTTGTCCTCAACCGGTGAGGCTCAAAAAACCATCTTCCCTTCGGCGATGTTCAATAATTCCGGAAACACCAATATTGCCGGTCTTCGCCCGGCCCGCTTGCGAAGCTCGTAGAACAGCCCTTCTTCCTTCGCAACCCGCACAATCCTCTCCGCCGTCGCCTTCGGAATCTCTACGGAGTTCACGAAATCCGAAGTCTTGAAAACCGGTCGCCCAAAGAACCAGTCTAGCGCCCGAACCGCGTATTGCGAATTCGTCTTCTCGACGATCCAGTCCTTTCGAACTTCATAAAGGTCCAAAATGGCCCGGGCCTTGGCCACGTTGTCGTTGGCCTGCGCTGTCAGTGCCTTCAGAAAAAACGCGCACCACCCGGTCCAGTCCCCGTCGCGCGAAACCGCCAACAACCGATCGCAATACTCCTCGCGCCGCGCCTCCAGGTACGCGCTGATATAGAAATCCGGGCTATTCAGCAGCCCCTTGTCCACGAGAAAAAGCGGCACCAACAGACGCCCGATTCGTCCGTTGCCGTCCAGGAACGGATGGATCGATTCGAACTCCGCATGGAGAATCGCCAGTTGCACCAACCGATCCAGAGCGTCGCCGTGCAGGTACTTCTCCCACGCCGACATCAAGTCGGCGACCCGATCCGCGCCCGGGGGAACGAATCGTGCCTCTTCCATCGCGCACCCGACGGCGCCGATCCAGTTCGCCGTCCGCCGATACTCGCCCGGCGTCTTCGATTCCCCGCGGACGCCGTCCAATAACACTTCATGTGTCCGGCGGATGACGCGTTGCGAAAGGGGGAGCGTCTTCATCGCCTCGATCGCGTGCCACATCGCCTTGCGGTAATTGAGCACCTCCTGAATATCGTTCCGCTTCTCGCCGGTCGCCGTATCTTCCGCCGCCTCGAATTCCAGCACCTCCCCCAGCGTCGCCTGCGTCCCCTCGATCTTGCTCGATAGAACCGCCTCCTGCGACGTCAACGGCGCAAGCAACACCTGCGCGTTCGGAATTCCGTGAAGCACCCCCTCATACCGGGCCACCGCCGCATTCGCCGGACCGATCAAAGGCAGCAAACGCGTCCAATCCAAGTCCGTGTTCTTAGGCGGGAACTTCCCCTCGTGATAGCGTACCGGTTTCGTCATTTGGACCTCCAGACCGGTCGCCGGATCGCGCGCAAGATATCCGCCCCCCGCCGCACGTCATAGTCAATCGCTTCCAGCCAACCGAGGGCGGCTTGTTCAATGGTGTTTTCGCTGAATCGGCTCATACTCACGCCGCCAACTCCTCCAAACTTTCTTCCCGATCATGCCACAGGATCGGCGTTACGTCATAACTCCAAAGTGCCTCCGTCACATTGGGAGGAACTTCCTTCTCGCTGTCATTAAGAATCGCATACGCTTTGGAATTCTCTGCTCGGACGCCCTTGGTGTCGACCCACGAGAATACCATTCCCTGGGCAGCGTCCTTGTTCGGCCTATTGATCGCCCTAATCAGCCGTTCCGGCTGTTTGCGTGACTTTGGAATCACGAAATCGAACAGATGATCGAAGCCGCTCTTCCCCGTAAATTTCACCTTGGGCGTGTATCGAATCTCGCGCAAATCCAGCCACTTCACGACATCCTCGTAGAACACACTCGCAACCATTGGCATAGCCAGGTAAAACATGTCATTCACTGCAAGCATCGCCTGCACGAGGTTGTGCTTGCGCAGTGCGAAATTCTGGCTTGAAGCATGAACTTCCAGTCTTTCGTCTACGAGTTTCACCCCGAACCCATTGAGCGTCATTTGGAGTAAATCGCGCCTCTTTGGCGTATCCAACGTGCATCCCGATTGCTCCAAATCTTCTATCGTGTAACCGTCGTCGGTGAGTGTATATCCCTCGTCCGTCTTGCGCGCGTAGATTTGGATATAGTCGTTGTGTCGGTCGAGATACGGTGTCGTAATCTCCACCCACTCATCGATCCGGCGAAGAATCGTCTTCTCCTTCACCCAGCGTGCGTAGTCGTTTAACAGTCGTTCGAACTCGTCCATCATCAGAACAGCCCTCGTTCAAAGTGTGGTGGCTGTGTGATATTGCAGTATTGCATGAAATCCTGGAGCGTAACCCACAGGTCGTCCGGATCCTGGAAATCCGCTCCCGGAAGCGATATCGCCCATTTGTCCCCGTAACCTTCACGATAAATATGGAGGTGTGGGCAAGGGATTTCTTCGTCGTCCGGGTTTCGATGCGGCGCTCCGCCCAAGTCCAATCGCAGGAGGACTATCACCTTCCTCGCGCGGTTTTGAAATTTTGCCCGTACCAGGTCGATCCGTGCCCGGCTGATATCGAGCAGGAATTCCTCCCGCGCGTCCGGTGACTGCAAAGGTACGACTAGAGATCGCATGTTCGGAGAGAGCACATGTTGCTCCTCATCGGTGCGGTGCTTTTCCATCTCAATGAGGCTATCCGCGTCTGCTTGAGTCAGATCCACATCGGCCATCAGGTTACCTCCTCGGTGTGCGTCCCTGCCAAGTCGCCGCCAATCAACCTTGGCAACAACGCATCGCGCAGCGCCCCCAATACCCGCGATTCCTCCTGTCTCCCCGCCGCCATTGCAAACAGCGGCTCCGCATTCTCCCCGAACGCCTTCGCCGTCGCATCGTCCGGACGCACGACCAGATAATGCCCGAGCGCAGCGGCGGGCACGCGTTGTCTTCCGCTCGTCCCCGTCATGTTCGAAATAGCGAAATCCCGAAACTCACTCGATCTCGCGAGGCAGTACGCATAGACCGGCGGCAACGGATCACATGGCCGCATCACAATGTATTCCGTCGAACCCCAACCGACCGTATCCGGAGGAAGGAAATCGACAAAGGCCGTCTTTCCATTTTCCAGACAGGGCGTAATCCGCGCAACGAGCGTATCGCCGTTCGTAAAACGCATCCCCGAACCAAACGCCCGGTCTTCCCAACACATCGGCGCGTGTCCCTGTGTCGGCATATCGGCCATTGCCAGATACGGCGCCGTTTCCCCCTTCTTCAGAGACCGCCGCGGATTGATCTCAAACAGAGTATCCAAAGGCACCACCTCCCACCCCTCCGGAATCTCCCCAATCTCCGAATCCCGGAACCCCGACGGCAAGGCGTCAAAAACCGCCTGGGGCATCCCCGGAAAACGTCCCGCGCCGGCCGCCTTCGCCTTCACCGGCTCGAAATCCACGAACCACGCCCGAAATAACGCCCGCGCCACCCCCTCCAACACCCCGTTCATCCGACGGTTCAACTCGATCTTGTCGTCCAAGGAGCCGAGAATTTCGGCGATGCGCTCCTGCTCCCCCAGCGGTGGAAGTGTGACCTCAAACCGAGGAATGTCCGCGCATTTGAGACTATCGAATACGGCACCTACGTTCAGAAATGTGCGGATTTGATCCCACCACTCCGGACCGTTCAACAGCCAGCGAAGAAATGGCGGAAAGATGTGTGTTCCATCCGCCCGAAGAAGTACCAGGTTCTGTCCAAGCGCAAACTCGGTCGCGTCACTTGAGACGTATGCGGTCTCCCCGGGATTGCACCTCCGTGACAAAACCACGTCGTGCGGCTGCGGAAGAGCTTTCTGGGTCCATGTCACGAAGTCTTCATCTGAAATGCGTCGAGCTGCCTTCAGGTCAAGCCGTCCGCTCTTCATTTCCGGGATCGTGATGTAAGGATATCCCTCATCTTGAGCCGCGGGTGTCTTATGGAGGCAGTCCAGTAGGACGACCCCTGCCTCACCAAGGCCCATTTGTGTCCATTCACTCCCCATAACCCAACCCCTTCAAATCCTTCCGAATCCGCTTCTCCAACCGCTTCCCGCTCTCGAAATCCGGCCGCCACTCACCTCCGGAATACCATTTCTTTTCCTTCACTTTCTTCCTGTCTACTACGAGCAGTAACCCCACCTCATAGTCGAAGGGTGGTTTCGTAAATGCTCTGAGCTTTGCCTTGTCATTGTCCGTACACAGATCGCCCTTCTTCATCTCAATCACTACAAGGTTCTCTTCCGTCAGACGCCGATGAACGATTATGTCAGGATATACAGTCTTCGCCTGAATATCCCGGTATATCTTCTCAGCCTGAGTGCCCTCCATGTCCTCTTGCGGAGGAGCTTCAGGGGCAAATCCCTCCCCCTTCAGGTACACCAGCATCTTTGGGTGTTCCATGTTTCGGTTGTATTCGCAATCTACATCCCATCCCTCGAATTCTCTCTCTAAATGGACCGCCAGTCGATGCGAAATAGACCGTTCGTTGGCTTCAATATCCAGAAGCTCGGCGTCATTGACCAATAATCGGTCAATCGCACGCTCAACACATGCAATTATCTTCTCGCGTGGAACGCTAGTCTTCATAACCCACCTCCTCCAAATTCTTCCGAATCCGCCACTGTTGTTGGTGAGTCGATGCCATATCCAACCTCAAAACGTCAATGTTGTCTCGTATACACGATTCTCGTCGGAATCATCATCCCAGGTTATGCGCACCTCAAAAGGAGGCAGCAAACCGTTGTGTAGCCCCAAGAGACAACGAATCTCACTGTGGGCTCCGACCAAGTCTGGCAAAGGATGGTCCTCAAACGCTGCTTCATGTTGCGCAAACGGCGTCCCATCCATTTCTAGGCGGAGATTTCTTGCAGACGCCGCTCCTTGATTCTGAACACGAAGGCGATACGTGCTTTTGCTCGTCTCAACGATTGACGCACGCAAATCGGCCTGCTTCCCCGCGATACGTCTATCGCGTTCGCGTTCCTCTTCAATTTCAACAATCCGTTGCTGTCCCTTCAGTGCCTTCCGGCTCTGGCACAATGCATAGAGAGACAAGGGAATTGCCAGAATGGCAGTAATCGCACTAACGCAGGCAGCAATAGCAGCCAAGGTTGCGGGATCATTCATAACCCAACCCCTTCAAATTCTTCCGAATCCGCTTCTCCAACCGCTTCCCCTCCGCGAAACACGCGTACAACTCCCCCGCCAGCCGCTCCAGCCGGGTCTCGTTCCTCGCCGTCTCGCTTTCAAAAAACCTAATCATCCGCATCTTCCTCCGGCAATTCCAACACATGCCGCCGTTCAAGCTCGTCTCGCAACTCCTCTTCGCTCGGCAGGACCAGCCGGTACTTCGACGCGAACAACTGCCGGCTCTCGCTCAGCACCGAATAACGCACCATCGTCTCGTCCTTGTCGGCGCACAGGATAATCCCCAGCGTCGGGTTGTCGTCCTCGCCTCGCTTCAAATCGTCGAACATCCGCACGTACATGTCCATCTGCCCGATATCCCCGTGCGTCAGCCGCCGCGTCTTCAGGTCGATCAGCACGAAACACTTCAGGAGATAATTGTAGAACACCAGGTCCACGTAGAAATCGGCCGTCTCCGTACTCACCCGGAATTGCCGCCCTACGAACGAAAACCCCTTCCCCAGTTCCATCAGAAAATCCCGCAGACGCGACACCAGCGCCTCCTCCAACGGACCCTCCCGGCCCGGCGGCTCCGGCAAATCCAGGAACTCCAACACGTACGGGTCCTTGATCAACTCCCCCGGCCGCGCCGGCCCCGCCTCCGTCCCTTTGGTCTCCGCCGCCTCTCCGTCAACACGCGGTGGCTCCAGAAGCCGCTCCCACGTCCGCGACCGGATTGCCCGCTCAAGCTGACGGGTCGTCCAACCCTGCTCCGCACACTCCCGAATGTAATACTCCCTCGCGTGCTCGTCTTCCACCCGCATCACCAGCCGCCAATGCGTCCACGTCAATTGGCTACGCACTGCGTAGCCTTTTCCAAAATCCGGAAATGCAAGGTAGAACTGGCGGAAATTCTTGAGATTCGCCACCGAAACCCCCCGGCCGAATTCCTCCCCCAACTGGCGCGAAAGACTGCGAATCAGGTGCGTCCCATACTCCGCCCGGTCCGCGCCCCCCTGTTCCTCCTCCACGATCCGTCGCCCGATCCGCCAATACGCCTCGACCATCACGCTATTGACCGCCGCATACGCCTTCCCACGCGCCCCCCGCAGAATGGCCCGCACGTCCTCAACCAAATCCGCGCCGACGTTCGACGGGGCGGACGCATTCGCTCGCGTGAGAGACCGCTTTTTCTTACCCCCCATAACCCAACCCCTCCAAATTCTTCCGAATCCGCTTCTCCAACTGCTTCCCCTCCGCG
>CAZFQG010000255.1:0-6966 GCA_964520785.1 uncultured Planctomycetaceae bacterium | reverse complement strand
TATAAACCGTACGCCTGGATGGGCGCCGGCGTCTGTTGGAGCGCTCCGGCCCTGTTCGGCTCCGGCGTTGCCCCGGCTCGATTCGGGTCCAACCACCCGGACACCATCAACATGGTCAACGCGGACGCCTCCGTCGCCCCCATCAATCCGGAAATCGAACAAAGCATTTTCTGGGCCCTCTCCAGCACCTCCGGTGGGGAACTAAACACGGACTATTGAACCATGAACGCCGTCCGATAAGGTTCACGCGCCCTCTCTACGAATAGAATTCGTCGTGTCCCACGGCGTCGAATGCGCCGACCAGATGCTCGATCTCGGGATGCCTTCGCCCTTCCGGCCAGGTAACGGAGAGGACGTCGAATCGGGCAGGATACTCCAGAAGTCCGTGCCGCTTCAAATAGGCGACCGCTGCGCGTGTCAGGCGTCTCTGCTTCTCTTGGTTGACGGCTTCGGAGGGGAGGCCCCGCTCGCGTCCGCGGCGGGTCTTTACCTCGACGAATACCACCGTGCTGCCCTCCACGGCGACCAGATCTAGTTCACCCGGACCGTCCGCGTCTCCCCTGGCCACGATCTTGTACCCCTTGCGTCGCAAGAAACGCGCCGCCGCGTCCTCGCCACGGCGGCCAAGATCCGTTTCAGGAAAGAGCGTGCGTCGACGCGCAGTGAACCACTCAAGAATCGGCGAGAACATGTTTCATTTGACCGCGGCGACGAAGTGGATTCCTCGGTTCAGCACTCGCCGGAAATTCGCGCACAAGCCGCACATTCCGGAAGTCCAGGCTCGTCAGGACTTGCCCCCCTTGCGGTCGCGACGGCGTTCCTTCAGACGCGTCGCCTTGCCGGTCCGCTCGCGAAGATAGTACAGTTTGGCTCGCCGCACGACGCCGCTGCGCTTCACCTCGATCTTCGCGACTCGCGGGGAATGGAGCGGAAACTTCCGTTCCACCCCTTCTCCCTGCACGATCCGCCGCACGGTGAACATCTCGCGCGTCCCGGAGCCGCTCCGCGCGATCACGACGCCGGTGAAAACCTGGATTCGTTCCTTGGCTCCTTCGAGAATCCTCGTATGTACGTCGACGGTGTCTCCGATCTCGAAAAACGGCGTTTCCTCCTTCATGGAGGCCCCTTCGACCTTTCCCATCAATTCTTGACTCATTCGCTAACCCTTTCCTCTTCAGCGCCGAGTAAGTCCGCCCGGCGCCGACGTGTTCTTTCCAGGCTGTTTTGTTCTCGCCATTTGGCGATCTTTTCGTGATTGCCGCCAAGTAAGATCGGCGGCGTTTCAAATCCTCGGAAAATGCGAGGACGTGTGTACTGCGCAAATTCCAACAGGCGATTTGGACCGGAAAAGGAGTCGTTTCCGCTGCTTTCCTCCGCGCCGAGCACCCCCGGAATCAACCGGATGACGCTGTCGACGATCGCCATGGCGGCCACCTCGCCGCCGTTGAGAACGAAATCGCCGATGGAGATTTCGTCCGGCTCCAATATCAATCGGATCCGCTCATCGAATCCTTCGTACCGACCGCACAGAAGAAGAATCCGTGCCTCTTCCTTTGCCGTTCGTTCCACCAGCGGTTGACTCCACCGGCGGCCTTGCGGGGTCAACATGATCAGGCGGCCGTCGGGCGATGCCATGCCGCGGACCGCCTCGACGCATTCGACCACGACGTCGACCATCATCACCATGCCGGGGCCGCCGCCATAGGGCCGGTCGTCCACCGACTTGTGCTTGTCTCGCGCCCAATCCCGGATATTGTGGAGGTAAACCTCGACCAGGTTTCGTTCAATCGCCTTGTTGAGGATACTCTCCTTCAGATACCCGCCGAAAATGTCGGGGAACAGCGTGAGGATATCGAATCGCATTGTGCCGGGTCGGCGCGGTTATTCGGTCTGCTCGCCCGTCGAAGCCTCGGCCGCCGGCTCCGCCGCCGGTTCCGCCGTCGCGGGAACGGCTGCCTCGTCCTTCGGCTTCCGTCCGGGAGCCTCGGGAATCGGGGGTGCTATCCGCGACTGAGCGAGCCGTTCCAACGCGGCCTTCTGCTGGTCCAGGTGGGAACCATCCTTGCCATACTTCCGGATCAGAACGGCAACCTTCTCGGTCGGTTCCGCGCCGACCCCAAGCCAATAAGAAATCCGCTCTCCGTTTAGAACCGCACGGGCATCCACCTCCGGAACCATCGGATCGTAGGTTCCGAGTTCCTCAAGGACTCGGCCGTCGCGGGGGCGGCGTCGGTCCACGGCACAAACCCGGTAGAACGGCCGGTGTCGGCGCCCGAGTCTCTTCAGTCGAATACGTACTGACACGTGATACTCCTATACAACAGGTTGAGTCGATTTTTTTCAATGGGTTCAGCTTCACCCCCCTCCAGGGAGACGCAAGCTATTGCTCCGCTATTCGCTCTTATGCCGTCTCTTTCGGCGTTTTTCCTTTTCGCGTTCCTTCTTGAGCTTCGCCTTCTCCCTCGGGCTCAGTCGCTTGCCCGTTCCCTTTTTCTGTTTGAGCAGGCGCCCGCTGGCATCAAAGCCCTTGCCGCTGGAAAGCTCTCGCATCTTCCGCATCCTGGCGACCGGCCCCATGCCGGATATCTCTTTCATCAGCGCCGCCATCGGCTCGAACTGCTTGACCAGCTCATTCACCTCGTGTGGCTGTACGCCGGCCCCCTCGGCAATTCGCCGCCGCCGGCTCTGATCGATAGTCTGCCTCGGATTGCGGCGTTCTTCCAGGGTCATCGAATCGATGATTCCGGACAGGCGCCGCATGTCCTTTTCGGCATCCACATCCCCCATCATGTCGGCCATTCCCCCCATTCCGGGGATCATGCCGAGAACCTTGTTGATCGGCCCCAGCTTCTTTGTCTGTCCGAGCAGCTTTTTGAAGTCGTCCAGGGTGAACTCCCCTTTTCGGAGTCGTTCCTCCTGCTCTTTCATCTCCTCCTGATCGAACTTCCGTTGCGCCTGTTCAACCAGGGAGACCATGTCCCCCATTCCCAAAATCCGGCCGGCCAGACGCTCCGGATGGAATTCCTCCAGGGCGTCCATGTGTTCGCCCGTCCCGATGTATTTTATCGGTACCTGGGCAACCGCCTTGACGGAGAGCGCTGCGCCGCCGCGGGCATCTCCGTCGAGTTTCGTCATGATGACGCCGTCTAGTTCAAGCGCCTCGTTAAACGCCTTGGCGCTATTGACGGCGTCCTGGCCGGTCATGCCATCCACGACCAGGTAGACCTGATCCGGCTGGACGCGGTTGTCGATCCGCGTCAATTGCTCCATCAGTTCTTCGTCGACATGCAAGCGGCCCGCGGTGTCCAGCACGACGACGTCGACGTCCTCCCCCTTCGCCTCACGGACCGCTGCCTGGCAGAGTCGCACCGGATCCGTCTCTTGCAGGTCGGCGTAAACCGGCATTCCCAGTTGCTCGCCGAGGACCTGCAACTGCTGAATCGCCGCCGGCCGCTGGAGGTCCGCCGCCACCAGCATCGGCTTCTTGCCGCGCTCCTTCAGTAATTTCCCCAGCTTACCGCAAGTCGTCGTCTTTCCGGACCCCTGCAACCCGCACATCATGACGACCGAGACGCCGGGCTTCAGATGTAGAGAGTGGTCGACGGGCCCCATCAAATTGATCAGCTCTCGATGGACGATGCCGACAATCTGCTCCATGGGTTTGAGCGACTTCAACACGCGTTCCCCGGCCGCCTCCTCGGCGACCTTCGCGACGAAGTCCTTCGCGACGGAATAAGAGACGTCCGCTTCCAAAAGGGCTTGCATCACCTGCTGGAGACCCTCGCGCATATTCCCTTCCGTCAGCTTCGCGTGACCGCGGAGCGTCTTGAACGCGGAATTCAATCCATTTTGCAGCGATTCAAACATTTCCTACCAATGTCGGTACCGGAGTGTGTCTCGGGCCATGGTTCCGGCCCGGACCAACAAAGATTTCCTCGTCACCAAGAATCCTACGAAAAACAGTTTACGATCAGGGGTCTGACCGACTACAATACAACAAGCGGAAGTTTGCGGTTCTCTGTTGTCGGTGGAGCACAACCCCCCCCTAATCGGAGAGAACCGTCTTCCGCGACAGTGCTTCGGAACGACCGCCTCAAAATGGCCGATTCAAGGGTAATCCCATATACTACCGGAGGAAGCCCCGTTTTGGCAATGGTTTATCGGGAGGAATTGCTCACTAAAACAACGAATTTCCAAGAATCCCCGGTTACAGAACTCTTTCGCGTGTCCAGAGTCGCGGCGAAAACCGATCCCCACGACGGATCTGATATTGTGTCCCGTAATGGAGCCGTGCCAGGGTTTCGCATCTTCGTCCGATGTGGTGATTCGGGGATTTTTTCGTGACGGAATGAATCGAAGTTGACATGCCGTTACGCGAATCCTAGAGTTTTCTGAGAGCTTTGCGCCGTTTAGGATCAACTCGCGAGAAACTCATTGCCTTGGACATTCGTCCGAAACGATTTCGCGGCTAGAGTCCGACTTTCGCGGGTCGTTTTTTGAGAGAGAGGAACCCATTCGATGTTACAGGATTTTGAGGAACCGGTCTTGACACACACCTCCTGCCAGATTCATTCATTTCGTCGCCTACGCTTCGCTTCGGCACTTCTGTTTGTCTTCCTCACTGGATCCGTTGGCGGTGTTGTCGGGCAGGAGTGGGCGAATGACCTTTTCGAAGCACGATCACACGATTTTGGCTCCCTGGCCCGGGGCGCCAAGGCGGAATTCGCGTTTCCGCTGACAAATATCTACGTCGAAGACGTCCACATCGTCTCCGTCCGCTCGAGTTGTGGATGCACCGTTCCTCGGATCGAGAAGGCGACGCTCAAGACCTACGAGCGGGGTGCCGTCATCGCCGAAGTCAATACGAGAGCGTTTCTCGGTCAGAAGAACGCTACGATTACCGTCACGTTCGACAAGCCGTTTCCGGCCGAGGTGCAATTGCACTCGAAGGCGTTTATCCGCAAGGACGTCGTCCTGACTCCGGGGAGCGTCGATTTCGGCGAGGTCGAGGAGCGCCATGCGAAACAACGTGCCGTCCAAGTCGACTATGCCGGTCGGGACAACTGGAGGATTCTGGACGTTCAAAGCGATAATCCGCACATCCGCGGCGAACTGATCGAGAGGCATCGAGGGGGTGGATTGGTCGGTTACGAACTGAAAGTGACCGTGGACGAATCGGCGCCCGCCGGGCCGTTCCACGAACACCTGATGCTGATCACCGACGATTCACGATTGAGACAGGTGCCGGTTCCCGTCAACGGCCGCGTCGTCTCCGGAATTACCGTCACGCCGCAGTCTCTGTTCATGGGCGTGGCTCGGCCGGGGCAGAAGCTTTCGAAGACGATCGTCGTCCGCGGAAAGAAACCGTTTCGGATACTGTCCATCGAGTGCGACAACGAGGCATTTCGATTCGACACGTCGGGAGAGCATGTCGAGAAAGAAGTCCACGTGATTCCTGTCACTTTCACGGCGGATGGGAATTCCACCGGCAAGATCGCGAACAAGATTCGCATTCAGACTGACGACGGGAGCGAACCCCCGGCGTTGTCGGCCTTTGCCGTCATCGCGGACTCCGTCCGTCAAACGGAGTCGGCTCGCTGAGGATCGGGCGATTACGATAATCGGACGACGGATTGCCGATCGCAACCGGTGGTTCCGCGCGCATCGATGTTCGCCGCCGCCATCGACGGCCATGCCGTATCGGGCGACTGAACGGGGTGGTATTAGTCGTTCAATCCGAGGAACCGCAGGTCGAGGCGCGCGACCGAGATACCTTCATAGAGTTTGTCCTTGCCGCTTTCGAAGAGCAGATACACGTTTCCTTCCTTGTCCGCGGCCAGGGAGGAATAGGCGCTCGGTCCGGTGTAGATCAGACGCTTTACCGGCCAGCTTTGGGCGCCGTCGGTGCTCATCCAGACGGTCATTTTGATCCGGCCGCTGTGCGGTTTCGTTCCGCCGGGGTTGTCGGGGGCGCTATAGAGAAGGACGTCTTTGAGGTTAGTCGCCGTGTTGGGCACACGGACCAGACCGGCGTTGCAGCCGTAGCTCGGTTTGCCTCCATACTTGAAGTAAAATGGGCCGCCGACCTCGTAGAGATCCTCGCTGACTTGCCAATCGACCCAACGATATCCTCCGTCGTGGCTGAACGCGATACGCCGGCGATGATCGACCGCCATGTGCATCCGGGAATTATAGTAAACCCGCCCATCGGAAAGCTCCGCCAGCGTTCCTTCGCCGGTCCCCGTCATGATCGGTTCGCCCACCTGCCATGTCTTGCCGCCGTCATCGCTGAAGATGGAGGTGTTGTAATGGTATTGCCATATCTCCTGCGCATTATCGCCGTTGGGAGGCATGATTCGGCAAGGCATGACGAGACGGCCTTTGTGTTCCCCGTGCTTCAGCGTAATGCCGGACTCGGAACACGAGACGCCCACGGGCAGATTCTCCGGCGTTCCGTGGCCGGCGAGATTCGCCTTGAATACGATCTCTTCCCGGGCCCAAGTCTCGCCGTTGTCCTTGCTTCGTAGCAGCATTGACTTGCCCGGCGAAACGATCAAGACGTCGCCGTTCGTTTCGTCCACGACGGCGTTGCCGCCGCTCGCATCGAGCGTTTCGACTTCCGACCAGGTTTCACCCCGATCCTCGCTTCGGCGCAAGAATCGACATCCCGCCGCGAAGGCGAGCACGCTGCCATCGCTGGCGACGACGATTTTGGGGAGTCTCTGTTTCTTAAACAGCTCTTGCAGGCGGACGGACGGCGTCTCTCGCGCGTCCGCGCCGACTTCCGCCGCATGCGTTAGGGTCGCGGCGAATAATCCAATAACGATCGTCAGGGTCGTTCGCTTCGTGTCCATAATACTCTTGACCATAATCCGGGCCTCGCGATGTCATGACGGCGGCGGTTGGATGGCCGCCATCGGGTGAGATACGGTGTTCTCCATATCTTAGCAGCGCCGGGATTTGGTC
>CAZFQG010000254.1:0-7001 GCA_964520785.1 uncultured Planctomycetaceae bacterium | reverse complement strand
CCAACCCCCACAACAAACAATTCGTCCCCCCCACCGTCCCCTAATAATTCATCCTCATTTGCAAATGCGGCCGCCCGGATCGTAAACCCCTACCAAATAAAGGGATTGGGTCGAATTGACGAGCATTAACGATAACGCGACCATTTCCGAACCTACCGGGCCAACACCGCATACGCAACACATTTACAGAACACGACTTACGGCAATCGAGCATCCCCGGGAGTACCCCACCGCAACCCGACGCTCGCAAACCGCATTTCCAATTGTAAAAGACCGGGCAAATGCAAAAAAATGCTTCCCGCAAACTCCTGCTTTGATGGCGACGGCACAATTTGCGGCAGAACGTGGACGCGTGCCTTTGCACTTGAATTCCACAGGCCGATTATCCCCCTCCCCGCGCGCCGCGTCAACCCCGCCCCTCAAATCACAACGACATTTTCCTCATGAGGCGGCAGCCGCTGCCCAATTACCTCAATCGCCTCCCGCGCCGTCGACTCATTCGCCCCCAAATCGATCAAAATCACTTGATCCTCCGACTGATTTACCTCCACCTCCAGATCATCCTGCAACCGGACCCGGTCAATTTCCTTCAAACGGCAGAAAAACACCGAATACTGCCAGTGCTCCCCGTACCCCTTCAAAACCCGGAACACCCGCCGGAGCCGCTTCGCATCCCGAATATCGTAACTCACCAGATAATGCCGTCGCATCGTATCTCCCCTACCGCGTCGTCAAAAACACCGGCCGCTCCACCTCCCCCAACAGCCACGCCGCGATCATCCGCGCGTGCAAGATAATCATCCGCCGATACGAAAGCCGGTAGTCATAAACCGGGTGCGTAATGCTCGTCGCCATCCGCCTCCCGTACGCCGTGAAAAACGCCTTCCGGCCGTACGACGTCAGCAAACACCCCGCCGCCGTCGTCTGAAAATGCCCCTCCGCCAATTCCCCCTTATTAAATGCCGTGATCGCCATCGAATCCGCGATCAGCGGCCGGAACGGTTCCATCAAATCCAGCGCAAACGCCGGACGTCCCGGGCGGCACACATGAAACGCCCCGATCGCCGGTTCCAGTCGTGCCGTCCGAAGCGCCGCCACGCACTCGTGACAGAGCATCGTGTACGCCAGCGACAGGCACGAATTCACCGGGTCCGGCGCCGGTCGCCGCCGCCTGCCGTTCGCACGAAACGGCTCCGCAACCCCGTTCTTGAAAATGTCCGGCAACGCGCGGAAGTAAATCGCCGCCGCCTGCCCCTCCAATCCTCGCAGCGAATCGACCGATTCCGCCTTCGCCGCCTTCCGCGCCAACTTCGCCAGGTCCTCCATGTCCCGTTTCTCCGGCGGATTTAGATTCCGTTGCAGCAACGTCCGCTGGTTCACGATCTTCGCCTCGATCAGCGTCCGCGCCAGTTCCAGCGCCTTCGCCGGATCGTCCAGCACATGCACCTGCGCCTTCCGAATCGCCGTCGAGACCGAGTCCATCGGGTCCGTCATCGTAATCAACCGCCCCGCCCCCGAAAGGAACACGATCGGAATTCGCTCCTCCGAAATCGCGCAAATCGCCTGGGTCGAAACCTGCACCCCCCCGACCACCGAAATACTCTCGATCTCCGCCAGCGGCATCTCCTTCACGCACTTCCCCTCCTTGTCCGTCACCCGCACGCTCTTCCCGCGCACCCCCACCTTGATCGCCGAATCCTGAAGTACCAGAACAATTCCGTCGTCCCGCGGCGGCCATATCTTCCGCGGAGAAATTTCGCCTTTTCCATCCTGGTTCAAATAATGGATTTCATCCGGCAGACAAAGCGGCTGCAGAGAACACTTCGGGCAACGCGCATCGTTCAGCAGCGGCTCCGGCCGCGGCCCGTCCGCCGCCCGCTTCGCCGCTTCCAACGTCCCCAACGCCTCCACCCGCATGGCGTCGTCAATCGGCACCGAAATCTTCCGATTTTCCGCCGCATAGTAGACAAGCCCCCGCTCCACCTTCCACCCCTCGTGCTCCAACAGGATCGCTTGCAGCGTCAGTTGAACCCGGTCCGTCGGCCAAGGTAGGAACTCCGCCTTCCCCGTCTCCTCGTCCACCTCCCGCCGAGGCCGCCCCCGGCGGTACTCCACCGGAACCGCCGTGTTCCCGTCGATCTCCGCCAAATCCAACGTCGCCGTCAGTTGCAGCGCATCGTCCGTAAGTGTCAGACTCCGAACGGATTGCGGCTTCCCGTTGTCCTCCGGCTCCGGCGTCTTCTTCCCGCTCGGCTTATCCACCTGCCGGTGAATCCGATTCCCCTCCGCCGTCTCCGTATTGGGCAAATGCAGCCCTTCCACTTCCATCAAATAGAACAACCGCGGGCAATAAGCATACTCCGCCACATTCCGCGCCGGCCATAGATATTCATCCGCCATCAAGACACCCCTCGATGCCGCTCTTGTGAATTGAGTAACAAGGTTACAAGAAGTATACCTCAGAATTCCCCTACCGGGGACAGTCCCAATTTTTGTCTAAACAAAAATGGGACTGTCCCCCTCCCCCGTCGGCCACAAGATGACGTCCCACCCCCGAACCCTAGAAACCGCACTCCTCTTCAAGATTCACATCCACCGGCGGCGCCAGCGCCTCCAACGAATCCGCCGACTTATGCAGCTCATCCTTCTTCTTCCCCGAACCGCCCGCCCGCTCCCGCACCTTCTCCGCCGCCCCCATAAACCGCTCGTGATTGAACGCCTTCAACCGCTCAACCACCCGCCTCTCTACATCACGCCAATAATCCCGCGTAACCGTCCACGTCGACTCGAAAACCCCCTCGTTCGAAACGTCCCGCCACACGTTCACGACATTCCCCTTGACCGCTTCCAGTAACTCCACCCGAAGCGATTTCTTCACATCCAAACAACCCGATCCATCCACCGCGTCTTTCTTCGGCTTCGCGCCGGACTTCATACAAGGAATCCACCACCATTTCCCCTCCCAATCCGGATCCGTAATCGCCCGTAACCCGATATTCGCCGCCGCGTTCAAATCGGCGTTCCAGCCTCCCCTGATCGGTGAATCGTCATCCGAAGTCATGAAGACCTCGCCGCCTTCCACCGGCAGGCGAATCGGGGGGGCGTTGGGCGACAGAGCCTTACCCTCAAATGTCTTGAAATGGTTCTGCAGTCCGACCAAATACTCGTCGGCCGCACGCCCCTCCCCTTCCTTCGCCTTCTTCAGCCGATTCTCGGCCAACCGAACCTTGTCTTTCCAGAACGGACCGAGGAAGTCCGACAGAGGCACGTCCTGGCACCGTAACCCCGGCGCACCGGTCCGCGAATCCTGCCGCGACGTATAGTTCGGCGAAATCGAACGCAAAAAGACGCCGTGTAATTGGCAGGAATCACCCAGATACTTCTCGATCTTCGACGAACTCCATTGCATCAGTTGGCGATTCTCGCGACGGGTCCGAAGTTCATCCGGGCGGTAACCCTTCAAATTCTCGATGACAACCGCATGACACGGCTCGAAAACCCGCTCCGTCGGCCGTCTCCGATCTCGCGTCCCAATCCGCTCTTCTTTTCCGATTCCCAGCGCCGCCTCGACAATCCGACTCGCCAACTGCTTCACCCGATCTTCCCGAAGCCGCTCCATCGCCTTCAAATGACGCCGCCCAAACTTCGGAAATCGACTCTCCCCCTTCTTGTCAATCCCCGCCCTCGCATCCGTCGGTTCCGGCCGCTGCGCAAAGCTCTTCTGAATCTGATACAAAAGCCGCATACTCGCAATCCGCGTCAACGAAAGCCCACCCACATGATGAATCGAATGATAGAATGCCCTCTCTCGCTCCCGATATTCCGCGGCACTCTCCCCTTCCTTCCGCTTCGGCTTTCGAGGAAACACCCAGTTCCGCAATTCCGCCAGAACCGACTTGCGAATCGGGCCGTTCCGACCGTCCCAGTATTCCGCCATCGCCGCGTGAATCTCCGTGGTACGATCCTGTTCGATGATGTCACCAGCCAGTTCCTTCAAAGCATCCCGTAATTCCGCCCGTTCCTTCCTCGACAGCCGCACCCGCTCCTCCTCCGTCTTGAAGAACTTCGCAACCACCGGTTCTGGAAGATTCAACGTCTTCAATAACTCCGACGGGCCACTGGCACAATACTTGCCGTCCGTTGAAATCGAACACCAATCCAACAGCGCCTCGGCGATACTGTCCACTCGCTCCGAATTCGTCAGAGTCACCGCCCTACCCCCTGGATGGGACTTCTCCTTCGCGTGAAACGCGTAAGCAATCTTTGCAATTCGTCCATGACGCTGCACGGCCAAACGCGCATCCCGCAATGCCCGAAACAACAATCGATCAACGGTGATTCCCTTCGGAACCTTCCGCGATTCCTCACTCAACTCGCACTGCGTGGCGATCTTCCCATACCGTTCCAGTTCCGCCTTCGTTGCCCGCCGAACCTCCGCCTCCCCCGGGAGCTTCAGAGAGAACTGCCGCTCCAGCACCGCCCACGGCGCAGCCGCCCCGTCACGCGCAATCCGCCGAAAACACCGATTCTTCCCCCTCCACTCCGCCTGAAAACCCATTTCTCCGACACGCGGTGTCCTTCCCAGACACCTCTCGGCCTCCTTTCCCGAAACCGTCTCCCACACCGAACATGCCGCAGCTACGCGATGCCCCAAATCCACGCTGACAAGGCGAAGGCCGGGCGACTCTCTCTGTGAGAGGTGAAGCTGCGCCATGTGCTTCCGGCCCTTGTCCGTTCCCTTTTCCAGCGCAAAAGGTCCTCCCTTCTCAAAGGCGTGCTTCTTCGGATCGAGTTCGGCGGAGAATGTCAGAAACCACCCCAATTTATCCCGTAACCGTAGCGTCTCCCGAGTCCAGCCGTGACGACGCACAAGACCTCCCAACCGTTCCAACTGATCGCGATGAACCTGGAGTCTCGCGCTCCAATTCTCCTTATCGAACAGACCGCGAATCTCGACTTCGTCGTCCGAACCGACGCCTTCTGCGGCACGACCGTAGCGATCCGCACGCGTCACGCTTGTTTGCTCCACATCATCCCTTGGTGTCCCAGTCGCGATGTCTTTCTTCACTCGCAGACTCCGCCATCGAAGGGCTATTCTCTCTACTTCATTCTTCGCCACCAGCAAATCCAGTTCGACTTCCTGCGCCTTCGTAGTCCCGTTGCGTTTGTGAAGCCCGTAGTTCACGCCGATCCGCGACTTCCCGAAGTCCACAAACACTGGATGATCAAAGGCATCCGGATGTCGATACACCGGAACCTTGAACCGGCGCTGATCATGCGCCGCCAGCGTAGCTGCAACGTAGTCCCGTAGAATTCCTTCATCCTCGCGCACGCAAGCAGCCTCTTCCCCGGCAAGATCCTCGAACAACCTCGCATCGCCAAAGTCATCCAGGGCGTCCTGCAATTCCCGAACCGCCGCAACACGTTCCTCCGTTGACTTGCACTTCTTCCAAACCTTGACAATCTCCTTCCAACCCTTAATGGCTCGCTGCCCAATCAAGTACTCATCCAGTGCCCCTGACTCCTTACCGCGGGCTTTCCGGTACTCCTCCAGAACCCCCCTCGCTTTCTTCGGAATATCGTCGTATCTTTCAGCATCCTGCCTCCGTCTCTCTCGCTCCGCTTCTGCCTTCTTGCACGAAGTATGGGATTGGGAAATGCGACGTGCCGCATGATCTAAAATCACCGAATACTCTACATGGTAGTTTCTTCGTTCTTCTCCAACGTAAGATAGCCCGCAGCAACGGGAAACCTGATGAAGTATGTAGTTCGACCACTCTCGGGGTCCCTTCGGGTTCTTGAGTTTTCCCTCAGCCGTTTTCAAGTCCTTCTTCGATGAGTTTCGGATTCGTTCAAACATCTCCGCAGCAAGCCGTGAGGAAGCGGGCTGTTCCGATATTTTCTTTAAGAGCATTTTTGTCGAACTGTCACGGCCGGGACCTGATAAAACCGCGTCGATATCTTGAAAAGACTCGACTTGGTCTACCTTCTGCTTCTTCAATGCCTTCACTACTGCAAGACGCAATTCGTCATACGTCATTTCCTCCCCGCCCAGTGTTTCACAGACCGCCACGACCGTTCGATATACCTTGGCGAAACGCCCATAATCCGCTCCTGAGCCAGTACCCATTCGATGGCTGAGCCAGTTTCCAGCCGGGATAACAAGATCCTTTGCCTCTTCAGTCGAATCCTTATCACTTCCCTGAAAAAACACATCCGGCTTGCCGAGGAGAACGCCCAAGATATCCCACACTTCCGCCCGCGTCAGCGAATCCCCAATCCGCTTAACCGCATCATCAAACGCCCGACTCCGATTGACCCAAACCGCATCATCTCGAATCGTCGCCGTAATCGACGCCTTGCAGTCATGCACCCATTCTTCAATCTCATCGCGATCCAGACCCCGCTTCTTCAGAATCGAGCGAAATGCCCTCAATACCTTCTGGTGCCTCTCTTCCTTCGTCTCGCTCGCCTCGTCCCCCGTCGCAACAACATACTCCTCCGGTGCCCCCGCCGCATCCTCCACACTCAGCCAACTCAGTGCCAGAAAACGCCGCCGCCGCGAAACGTGCTCTCGCCGAGTCTCCTCCAGGGTCTTATCCTTTGCCGCCTTCTTCGGCAAGTCCGCCTCCGCCAACGCATGGCAAATCCCGCCCCGAAACGTCATCAGCCAGTCCCCAAAGACCTTCACCCCCTTGTTAATCGCCTCATGCGTATTCCACAGATAATCCTTCCAACGGCCGTCGGTACCGTCGGAGGGGGCCAGCTTGAGCGTATAGGCTCGCTTAGTCATTATTCTGCTCCGCCAGTTTTTGGGAGTAGGCTTCCTTCGATGCCGCGAGTCGCCCGCGTCAGATTCTGGGCTACGCCGGTGCGCGGCAGGGGTGCGCCCCTCGCGCACCAAGAGATAATTGTTGGGGTGGGGGCGGGGGCCTGCACGGGGTGGTGGTGGATGGTTGGGGGGGAGGTGGTCGGTGATTGGTGGGCGGGGGAAGATTGGG
>CAZFQG010000253.1:0-7087 GCA_964520785.1 uncultured Planctomycetaceae bacterium | reverse complement strand
GCCGCGGCGGAAGTCTTCAGGAATTGGCGGCGCGTCCGCGCCGCGCGGGACTCATGCGGATTCGTAGTTCGTGCCATTATGGTCCTCCGGTGCTGCTTACCTACGTCAGTTCGATGCCGCCGCGATGACCCCGGGGCCTCTTCGGCGATCTGATGAGCGTTGCCCATCGGACGGTATCCAGTATAACGAATCCGGAGGCGAAAGGGGAGTTCAGGACGCGAACAAACCGGCGGTCAGCGGCCTTGGACGGATTGACTCGGATCCGGAACCGACGGGGAAACCGGGGCTGGCTTGTCGGACCCCTTCGGGGCATTGTTTCCCGCCAAATCCCCGCAACCGCCTACTCCCCCCCACTCTGCCCCTATGCCACTGTGCCACTCGCCCCTCCGCCACCTCATCCCTTCGCGTGTGCCATCGCCTCCACCAGAATCTTCGACGTGCTGTGGCGCATGATGCGGGGATCGACCTCTTCTCCGGCGAGGAGCGTGGCGCGGACCTGTTTGCCGGAGATGAAGACCGGCTTCTCGTCCGGGTGGTTTTCCATCAGGTCGACGCGGCCCATCGATTCGTAGAAGGCGGCGAAACCAACCTTAAGGGGATGGATTTTCAGGTCCCCCTTCAGTTCGTCGAAGACGGTCTGCGCGTCGAAATCGCCCCAGATGGGCGTTCCATCGTGGTACGGCGCGTCGGCGTGCTTCCGGCCGATGACGATGTCGGTGAAACCGAAATTCTGCCGGTAAATGCCGTGCATTACCCCCTCCGCCGGGCCGCCGTAGAACATCTTGATGTCCAGGCCCAACAAGATCACCCGGTCCGGGACCGATTCCCCCCGGGGACCCCACAACTCGGGGTCGCTATCCCCTTCGCCCAGCGCGCGGTCCTCGATGAGCGCCTCGTAGGTGTGCATCCGGACGTCCGCGTGGACGTCGTCCCCCTTCGTCTCGCCGATCAGCGGATTCAGGCACGCCCCGGCGTTGTAGCCTTGGCGCAGGAGCGTTTCCAGCCCATACACCAGCGCGTATTCGTGCGCGCGGTGAAGCGGGTTTCGGGTCTGGAAGGCAACCACCCGCTCCCAGCCCTTTTCCGCCAGCAGGGCACGGACCTCGCGCGGGGTGAGGACGTACTTGCCGAATCGGGGGTGCTTCGGTTGCGGCAGGACGTGGATCGTGCCGCCGAGGAGGTGCGTCTTGTCCGCGTCGCCGACAAGGACCATGTCCGCGCCGGGATGATCGGTCCGCTCGGTGCGGTAGACCTGCTTGAGGTACTTCGGCTTGTCCCACGCGAAGACGTCGCTCACCTCGAGCGTGCCGACGATTCCGCCGGACGTGTTCACGAGGGCCACCTCGTCGCCCGGGCCGATTCGGTCGGCCAGGTCTTGTGTCACCGGCAACGCGATAGGAATCGTCCAGGCGTAGAGGGCGCCGTCGCGTTCGATTACCTGCTCCTCCAGGACCCGGTCGTACACATCGGCCCCCATCGGCCCCTCCAGCGGGCTGAGCCCCCCGTCGCCGAACCGGTAGACGCTCGAGAGATCGGCGTCGGAGACCGGCACCGCCGTCAGTTGCTTCGCCTTTTCCAGGAATTCGGCGGACTGCTCGCTCAAAACGGTGCGGGAAACGGGTTCTTCGAGGCCCCCGTGGGGCGGAATCAGGTATTGCGGCATCGGTACTATGAAGGGGGTAATAGGAAAAACAACGAAAAACGAGACTGGCGATTTCTTCACGGGAGAACTCGGAAGACGCCATTGGTGAATCGCCGGAGATGACCCAGCGGCGGCCGATTGAACAATATATCGGCCCGGCGGTGCGGTTCAAGGGTTAAAAGTGGGCAAATGCGGAAGATTCGGCCGGTTTCTGGTCGATAATCGCCCCACACCCTTGACTATTCGGCGGAGAATGTGCATCGTGAGGGCTTCCAAGAGACCCGATTCGCGAGGGAATGACGAGGAGAACGAAGAGCCATGGCAACGCGTGCGTATTTGGCGATTGATATGGGGGCGTCGAGCGGGCGCCACGTCATTGGCCGGTTCGATGGAGAGCGTCTGGCGCTCGAGGAGGTCTACCGGTTCGAAAACGGTCCGACGGAGGTCAACGGCCACCTCTACTGGGACCTTCTGGGCCTGTGGGCGCATGTCCGCGCGGGGCTCCGTGCGGCCGGCGCGAAAGAGGCTGAAATCGCCAGCGTCGGCGTAGACACGTGGGGGGTCGATTTCGGCTTTCTCGGCCGGGGGGACGAACTCCTCGGCAATCCCTACCATTACCGGGATTCCCGGACGGAGGGGATGTTTCAGAAGGCATTCGAAATCGTTCCCAAGGAGGAAATCTTCCGCCACACGGGCTTGCAGTTCATGGAGCTGAATTCGCTGT
This sequence comes from uncultured Planctomycetaceae bacterium, assembly GCA_964520785.1. Taxonomy (GTDB): domain Bacteria; phylum Planctomycetota; class Planctomycetia; order Pirellulales; family Thermoguttaceae; genus CAZFQG01. Next base: position 4,721 of record CAZFQG010000253.1, on the reverse strand, counting down.
ATCAACTACTGGCGATGCGGCTTGGAAATTCGCCCATTCTGGACATGGCCGAGACGATCCTCTTCATGCCGGACCTCTTCCATTGGATGATGACCGGCGTGAAGTGCAACGAGTTCACCGAGGCGACGACCAGCCAGTTCTTTAATCCGGTCAAGAAGGACTGGGCCGTGGAACTGCTAGAAATGTTGGATATTCCGACCGATTTCTTCCCCAAGCTGGAACAGCCGGGAACCGATTTGGGCCCCCTGCGCCGGGTCCTCCAAGAGGAAAGCGGCCTGAAGGCGAACGTCGTCTTGCCCGGTTCGCACGACACGGCCAGCGCCGTGATGGCCGTCCCGGCCCAAAGCGTCTCCAAGTCGCCCGACTGGTGCTACATCAGCCTGGGGACCTGGGCGCTGATGGGGATCGAATCGCCCCAGCCGGTCGTCACCGACGAGGTCCTCAAGCTAAACTTCACGAACGAAGGGGGCGTAGGCGGGACGACGCGGCTGCTTAAGAACATTGCCGGCCTCTGGCTCGTCCAGGAGTGCCGCCGCGTATGGAACGAGGGCGGCCGGAACTGGGACTGGGAAGACCTCAACCGGCTTAGCGCCCAAGCCGAACCCCTGGCGTCGTTCATCAATCCCGACGCCGGCGAGTTCGCCGCCCCCGGCGATATGCCGCAGGCGATCCGCGAGTTTTGCGGGTCGAGCGGCCAGACGGTTCCGGAATCGGAAGGGGCCGTCCTCCGCTGTGCCCTCGACAGCATCGCCATGAAGTTCCGCCACGTCCTGGGCATGTGCGAACAACTGGCCGGCAACCGGATCGAGACCATCCATATCGTCGGCGGCGGCACGAGAAACCGCCAGCTTTGCCAGGCCGCGGCGGATGCCTGCGGGAGGCGCGTCGTCACCGGCCCGGTCGAGGCGACGGCCGTTGGCAACATCATGCTGCAAGCGGTCGCCGACGGCGCGGTCGGCTCCATCCACGAGGCCCGCGAAGTCATCCGCCGGAGCTTCCCGATGGAGGAATACGAGCCGAAGGAGACGGCGGCATGGGACGCGGCGTATGAACGGTTCCTGGGAGTTTTGGGATAGGAGGGCAAGCCGCCCAAGTCCCCCCTGAAGGGACGGCGCGAATCCGCTTCGCGACCGCGGGGCGCTGTTTACCGGGGGCTGGATCGCGTACGAATATGGCTTGCCATCCGGCACGCGACGAGAACGAACGGAACACGATACGAAACCTATCACTAGTGCTTTGTCGACCGTTGATTTACGGGTTGGCAACATGGCGAAGCACCACGATCTCCCAAGTTAAACAGAAACGGCAACCCGAACATTAACGTTTGACAAAGCACTAGGAGGATTTTTCATGATTAACGTCGGAATTACCGGTCTCGGGTTCATGGGAATGATCCATTACCTCGCGTACCAGCGGATCAGCGGGTGCAAGGTGACGGCGATCTGCGAGCAGATTCCGGAGCGATTGGAGGGAGACTGGCGGAGCATCAAGGGGAATTTCGGCCCTCGCGGGAAGCGAATGGACCTTTCCGGCATCGCCAAGTATCGGGATTTCGAGGAGATTCTGGCCGACCCGAACGTCGACGTCGTGGACATCTGCCTGCCGCCGGCGGCGCACGCGGAAATGACCATCCGCGCACTCAAGGCCGGGAAGCACGTCTTCTGCGAGAAGCCGATCGCCATCGACGCGGCCGACGCGGCGAAGATGGTGGCCACGGCGAAGTCGACCGGCAAGTTGCTCTTGATCGGCCATGTCCTTCCCTTCTTCGCCGCCTACCGCTACGCCTACCGCGCCGTCGCCGGGGGCAAGTTCGGCAAGATGATCGGCGGGCACTTCAAGCGGATCATCTGCGATCCCAAGTGGATGCAGTACTTCTGGGATCCGGAACACGGCGGCGGTCCGATGATCGACCTGAACATCCACGACTTCCACTTCGTCCGCCTCCTCTGCGGAATGCCCAAGGCGGTCCAGACCGTCGGCACCATGCGCGACGGGCTGGTCGAACTGTTCAACAGCCAGTTCCTGTTCGACTCGCCGATGGTGGTGACCGTCCAGGGAGGCGTCATCGACCAGCCGGGCCGGCCCTTCACCAACGGCTACGAGATCTACCTCGAGAAGGCGACCCTGGCGTTCGACTCGTGGGCCGAGTTGCCGGTGACTCTTTTGACGAACGACGGCCGGACGAAAAAGCCGAAGCTCTCGGTGGGCGATCCGGTCGACGATTTCGCCGAGGAAATGAAGGAGGTTATCCGCGCCGTCCGCACGAATACCCCCTCGGCGCTGCTCGACGGAGAACTCGCCCGAGACGCCCTGATCATGGCCTACAAGCAGACGCAGTCGGCGGTGAAGAGGAAGATGGTAAAGATTTAAAAGGAACCGAACCATGTCCGATGCAAAAACGAAAATCCAATCCATTCTGGCCGGTCCGAAGTTGGCGTCGTTCGCGACGGTGACGGAGGACGGCAGGCCGTGGGTCCGTTACGTGGTGGCGATGGCCGACGACGCGATGAACCTGCGGTTCGCGACCTATCTGGAATCGCGCAAAGTCGCCCATGTCAAGCACAATCCGAGCGTTCACGTGACGCTCAACGGGTCGCTCGAAAGCGAGCAGCCCTATCTGCAAATCGAGGGGACGGCCCGGGTGACGACCGACCAGGCCGAACGGAACGCCTGTTGGAATGAAATGCTTTCGAAGTACTTCGACGGTCCCGAAGACCCCAAGTACGCGATTATCGTCGTCGAGCCGCGGCGGATCGAATACTGGAGCTTCGACAGCATGGAACCGCTCGTTTGGGAAAAGGAATGAATGCGCCCAAGGCGGCCCTCGTCACCGGAGCCGGGCGGCGCCGCGTCGGTAACCTCGTCGCGAAGGCGCTGGCCGCCGCCGGATACGGGGTCGGCGTCCACTACCACCGGTCGGAGGCCGAGGCGAATGAAACCGTCGCGGAACTCCGCGCCGCCGGCGCCGCGGCCGAGGCGTTCACCGCCGACGTGACCGATGAGGGGGACGTCCGGCGACTGTTCGCCGAGTTCGACGCCGCGTTCGGCCGGCTCGACCTCCTCGTGCATACGGCCGCCGTCTGGACCCCCACCCCGTTCGAGACGCTCACCGCGGAGGAAATCCGCCGCCAGTTCGACGTGAACACGCTCGGCTCCGTTCTCTGCGCGAAGGGAGCCGTCCTGCGAATGGCCGGGCAGCCGGAAGGGGGTGCCGTCATCCTCGTCGGCGACGCGGCCCTCCGCCGCCCTTACACCGGATACGCGGCCTACTTCGCCTCCAAGGGGGCACTCCCGGCGGTGACCGAGTGTCTCGCCGTCGAGGCGGCGCGGTTGAACCCGAAAATCCGCGTCAACTGCATCCACCCGGGCCCCGTCCTCGTCGCCCCCGACCTGCCGGAGGAAGCTCGAAAACGAGCCTACGAGGGAAATCTCCTGGCGGCGAAGGGGACGCCCCGGGCAATCGCCGCGGCCGTCGTTTTCCTGGCGGAGGTCGATTACGTAACCGGGGTGAACCTGCCGGTCGACGGCGGACGGAGACTGGCGTGACTCCTGGGCTCTCCGCGCGCCCTCTACCGGGTGGTTCGTGCAACGGCCGTAGACGTGACGATCCAGTCGCCAACCCTAAAGCCGAACATGTCACCGATGACGGGGCATTTGATTTGCGTCAGCAGGAACACCTCGCGCGGCGCCGAAATGAGCGTCTCGAAATTACCCTGGCCTTTCGCCAGAACGACGTCGGCCGTGTCGAATAAGCCCAGGAAGGCGGCCGAACACCGCGATAGAACGGTCCCGGGCGCGTCGGTGCCGTTGTCGACGACCGCCGCGACCCTTTCAAGCCCCGAGGCCGAGGCGTCGGCGCGAGTCGCGTCGTTGATGATCGGTCCGGCCTTGACGGCATAGGTGACCGGGGCGTCACCCGGGAAGGTCTCGATGAGGAGCCGGTCGAAGACCGTCTCTCCGGCGTTATCCGCCAGAAAAAGGACGGAGGCGGCGCCGGCGATCCTTTCTTCGAGCGCGCCGACCATGTTCACGTCGAGCGGATGCCGCGCCGCCTTCTCGAACGAGTCGTCGATCCGCGCCGGATCCCACGCCGATTTCAGGGCGAAGTCCATGATGTTGCCGGCGATGGCAAACCGGACCGCCGTCTCGAACGGACACGAAGACGCCTTGATCTTCTTCTCGACCATGGGCGCCAGGGCCAGCGCCGTCTCGATCGAGCGTTCCTTGATCTCCCGGTAGGGATCGGGGTCATTGGTCTCTTCGCGGATGATCTGGTGGATGATCTGGCCCATTTCCGGCGGCGTAAGAGCCGGATCGAATCGCGCCGCCGCCTCCAGTACTCGACGGAGCGACCCCGCGACGATATTCTCGTCACTCGTTACGGCCCTGGCCGAGTCGAGCGCCTGGCGTATGAAACAAGGGATACAGTCGAGGTGGGTATGCATGAGGAAATGGAGAGAAACGAATGAAAGCGGACGGTCGAGGGACAAAACAACCATGCCTCGACAAGTTCCCCGGCGTCCGAATCGAGCGAACTTTGAACCGGCGGACAGGGCGGACGATACTCGGATCCGACCAGTGGCGAACCCGTATTACTTCAACACGAAGTTCACCAACCTTCCCGGGACGACGATCTCCTTGACGAGGGTCTTCCCTTCGAGCCACCCCGCGATCTGAGAATCGCTCTTGGCGGCGGCGAGGACGGCCTCCTTGGCGGCGTC
>CAZFQG010000252.1:0-7136 GCA_964520785.1 uncultured Planctomycetaceae bacterium | reverse complement strand
CGATTGTATACAATATGCAATTGGGAACGAGTAACGAATTGTCCGTTCCTGTTTATGAGAGGAGAGAAGTGCAATGTGTTGGTTCACACGACGTTTTTTGACCGCAACGGCCGTCCTCGGCCTGCTTGCCGGCCAGGTCACCGCCGAATCGATTCTGGTCTGCAGTAAGAACAACAGCCAGATTCTCAAGTACAACGCCCAGACGGGCGAATTCGAGGGGGTCTTCGCGGACGCGGCAACCCTGGGCACCGACCCGGAGGGAGGAAACCTCCTCAATGAACCGACCGGGATGAAACTCGGGCCCGACGGCAACGTCTACGTCGCCTACCGCGACGACATCAGCAACGCTGACACCGGCGGGATTCTCCAATTCGCGCCGGACGGGACTTATCTGGGCATCTTCAGCACTGCCGTGCGAAACATCTCGGACCTGACGTTCGACAACGAGGGGAATCTGCTTGCGGCCAAGCGCGGTACCTGCGTGTACCGAATCCTCGGACCCGGCAAGACCAACGCGGGCGAACTGGATCCGGCGTTCACGCCGTTCCCAGCCGCTCTCATCCACTCGGTCGAGCCCGTCCCGGCGGAGTACACGACATCGGGCCTGCCGGAGTTCTTTCGGGCGATTTCGCACGACGGCGGCCAGGTTCGCCGCGCGACGGGGGATACGGGCGATACCGGCAGTTATTCGCTGGAAATCTACACCGGTTTCACGACCGATCCCGGAGTGCCGTACGCCTTGGAGATGGGCCTTGACGGCAAACTCTACGCCCTGACGAACTCGGCTCCGCCGAACCAATACGCCACCGGCCTCTGGTCCCTCGACCTGGCGGCCGGGGCGACGGAGTTCACGAAGGTGATCGACTTCCTGGAGGTCGCCGATCCGCTGATCAACATGCCGCTGGGCCTTTGCTTCCTCGACGAAACGACGGCGCTGGTTTCGAATTACGATAACGCCATTGCCAAATTCGACGTTTCGACCGGGCAGTACCTTGGCGAACTCGTCTCCGCCGGCGCCGGCGGACTGGACGGTCCCCACTACGGTCTGATCGTCCTGCCGGACGCTGGCGGACCCGGCCTCGCCGGGGACCTCAATGGCGACGGCATGGTCGGCAGCGCCGATTTGGACATCGTCCGCGCCAACTGGGGACAGAGCGTGGACCCGGGTTGCCTTTCCTGCGGCGACCCCTCCGGCGACGGCACCGTCGGCTCGGCCGACCTGGACATCGTCCGCGCCAACTGGGGTCAAACGGCCGCCACGGCCGCCGTTCCCGAGCCGGGCGCGCTCGTTCTATTAATCGCAAGCATCGCCGGCCTCGGGTTGTTCCGCCGGCGCTAGTTATTCACGGATTCGCACACCCTGAAGCCGCGGGGCCGGTCCTCGCGGTTTTGGGGCGTGCATTACTCGAGGTTTTATCGCGGAGGATCCCATGAACGCCCCATCGCGCAAAGGATTTACGCTCGTCGAGCTGCTGGTGGTAATCGCCATCATCGGCATCTTGATCGCTCTCCTCCTCCCGGCCGTCCAGGCGGCACGCGAGGCGGCACGGCGCATGCACTGCATCAACAACGAAAAGCAGACCGGGCTGGCCCTGCACGCCCACCATGCGGCCAAGGGCCACTTTCCTCCAGGATTCTACTGGCCGGAGAGCGGGAACAACACGGCCGCCAGTGAGTCGACCTGGATCACGCACGCCATGCCCTACTACGAGCAGGGAGTCGTGTTCGATCAAATCAACTGGGACAAAGGATTCGGCATGGCCGGAAGCGATCCCAACCAGCCGAACGTTCCGGTCACCGGACTGCTCCTGCCGGTCATGCAATGTCCCTCGGACAAGGTCGTCGCGCCCCTGTTGCGGTTGAACACGCCGGCATTCGCCCACGGCAACTACGCGGGCAACAATGGCATCGGACCGATGGGAACGGAGATACCCAACTTCGGCGGAATAGACACCCGTCCCCAGGCCGAGCGGGGCGTGTTCTACTGCAACAGCAACAAGAAGATCCGTGATTTCACGGATGGCACTTCGAAGACGGTAATGGTCTCGGAACTCGTTCTCACCGAGGGGGATTTCCGAGGCGTGATGCACTATCCGGAGGGATGCCTCTATCATCATAACTTCCTGCCCAACGACAAGACGAAGGACTGGATCCGCGGGTACATGTGTGTCAACAACGACGACGCCCCCTGCGTCGGCGCCTATAGCGGCGTCGGCGACCGCCGTCTCCGCATCACCTCGCGAAGTAAACACCCGGGAGGCGTCAATGTCCTTCTCGCCGACGGCAGCGGGCGTTTCGTCAGCCAGGAGATGGACCTCAAAGTCTGGCAAGCGGCTTGTTCCCCGTCGCAGATGGCGAACGAAGGTCTGGACGACAACTTGCGTTGATATCACTGACCCGACAATTAGAAAGCCCCGATATTGCATGATTCGCATGAAATGTAGAGCACGATTCCCGAGAACTCTGTCTGTTTTCGTCATCATCCTGTCCTTGGTGCCGGCTTCCCGGGCCGCCGAAACCGTTTTCCCCGGAAAAACCTGGACCCGTTCGACCCCGGAGGAACAAGGGCTCGACCCCGCCCCCCTTGCCGAAATCGACGGCCTCATGAAGAAGGCCAAGGCCAACGGCGCCCTGATTCGCAACGGTTACCTCGTCGCCGAATGGAACTATGCCGGGCCGCCGGAGACGCGGATCGACATTCAATCGTGCGGCAAGTGCATTACCAGCATGATGCTCGGCGTGGCACTTACCGACGGCGTTATTCCCTCGATCGACACGAAAGTGCGCGATGTCTGGCCCGAATTCGACGCCGGGAAATACTCCGACCAGATCACGTTCCGCCATCTGGTGACGATGACCTCCGGCATCGCCAATACGATTTACGGCGGCCAGTTTCCCCACTACGGAGTCGTCTTCCCGCCCGGAAAGATGTCCCGCTACCACAACAACCAGCCGTGGGAGATTTCCCGGGCACTGACGTATCTGTACGGCCGGCCCCTGAAGGACGTCCTCCGCGAGCGGATTCTCGATTCTCTAGACGCCGGCGAGGTGGTTTGGAACGCCTACGGTGAGGTCAAGGCCAAGAGTGGCGAGACCGTCCCGATCAGCGAGGGATTCGGTTGCCACCAGATGACGGCAAGCGACCTGGCGCGGATCGGCCTGCTCTACCTGAATGGCGGCGTCTGGAATGGAAAACGGCTCCTCTCGGCGGACTACGTCAAGGAGAGCCTCACCGACATTCCCCAGCCACTGATCGACTATCGCAGCGAGGCCCGCTGGCACGGCCAGACGGCCCAAGACCGGGCCGACGACGTCGCCACGCTGCGTTACGGCTTCGCCTGGTGGTCGCGCACCTTCTATGAGAAAGACGAATGGTACATGAGCGGCAACGGCTCGCAGTTCTGTTTCCTCTTTCCCAAAGAAAACATGGTCATGACCAAGATCAACGACTGGCGGAACGAGGTCCAGTTCAATCATCAAGACTTCTATCCTCTCGTCAAGAAAGCGGCGAGACGCTAAGACGTTGTCCGACACCGGCACCGAATCACATCAACCGCCACACGATCACACCACGGAGTCCATCGTGCGACAGACAAGCTTTATTTTCACCGCCATCTCTTTTTTTATTCTCGCCGGCGCCGCGTTCACCGCGGAAGACGCCCGGTTCCTTGGAGACGACCTCAATGAACGGATCATCTCCGCCCGTTGCGGATTCGGCAAGGTAAGCCTCAACGCGGCCGTGCAACCGCCGGATAAGCCCGCGAGGAAACTCACCAGCGGCGCGGCGACCTACGACCGTGGAATCGGGATGCACGCCCCGGGAGAGGTCGTCGTCGACCTGGCCGGGGAATTCGCCCTGTTCGAAGCCGAGGTCGGACTCCAAGAGGGGAACGACGGGTCCGTCGTCTTCCAGGTGTTCGTGGAGGGAGAAAAGAAATACGACAGCGGCGTGGTCCGCCTCAATGACGGGCTCAAGAGAGTCTCCGTCCCCGTCCGGGACGCGAGCGAACTGCGGCTGGTCGTCACCGACGCCGGCGACGGCATGACGTGCGACGCGGCCAATTGGATCGGCGCGCGGCTCACGCCGGACCCCGAAGGGAGACGCCGCGTCCGGATGACCCGAGTGGACGTCGCCCCCTTCGCCACCGTCGTCACCTCCGATCCGAACCGGATGGAAGGCACCAAGGCGAAGCGCGTCGAGGAGTTTCCGGCGGAGGACATCTCGTTCACGACGGACCTTCTGCCGGTGGAAGGTGAATATGCGATTCCGCTGGACGAAGACGGCCACGGCAGCATCGGCCTGGAATGGCGCGAATTCCGCTATATCCGCGAGGCGGGCCTCGTTTTCGCCGATCCGGACTACGTTCCGGAGAACGTCCAGTTTCAGTACTGGACCGGCGAATCAAGTTGGCAGGGCGCTTGGAAACCGGCTTCGGCGGCTTCGGAAAAGTCCGGCGACGCCTGGATTTGGCGGCTGAGCTTCGCCGATAGCCAAAAGGCCACCGACAAGGTCCGCTGGGTGTTCCGCGACGTCAAGGACGGCCTCCCGAAAGTCACGAGACTCTCGGCCCAAACGAAGTCGCTATACTATACGGCGACGATTCGAATCGAAGCGGACGATTCCCTCGGGAACGACCCCGTTTCCATTGAGGTCTACAACGGCGAGGCCCTCGATTCGGACGATCCGCACCACGTGACGTGGAACCCGGCCGAACCAATCACGCTCAAAATCCGCTACGCCAAAACCAACCAGTGCAAGACCGATCAGACCACCCTCCGCTTTCGAGCGAACGGAACCCGCTTCGCCGCGGCCATAGAACCGGTCGTCCAAAACGGGGCGATGTATGTTCCCAAGGCGGGAGTCTTGATTTCCGACGCGAGCAAGAACGTCGGCCTGGAAGCCTACAAGCAGGAGCTTGCCGGTAATGAACGGATGCTGGATCAAATCCGCCGCATGCCGGAGCAGACCTTCGAAAAGGCGATGGAGATGGTCCATCGCGAGATTCAGGACCGCGGCCCCACGATGATCTCCCTGGCGAACGACGAACGGAAATTCGTCGCCTACCGGCATGGTCCGGTTGGATTCAACCTTCGAGACAAGCCGAGTGCCGTCTTCGAAGGGGAGACCCATCGCTACAACCGCGATTGGCCCTATCAATTGCACGTCGTCTTTGGTGACGACAATTACGAAAACCTTACCCGGCATCTCGAAGACGAGACGATGCCCATCCCGGTAACCACCGTCGACGAGGAAGGGGTGAAATACTCGATTCGGCCCTTCGTCGCCCCGGTCGAAGACTCGCCGGAAGCCGGCAAGCCCGATTGGCACCGCGAACGATGCGTCTGCGTGGCCGAATACACGGTCGAAAACACCACCGGCAAACCGGCCGAGGCGATCATGATTTTCAAGGTCCTCCGCGATTCCTCGCTGGCGAAGCACAAGTATCCGTTCCTCAAGAAGAAACAGCTCATGCCGTTGGACGACCTCAGGTCGGTCGACGGCGGCACGATCGCCGTCCAGGACGGGCGGTTGCTGGCGTTTATCGATACTGCAAACGCCACTCCCCTGAAGATCGTCGCCGACGGGGAAAACGTCATTGCCAGCGGCATCCTCCAGCCGGGCGAAAAGGCGAAAGTCTTCGGCTATATCCCGGGGTGGAACGTCCAACCCGACGACTACGCCCAATTCAAGGGAACGGCCGACGAGTATGCCAAGAAGACCAAGGACTACTGGAATTCGCTCTTGGCCGATTCCGCCCAGATCGAACTTCCGAGCAAACTCCTGACCAACATCATCCGCGCTTCTCAGGTCCACATCATGCTGGCCGCCGGGAATGAGGAAGACGGGGACCGGATCGACGCCTGGACCTCCGCCGACCGCTACGGGGCGCTCGAAAGCGAATCCCATCCGGTCATCCGCGGGATGGATATGATGGGACACCAGGACTTCGCCCGCGACGCCCTGGAATTCTTCATCGCCCGGTACAACGACGCGGGGTACTTGACCACCGGGTACACCATGATGGGAACCGGGTGGCACCTCTGGACGATGGTGGAATACGTCGAGCGTGCCGCCGACATGGACTGGTTCAAGAAGAACGCCCCCGAGTTCGCCCGGGTCTGCAAATGGATCGCCGCGCAGCGCGAAAAGACCAAACGGACCGACGCGAACGGAGAGAAGGAGCCGAACTGGGGGGTCGCCCCTCCCGGCGTCTTCGCCGACTGGGGCCGCTACACCAACACGACCTTCCAAGAGGCCCAGTATTGCAGCGGCCTGCGGGAGACGTCGCGGCTGCTCGACCTTATTGATCATCCGGACGCCGACAAACTGGCATCCGCCGCGACCGAATACCGCGATTGCATCGAACGGTCCTATCGCTGGACCGCCGCCCGGACGCCGGTCGTCTCGCAAAGCGACGGCACCTGGGCGCCCGCCTATCCGCCGCTTCTGTTCATATTTGGCGAGGTGGGCGGCTTTTTCCCCGGCGAGGACGGCAGCCGCGCCTGGTGCAAGAACGCGATGGCCCACCAATTGTACGTCAATAACATCCTGAATCCGCTCTCCGACGAGGTGGAAGACATGCTGGACAACATGGAGAGCCTCGAATTCCTCCGTACCGGTCTCGGCGAGCCGACCTATGACGAGGAGACGAACCGGGAACTCTGGTTCCATCTCGGCGGCTTCAACAAATGCCAGCCCTACTACCGCCGGAGCGTCGAACTCTATGCCCTCCGCGACGACGTCAAGCCGTTCATCCGCGGCTATTTCAACACGATTCCGTCGCTCATCAGCCGCGAGAATCTCGCGTTCTGGGAACACTTCCACAACGCCGGCGGCTGGAACAAGACGCACGAAACGGGCTGGTTCCTCTGCCAGACGCGGATCATGCTCGTCCAGGAACGCCGCGACGAACTCCGCCTGGCTCCGTTCGTGACGCGGAACTGGCTGAAGGACGGCATGAAGGTCCGCGCCGAGCAACTTCCCACCACGTTCGGCCAGGTCGGCTACGTCATCGAGTCGTCCGCGAACGACGGCGTCATCGAAGCCTCGATCACCCCCCCGACGCGCAAGCCGCCGAAGCAAATCACCATCCGCCTTCCCCACCCGGAAGAGAAGCGGATGAAAGGGGTCACCG
>CAZFQG010000251.1:0-7223 GCA_964520785.1 uncultured Planctomycetaceae bacterium | reverse complement strand
GTTGAAGTCTTCGCGCCGGTCCTCTTTCGTCTTTCGGAACTGGTTGATCTCGATCAAGTTGAACACGATATCGCCGAAGTCGGAAGTTCGTTGGATGTTCCAGTTCCGAAGAACGACCTTCGCCATCAGTCCGAACTGCTCAAGCGAATACCGGCGGATCGCCTCGCACAGCTCCTGTCCGGTAACATGCCGTTCCGATTCCAACTCGCTCGTTTCCTCATCAGGATCTCGCGGGGGCTCGGGAACGGCGTCCTTCCCCATCCCCAACTCATTCTGCGCATAGTTCAATGCCTCGAAAATAAAAATATATGCATCGAGCGGGAACCGCCGGTCACGTTTGATGAGTTCGGCCAGGGGGTGTTTCGGGTCAAGCATGGAAAGAAGCCGCGTCCGGGAAGGTCAAAAAAGCCATCAGTGGACCATTATAACATAAGCCCAATTCGAATCGAAGGAGCGTCGTCGGGAGTCTTGCCCCATGTGCCCGTTGGCATTGGTCTTCCGCGCCATGTGGGCGATTGGAAGATGTTAAAATAGGAAGACCGCGAAAAGGCTCGCGAAAAATCGCGTTATCTCGCTTATTCCGGCTGTAATGGTGCTACTCGTTTTCCGCGAAAATACAGTGCTAACGGTTCGATGAGTTGCACTGGCGGTGCCGATTATTCGACCCAGAGCCCGGCACCCCCGAGTCAATCCTAACTGCAACCACAGAGGGGGGTTCATTGATTCACCTTTTTCGCACTTTCGGGCTATCGGTCTGCGCGGTGCTCACCCTTTTGAGTTCACGCTCACTAGGGGAAGAACACCGGCCGGCCGGATTTGCCGGCTTCGACGAGATTTTCCGGTCTCCTGAAGCCTTCGAGATCAACTTGACCGGCTGGTGCGTGCCGGACGTGTATCGGGGGCAGCAGCCCCCCGCTCCGCTTGCTCATTGGGGGCACTCACTGTTAGGCGATATCCGCTGCGACTACCGCAACTACTACACCTGCCGCACCGCGCGGGATCTATGCCTGGGCGTGGGAATCATGGCGGCCGTCGCGAACACGACGTGCGACCAGAAGTTCCGCGACTGGTGGCAAGACGATGTTCGCAGTTCCGGCACCGACAGCCTCGCCTCCGGATTCGAGCCGTTCGGCCGAGGTGAGATATTCATTCCGGCCTTCGCGGGCATGGCCATCGCGGGGCACATTTTCCGTGACAGACCCCTGGGACGTCACTGCGGCGAATTCGGCGAGCGGGTCACCCGCGGATACCTCGTGGGGGCGCCACCGATGCTCTTCATGCAGGCGATGCTCGGCGCGTCGCGGCCGGGAGTGGACCCCGTTTACGACTCGCGGTGGAAGCCCTTCGACGACAACAATGCGGTCAGCGGGCACGCCTTCATGGGGGCGGTTCCCTTTCTTACCGCGGCACAGATGACGGATCGGCCGATTCTCAAAGGGGGATTCCTTTTTCTGTCGACGTTCCCGGCGTGGACCCGGATCAATGACGACGCGCACTATCTCTCGCAGGCATGCCTCGGTTGGTGGATGGCCTACCTGGCGTGCCGTGCGGTAAACGACACCCAGACATGCAACCGCCGTTTCAAGATGCTGCCGATGACCGAGCCGGACACGGTGGGGATCCAGATGGTGTGGTCGCGGTAGGGTCGGTTCCCACGGCCGCCTTCTAGCACAGGGAGCGAACCGTGCCGGGGTCTACCGCCCTGGGAATCACGAACCGCCGATCCACATTGCGAGATTCCGCTCGAACACGGCCGAGGAGGCATGGCGCAGGCGGCCGAATCGGTGCAATCGGCGCAAGCCCCGGTTGACTCGCCACCCGATTCCGGAGATACTTCATACCGAAGGCGCGAGTCTCCACGAACACCCCTTGAACCTTGGAAGCGAAACCTCCGAATGCCTCTTTGCAAACCTACCCGGCGCATCGTCATTGGAGACGTCACTATCGGCGGCGGACACCCGATCGTCGTCCAAAGCATGTGCGCCGTGAAGACGACCGACGTCGAGGCGGCGGTTGCCCAGATTGGACTGCTGCACGGGGCCGGAGCGGGAATCATTCGTCTGGCGGTCGATTCGCGGCAAGACGCCGCGGCGCTCGCGGAAATCCGGGCACGGACGGACGCGGCGCTTTCCGTCGATTTGCAGGAGAATTATCGGGTGGCGGGCGAAATCGCGCCCCTTTGCGACAAGATTCGCTACAACCCGGGGCACTTGCACCATGCGGAGACGGGGCGCGACTGGCGGGAAAAGGTCCGATTTCTGGCGGATACGGCGGCGGAGCATGACTGCGCGATCCGCGTGGGGGTGAATTGCGGATCCGTCGATCCGCGGATGAAGGAGCGGTTCGAGGAGGGGGACCGGCTTGGACCGATGGTCGCCAGCGCCGTGGAACACGCGGCCTTCTTGGATTCGATCGGCTTCACGCGGTACTGCGTGTCACTAAAGGACTCCGACCCCGTCCTCGTGCTAGCGGCGAACCGGCGGTTTGCCGCCGAGATGCCGATGGTACCGTTGCACTTGGGCGTGACGGAAGCGGGGATGCCGCCGGAGGGGATTCTGAAATCGCGTATCGCGATGGAACCGCTTCTGGCGGAGGGGATCGGCGATACGCTGCGGGTGTCCCTCACCGTTCCGGCGGAGCGAAAGCGCGAAGAGGTGGAAGCGGGGCGGTTGATCCTCATGAACGTCGAGGCCGGCCAAATCATCGACGCGGCGGCGTGGAACCCCAACCGGCTGAATATCATCAGTTGCCCCAGTTGCGCGCGGGTGCAGAACGCCGACTTCGTGAAGCTGGCGGAGAAGGTGCGAGAGATAACGGCGTATGCGGCGGAGTATCCGGTGACGATCGCGGTGATGGGGTGCCGGGTGAACGGACCCGGCGAGACGGACGAGGCGGACCTGGGACTGTGGTGCGGCCCTCGGGAGGTGAACTTGAAGCGAGGAGAGCAGTTGGTGGGGGCGTTTTCGTTCGAGGAGGTGTTGGTGCGGTTGAAGGAGGAGTTGGACGGAATTATTGGGGGGATGGAGGAGGGAAGAAGAGGACTGGATTAACAGCATTTACAGGATTGCATTTGGGGTGGGGACCGCGTGTCTGGTTCGATGCTTTGGCAGGGGCGTTATGTGTCGATTACGAGTGCCGCTCGTGGAACGGCTGTTTGCTCGCGGCCTTGAACAGGACGCGTCTGTGCGAGAAATGCGAGATCGTCCGCACCGGCATTCATGCTTGTTTCCCAACGAAGCCGGTAATAGACCCGACCTTCAGGTCAAGGGACCAAGCGGCGACATAGCGTCTACTTGCCCGAGCAGTTTTTGGCGCCTACCCGAAAACCCGCCTCTCAAACTCCAGGACCTCCTCCAGCGTCGGGAGCGACGGCTGGGCGCCCATCTTGGTAGCGGAAAGGGAGGCGACGTCGCAGGCGCGGGAGAGGGCCGCCTCGATGGGGAGTCCTTCGACGAGGGCCGCGCCGAACGCCCCGTTGAAGGCGTCGCCGGCGGCGGTCGTGTCACACGCCTCGACCTTTCGGGCCGGGACGAACAGCTCCTCGTCACCGTCCGTCCAGTAGACGCCCTGAGAACCGAGGGTGATGACGGCTTGCGTGGCACCCATGTCGAGCAGCTTTTTCGCCGCGGCGCGGGTGGATTCGGGGTCGATGACCTGAACACCGGTAATCTGTGTCGCTTCGGTCTCGTTTGGGGTGATAAAGTCGACCTTCTCGAGGAGTCCGCGGTCCAGCGGCGCGGCCGGAGCGGGGTCCAGGATGACGGTGACCCCGGCCTCTGAAGCCACCTCGGCGGCGCGGGTGACGGTCTCCATGGGGATTTCGAGCTGGAGCAAGAGGACCTTGGCCCCGGAGATCATCGTGGCGGCCTGGTCGATGTCATCCGGGGTCAGGGCGAAGTTCGCGCCGGGGGCGACGGAGATGAGGTTCTCTCCCTTGGCGTCGACCAGGATGAGGGCCGTGCCGGTGGCCTTATCGGGGTCACGGAGGACGCAGTCGACGTTCATACCGCCCTGGGCGAAGTTCTGGACCGTCTGGTCGCCGAACATGTCCTTGCCGACTTTGGCGACCAGGCCGACCCCCCCAACGAGATTATTCGCCGCGACGGCTTGATTCGCACCTTTTCCGCCTTGGGCCAGGACGAACGTCCCGCCGGTAACGGTTTCACCAGGGGCGGGAAGTTTTTCCGACTGGATGACCATATCCACGTTGACACTGCCGACGACGACAATAGAGGGCATGGGGCGTCCTTTCTTGCTGGGGATAAGGAGAGGGGCCGGGGCCACGGTGCAGGAATAAGGTCAGGATAGCGAGCTTCTGGGGGAATGGCAAGCGAGAGGGGAGGTTGAGCCACGGATGGACACGAATCGCACGGATGGGATTTCGCTAGACCGAGCTACCCAGAGCGTGCGGGTAGGCCATTTATATCTTTCCGGCGCCGGCGGCAGGCCAGGAAAGCGTCGACGACGAGTCCAGAGAGGAGGATGCTCGGCTCCGGAGCCGCCGCGGGCGCATGCCGTCCCCAGTTCGCGCGGACGATATCGAGGTCCCCGCCGTCGACCGCGCCGTCTCCGTTTGCGTCGCCGTTTTCCAGTCCAACGGTGTTTTGACCCCAGTTCTCCCGAAGCAGGTCCAGGTCCGCGGAGCCGACTATACCGTCGCCGTCGAGATCACCGGCAAGTCCTGCGTGTAGACGCTGAAGACGTAGAAATCGTCGGTATCGAATCGTATCGTCGCCGCTGCTCGCTCCCTCACCCAGAACCGATAACCGATAGAGGCCGCCGGTCGACTCCGCGTAGCCCAGGCGCGGCGCGTCGGTCCAGTCTTCCCAAACGGCCGCCACGGTGCCGTCGGCCAGTTCCGCCAGATCGGCGTTAAAGACCAGTCCACCGGATTCGAGTGATCGTGACTGTGGACGGGTTGGAGGAGGGAAAAGTGGTGTTGTTGGATGACGTGCGATTGTATCGGGTGAGGTGAGCAACCATCTCGGCAAGCTGCTTTGAGACCCGCATTCGATGCCGGCGGGTGAAATCGGCCCGCGGCGAATCCGTCGGATCAACCTCAACATCCGCCTAACAGGGAAGTGGGCCAAGTGATCACCGCTTTGCGTTCGTTAGCGTGGGAGCCGGTAGTCGAAACCCAGGGCCGATCCCGACATCGGAATACCCGATTCCGACAAACGCGGGCGTTGAAGAGGGCAGGGGGGTGGAGGATAATTCCATGAAGAAGCCGCCCACTGTGTTTGTCCCCGCAAGACCTCGCCGGAGATCGCCATGATTGCCGTATCGAATCGAACCCGTCGCCGTCATCTCTTGATCGCCTTCGCGGTCGTACTCTCCTTCGGCTCATTCGCTCCGGCCGACTCCTCGACATGGACGAAGCCCAACGATCCGGCGTACCGGCCGTATCCCGCCGATCCGCACCAGAATAGCCTGTTCCTCATGGAGATGGAGAAGGCGTGGGCGATTGAGAAGGGGTCGCCGGACGTGGTGATCGGCGTGATCGACTGGGCGTTCGATCCGGGGCATCCGGATTTGAAGAATCAGTTGTGGAAGAATGCAGGGGAGATTCCCGGTAATGGTAAGGACGACGACGGAAACGGATTCGTGGATGACGTCCACGGGTGGGATTTCGTGGACGGCGACGCGACACTCGAAGGGCAAAACAGCGTGCATGGCAATCACGTCTGCGGGATCATCGCGGCACAGACGAACAATGGCATCGGCGTGGCGGGGATGGCGCCGGGGTGCCGGTTGATGCTGGTCAAGGTGGGGCTGCCAGGGGTGTTACGCGACGGGGAGTTGATGGCAAAGGCGATTCGCTATTGCGTCGACAATGGCGCGCGGGTGATCTGCAAGAACCACGGGCTTTCGGAGCGGTATCCCGGCTGGCATGTGCCCCTGTCGGCCGAGCTGAAGGAGGCATGCGACTATGCGTACAAGAAGGGAGTCCTCATCATATCCGGGACGACGAGCAACGACGGGGTCTACTATCCGCTGGCCTTCCAACCCGGATATGATAGTGTGATGGGGACCGGCGCGAGTACGGTTTTCGGAGTGCCGTCCGCCATCTACGGCGGAAGCCTCGCCTGCGAGGTCATTGCTCCGGGCGGAGAACGAACCGGGGGCGATTCGCACGGCAAGGAAGCGGTTTACAGTTGTTACGGCACCAACCCGGAGTACCGTTACTGGGCCGGCGGGTGCATGGCGACCCCGCATGTCGTCGGACTGATGGCGTTGGTCCTTTCACGCTACGAGGGAATCGACGTCGAACAGGCGCGGCAGATCGTCCGGAATACGGCTCGGGGCGAGAATCCCGGCTTCGATCGGAGATGGGGTCACGGGCTCATTCAACCGGTCGCCGCCCTTTCGCTGCCGGCCGAGAGTATCGCGGCTCTTCCCAGCCTGGCCGGTGACGCTCCGAGGGCTGGGACCGACTCCCTGGGGAATGCGGCGATTCTCGTCCCGGTAAGAAACGCCGGTGCCCTCGACGGGGTCGTCCGCGTCGCGCTGACTCGCGAAGGGAGGGAAATCGCCCATAAAGAGGCCGTAGCCGTCGGCTTGGAGACCACGGACGTCGTTTTTTCCGCCAAAGGCCTGCCGGTCGTGAAAGACTTGAAGGCGACGCTCGAACCGCTCGGCATGGCCCGGCCGCGGGTTTACGACGACGTTCTGGAGATCGACCTGCGCGTACATTCCAAGGATCTGACGGTCCGAGGCGGCGAAGGTGCTCACCGATCGTTCGTGGTCCCGGTCGAGAACCGCGGTTCGGTCGACGCCCATCGCGTCGGCGTGATCGTTTACCGGAATGAACCGGCGCCGGAGGTCCGCATAGGCGAGCGGAGCCATATGGTCGCGGCGCGGATCATCTCCGTCCCGGCCTCCGGTTCGGCCGAAGCGGTGTTTGATGTCGCCGAGCTTCCGAGCTTGGAGAACCTCTGGGTCGAAATCGAGCAGCTCGACGTTGGTGCACCGCATGTATCACGCGAGCATGGCAAGGCGAAGTATACCGGGGCCGATTCGGCGGTGGATGCCGTGCCGGTCGGGCCCCGGACTCTCGCCGAGTTCCGTTTCGATGCCGGCCGCGGGAACCTCCTCGCCGATTCCGCCGGGAGCGATCTGAAGGCGGAAATCGACGGCGCCGCATGGGTGACCGACGGCCAAACCGTGTGCCTGGCCTTCGACGGCAGGACCTCGCGGGTAACCGTAGCGGATGACCCAAGCCT
>CAZFQG010000250.1:0-7264 GCA_964520785.1 uncultured Planctomycetaceae bacterium | reverse complement strand
ACTGCGTTTCGAGTGGAAGGTGTCGAAGGGCTGCAACAGCGGGGTGTACTATCGGCCGGGTCAGTACGAGTACCAAATTCTCGACGACGCGAACAGCCCTTATGGCGAGAATCCCCGGCAAAGCGCCGCCTCGCTGTTCTTCTGCATGGCTCCCTCGAAAGACGCCACCCGGCCGTTTGGCCGGTGGAACCAGGGCCGAATCGCGTGCAAGGGCACGGTTATCCAACACTGGCTCAACGGCGAGAAGGTGATCGACTTCGACTACACGGACCCGCGCTGGGCGAAGGAGGTCGAGCTGCTGCGCATCCGCGGCGCCGATCTGGCGGCGCGCGGCGCCTTCCTCCGCTTGCAGGACCACGGTGCCGACGTCTGGTTCCGCGGCATCCGCTTGCGGACCATCCCGCCGGAAGAGCAGCTCGAGCGCCGCGAGCTTACGCCCTTACCCATCCCCGAGGAGGCACTCCGAAAAGAGAAGGAACGCGTCGAGCGGATGTTGAAGACGGAATGAAACGGAAACCACTCGCGGCAGGCGAGGAACCGAGCATCCGCGATTCCACCATCGGTCCGTCCTTTTTCCACGACAACAGCGGCAGGGCGTTCCAGGGATGCGTGCGCGAACGAAGAACGCCGATCGGCGGCGAGAAGAGTGGATGTCCTGAGCGAATGGGAGCGTCACTCCGCCCCAGTGTGCCATCTTACACCGCGAAGGACGATTCCCCCTACCACCGCGACCGTCACCAAAATCGTTCGCACCACGAACTGATCCGTCGACACCGCCGGCCCGTTCACCCAGTACAGAAACGGCGCCAGCGCCACGGTCGTCCAACAACTCAACTCCATCCAGCCGAGGATTTCCCGGGTGGAGAGGGGTTCTTCCCCGTTCGTAGTGTGCTGCTCGTCAGAGCATTCTTCCTTCGTAGCGTGCTCACAAGAGCATTCTTCCTTCCCACTCTCCATATCATTCTCCCTCCGCCGTGGCGCGCCCTCCTTGTAAGACGGAGTGCCACTCCGTCCTACTTTCCCCCTGCTCCGCCGCCCGCTTCCGCCGCTTCCGCCACACGCTCCACGCCGCCAGCCCGATCACCGTCGGAATGAGCGCCTGCGCGGCAATCTGCCTCGGGTTCCACGGCCGAATCCCCGGCGGATACCAGCACGTTTCGCCCCGGCGTTGCCAGAGCATCCAGTTGACGACTTTGTACTCGTGCAGGGCCGCCGTCCAGGCGTCGTGGGTGTTGCCTTCGAAGACGGTCAGGTGGGCCGTTCCGCCGGCTTCGCGGAGGGCGGAGACGGCGCGGTGGACGCTGTCCAGGGGGATGATTTGATCGTCCTGCTTGTGGAATGCCCAAACCGGTACGTTGCGCAGCTTCACGACCTCCGCCGGGTTGGGGCCGGCGGAGGCCAGGGGGGCGAGGGCGGCGAAGCGGTTAGGGTAGCGGAGGGCGAACTGCCAGACGGCCGAGCCGCCGGCGGAGATTCCGAGGAGATAGACGCGCCCGGGGTCGACGGGGTACTTGCGGATCGTTTCGTCGAGGGCCTCCAGCGTAACGGCGAACTGTTCCGAGCGGTCTTCGGGGCATTGCGGCACGAGGATGAAGTAGGGGTATCTGGAAGGCTCGTCCGGGCGGGTTATCAGGCACTGGGCGTGCATCAACTGTTCGGTGTTTTCGGGATCGATGATCTCCTGGCCCGGCAGCCAGAGGAGGAGCGGGTACTTCTTTTCCGGGTCGAGCGGTTTTGGAACGAACAGGCGGTAGCGGAAGACCTCGCCGGCGTGGGAGCCGGAGGGGAAGCGGCATTCGAGCGACTCGAAGAGCGGGATGAGCCGCTTATCCACCGCGCCGGGGGCGGTCAGGCCGATCAGGACGGCACAGACGAGCGAATTCACGGGTGAAGCTCTCCTTCGGGAATCGTCCCGCCGTCGTTGCGGCCGCCGAGCAGGATGTATACGGCCGGGTCGACCTCGTAGCCGACGCTGCGG
The DNA here is from genome assembly GCA_964520785.1 of uncultured Planctomycetaceae bacterium. Taxonomy (GTDB): domain Bacteria; phylum Planctomycetota; class Planctomycetia; order Pirellulales; family Thermoguttaceae; genus CAZFQG01. Next base: position 5,286 of record CAZFQG010000250.1, on the reverse strand, counting down.
ACGGAACCGTCGCAGAAGACGAAGTTGCAGCCGGCGGCGTGGGGCGAGCCGAAGCTGTTTTGATACTGATAGTCCTTCACGTCGCGCATCAGGGGCGTTTCCGGATGGGTGGCCCGGAGCGTGTCGCTGTCCGCTCCGTTATAGAGACAGCCGTTGTCGCCGAGCGAGGCGCCGCTCGTATAGGCATTCGAACGGAGATACTTCTCGCCGAGGAGGATCGTCTTGCTCAGGCCGTCGGTCACGTCGCGCGGGCGGACCTCGCTGATCTGGTAGCCGATTCCGTTGTGTTCGGCGGCGTGCCACTCGAATTTGCCGCTCCTCGCGTCGGCCACGGACGCCGGCCCCCCGCCCCCGCCGACCGTTGGGGCGCTGCCGCCGACCGTTCCGTCGCTGCCGGCGTTGATCGCGTAGTCCCCCTTGACCATCGGGTGGTCGGGCGGGTAGTTGCGGACCGGGATCTTATAGCCGCACGGATAGACGGCCGCCGCGCGGCGGCTGGGGCAATGCATCAGCGCCAGCGGCGTGGTATGCACGATCTTCATCCGCGCTTCCTTCACCGTCGGCGGCGCCCCCGCGCCGAGTTCGCGGAGTTCTTCCTGCTCGATATACGGCAGAATACTATACGCCCAACTGCCCGGCTGATCCTTCCCCACCCCATGATCCGGATCCCCCGTCCAAAACCGCCCCCATCCACCCGACGGATAGAACCCATGCACTTCCTCATGCATCGCCGCCCCCAACCCCAATTGCTTGAGATGGCTGGAACACTCCGCCCGCCGCGCCGCCTCCCTCGCCGCCTGAACGGCGGGCAACAGCATCTGAATAATGAGCGCAATGATTGCAATCACCGTGAGCAATTCGACCAAGGTGAAGCCGGTGTTCAGTCTACGTCGCATAGTAATCTCCCACGTTTTTGAGCTATGAGCTTTGAGCCGTGAGCTTTTAGCCTTTCGCCTTCAGCCTTCAGCCTTTCTATCATCCTTTCCTCTTCTGCCACCACTGTATCCCAAGCAACACCACGACCAGAACCAGCGTCGCGATGAACCATCCCAGTTGGCTCCAGTTGCGGACGTCGAGGTAGGATGCCGCTTGGGTGAGCCAGGCCGGGGGGAGGGCCGCCAGGATGAGGACGATCACGCCGACGGCGCCGGCGGCGGTGAGGATGTAATCGGTCCGGTCCCACTTGGCGCGCTCCTGCTTCTCTTCCATCTTCTCGGTCTCTTCCTGCTCTTCGTTCTTTTCCTTCTTCCGCCGCCGGAGAGGGAGCGCGGCGGAGAGGCGGCCCAGGCTCATTCCTCCGGCGGGCCCTCCGCCGGTGCCTATACCCGGCAAGGACGCCCACTTCCCGAACCGGGACTTCGCGCCTCCCTCGTTCCCTTGACCCGCCTTTTTCGGTCTCTTCCGCTCCTCCCGCTCGGCGGCTTCCTCCCGGGCCTTTTCTTCCTCGACTTCGGCGACCGTCTTCCACGTCCGCCGCCGCTCCCTGTCTTGCTCCCAGTCGCCCTCCTCCAGCCAGTGGATGATATCCTCCTCCAGGGGCCCCGCTTCGTCAATACCGCCCGCTCGCTCTTCCACTTCCACTCGCTCTCGCTCTTCCCTATCGGCGGGCGTCAGGCGGACCTCCAGCCGCAAGGGGCCGGCGTGGATCAAATCCCCGTCGTTCAAGGCTTGCCGGCCACGGACCGGTGCCCCATTGATGACCGTCCCCTCGGCATTGCCGCCATCCTCAATCGTCGCGGCCCCGTCCTCCAGCGCGATGTCACACTGCCGCCGCGCAACCAACTCCCGCGGCAGCCGCACGTCGCACTCCTCCCCCCACCCAATCCGACACACCGCCCCCGCGACGGACATTTCCAAGCCCGCCTTCTTGCCACCGACGACGATTAGCGTGAGGTTCATCATAGTTGGAAGTCAACTGGAGATTAGTGTGATTACAAGGAAGACCGCGACGAGGGACAGGATCGCGGTCGAGAAGGTTCCGACGACGGCTCTCCGCGAGGTGGTGGCCAACGCGACGAGGAGGAGGACACCGGCGACCAGGATCATTGGGGCGTCGGTTGCGAGACGGAGGCGACGTTTGTCATGTTTATCCATCGTGATCTCCCGCGATTTGGTGTTCGATCTCGTTGTCACCCTCGGCGATGTGCTCTTCTTTGTCGATCTTCGGCAGGCCGAGTTCGCGCCGGACGCGGTTGGCTTCGTCGCGTGTGATATGATAGATGTAGATTGAGTAGCCGGCCGTCGCGACCGGCTCGAAATGGAGGAAGTAACGATATTGCTTGGAGCGGCCGTAGATTTCATTGACGCTCAGCGCGTAGTAGCCTGGCAACGGGCCAACCGTCAGCAGATCGGTGTTCTCATCGATTCGGTCGGTATCTGGACCAACGGGCGGATAACCGGCAGAGTCGATCTTGCTTAGGTCCAATGGAAAACTACCCCAATATGCGGCACGAAACGGCCTTGCTTCCGCATGTGCTTCGTACCACTCCTCAAGATAGAACAGGTCTTGCCCCCAATCGATGTTCGAGTCGAGCAAATGCCGTGGGCCATTCTTCGGTCCTGCGGTGAAGAACGCATCGAGCATCCTAAACGGGGCCATGAATAGGCTGCTGCCCGCATCCGCTTTCGTGACAAGCGCTTCCGGATAGTTATCATCCTGCGGCGTACGTAACACTGCTGCCAATTCGTTGAAATACGAAAGACTATGTGGATAAATCCAAAGTGAACTTATGATCATGCACCCGAGAAAGAACACGGTCAACCCGCGCACGACTCTCGTACTCCGCGGATAAAGAGCGAGTTGCTTCCTGGAAAATGCTCGCCCGACTCTGCTGATCCAAATGAACAAGAATGGCAACGCGGGAATAATGTACCGTGAATGAGCCGAGAATCCCGTCTGTGAACTCACGAAGACAAACAAGGCCAGGCCCGGCAACACAATCACCATCTCATCCCGCCACGGCGAGTTGTACCCATTTAAGAACACCGTACAAAACACCGCAATCGCCAGCAATCCCCAGGTCCCCAACGGCATCTTCACCACCAGCGCGTAGAGATAGTAATACCACCACCCATGATCCGCATGTTGCCCCTGCAGGTACGATGACAGTCCTCGTTCGAAGTCCAACTTCTGCGTATCTATCCCCTGCACCATATTCGCCGGAAGCGGCACCGGGATTCTTCCGAACCACGTTCCCTCAAACCGATTCGCCCCATCAACCGGAACGTCTTCAAGCGAATCGCACCCAGTCAAAGCCGTCGTCTGAAATCGATACTCTCCCAGCGGCGTAAACGTTCCTTCAAACAGATATCCGGAGTTGATGACGAAGACGCTGATTACGAACATGAGTAGCAATTGACCGGATTCCCGCCACGCGGATGCTATCCCGCCTTGTTGTTTCAACAAAGGCCGCCAGTCCGAAAGCCTGTAAACGGCCCACATCAGAACAAATAGAGGATAGAAGACCAAGAGCGTGAACTTGCAAAGCTCGGCTAGACCAAGCAGCAACCCGGCTATAATCGCGTTTGCGCTATCGGTTTCCCGAAGCCATCGCCAAAAAAGCAGTACAGCAATGATTCCCATGGCGGCGGCCGGAATATCCGCCAAGAGAGTCAAGCTGTTTCCTAGGATTGACGGTGATCCACACCACAGTAGAAGGGCAATTGAGCCGGCAGGGAGGGAAAACAGTTGTTCAGAGAAACACCGGCACGTGAACGCTGCCAGAATGGGGAAGAGGAGACAGCAGAGTTTGGCATGCAGGAACAGGGTCCTGGCACCGTTCGGGTTTTCATCGAGGAAAGATGCTCCCATGGCAAATTCCCGTCGGTCGATTGACGAGCGGTCAAATCGATCGAGATTCAACTCCGATAAGTACGCCAGTGCCGGTAATGTTGCTACCATTCGCGGTAGGGGCGGGTTTACGGTTTGAGTATCAAACCTCTGAAACTTCCAACCCGTTAACCCCGCCAGGAGTTGCGCTGAATCGTGCCAAACCGGTGACATGCGAAATGCCCCGAATCCTAACACACATGCATAGCCGCACAGCATCGCGATCAGGATTCGATAGCTCCTTCGCCCTGTGGTTGCGTCCGATTGTGCCGCCGGACATGACGTCGCATCTGATTCGGAACCGTCGATCATCGCCGTGCTATCTTCTCGCCATTTTCTTCCTAACGCTGAAAAAGAGCGCACTCGCGATCATTACGGAGCCGACAATGACAAGATAGTAATTCGTCCCGGCCTCTTCCACTTCCGGGGTTACGGCTTGTGACGGATCCAGGTCATAGAGCTTTTCAACCGTCGATTGAATCGGCGCCCCTTTTGCATCCGTCATATAGGTAATCCCCTTGATGGCATCCACGATTTGCGTGTCCTCCGGAAAAACGAGTTCAACATCCGCGTCAACAACGCTGCCATATTCTATGTCGTTGACCTTTGTCTTGATAACGTTACCGCGACCAAATCCAGCTCCCACTGCCAATTCGGATGTTATTTCAATGGGCATCCAAATGTCTCCAACTAGTGCGCTTTTCTCTACACGAAACCTCTCGATTCGCCAATCCTTGTTAAGGGAGCGATCCCAACGGGCGTCTCCTTCAATGGGAAGGAAACCTTTTTCCGGATCCAAGATGTAAACCCTCTTTCCTTCCCCGGGATCCTCATCGAAGAACGTGAATCGGTAATCAACGGCCAAGTGGACCTTGTTTCCTTTCACAGGTGACTTGATCTCCCAGCTTTCCTGATGAGCAAGAGCGTACGGAAAAATATATTCTACTTCATTTGGAAAAGTCCCAACAAACCAATGCATGTAGTGATTGGCTCGCATTACTCTTTCTTGAGTGACGTCAAGTCGTCCGAATTTGCGGTTGTTGCGATCCAAGAAGCTCTGCATTGCCCCCTCCCTGAAATCATAGGTGGTATTGACGAAGCTGGAAGGTTTCTCGGCATCCGGACGGAAGGAGCGTATTTCCATGCGATATTTCTCGTTAAGAATCCAGTGACGAAATCGACTGCGAATATGTGCTATATCAGTTACCTTCTGTCCTGGATGTCCATTTGCGAACTCATGGGTGGCCACGGCAATGTCTACATCGTAATAGACATTTCTCGCGCATTCCATGCGGTGACGAAACGCTTGGGCAATTGTCTCTTCTTGTTGTGCTCTGGAAAGCTTGTTGAATTCCGCGATTGTCCAGACTACTTGATTCTCGTCTGCATGCGATACCCGAGGAAAGAAGCTGATGGCAATGCACAAGACGCCAACAGTGTTTAATCTCATGCTAACA
>CAZFQG010000249.1:0-7324 GCA_964520785.1 uncultured Planctomycetaceae bacterium | reverse complement strand
CCGGCCTCGCCGTCCAGTTCGAACCGGGCGCCCGGAAGACCGTACCGCGGCCGTTCTGGTCTTTCCACGTCCCCCCCTCCGACGTAGCAGTGGCCGACGTTGAGTTCCGCGACCATTTCGCCCAAAAGGTAATTGAGGTCGGCCCGGTTCCGCACGTGGGGAACGAGTTCGCGATACCGCGCTCCGATCGCATCCCAGTCGTAACCGTGCATGTTGCGGACGTAGAAGAAATCGCGGAACCGGCGGTGCACTTCGGCGAAAATCGCATCCCATTCCCGGGAGGGGATGCGGTCGATTTCCAGCCCCTTGGTCGATAGAGTCTTTTCCGTTTTCGGCTTGGGTGGCGCGTCGTAGACCTTGTAGGAGGACCCTTGTTTGAGAAGTATCTTCTTCCCATCGGCACTCAGCGCATACTCACCGATGTCCCCCGCGAAAGTCGATTCCTTCCGCGTCTTCCGATCGAAGACCTTCAGGGCCTTTTTCTGGTAGCTGTCTCGGCCGTAGAAGGTAGCGCCGCGATCGGTGTAGAAGACGGATTGTCGCGTTACGGACAGGTCCGACAGATTCCCCGAATCGATGGGCAAGCGCACGACACGGTCGGCCAGCCCCTCGAAGTCAATCCGGAAATCACCCGAAGCCGGCTTCTCGTCCGTTTCCTCTTCGTGTTCTCCCTTTTCTTCCTCCTCTCCTTCCTTCGTCTCGGCCGTGCGTTCTTCGTCCGCCTCATTTTTCTCCTCCGAGTGCGCCGTCACTACCGCCTCGTCGCTCTCCGGCGCCAGGGGGTGGGGAACATCCTTGCGCAGCGCCATGGACGAAATGCCGTAGCAACGGTTCCCCGCGAAATTCCATTCGATCGTGCTGATCTGCGGCGAGTACTCGCGCCGGGCGAAGTAGAAGAGGTAGTTTCCCTCCGGGTCCCACTTCGGGCCGGATTCGTCGGTGTAGTCGCTGGTGACGCGGTGCAGTTTTTCGTCGGCGAGACTCCAAATATAAAGCGACCGCATCTCGTTGACTCCTCGCATGGAAAACGCCAGATGGGCACCGTCCGGGGACCAGGAATAGTCGTCGATCCGGTCCTCCGGATCCCGGGCAACCTGGATGAGCTTCTTATCGCCGAGGGCGACGACGTAAACATTGCGGTCCTTGTCGCCGAAGGCGATTTTTTGGGAATCGGGCGACCACCTCGGGCGGTGGAGCATCGCGGCGAACCCTTCCGTGAGCCGTTCCGCTTTCCCGGAGCCGTCTTGGGCGATGACGTAGATTTCGTCCTCGCCGCTTGCGTCGGAGATAAAGGCGATTCTGGCGCCGTCGGGAGACCACGCGGCGTGCCGGTCGTGGGCGTCGCACGAGGCGGTGAGATTCCGCGTAGGCCCCTTTTCCAGCGGCACGGTGAAGATATCCCCCCTGGCGACGAAGACCGCGCGGCGCCCCTGGGGACTCAATCCATACGATTCGATGGTGCGCGCGACCGAAATGCGCGCCGGCCGAGAGCGGAGCCCGTCGTCCGGGACGGTGATGGCGATCTTCGTTTCGCGTTTCTTCCGGCAATCGAACACGCACAATTCGCCGTTGTGTTCGTACACGATTTTGCCGCGGTTGTCGGAACTGGCCCAACGGACGTCCCACGTCTTGTGCCGCGTGAGCCGTTCGGTCTTGTCGTTCGGGATGTCGTACCGGTAAAGGTTCAATACGCCGGCCCGGTCGGAAACGAAGTAGATATCATTTCCGATCCACATCGGATCCCGTTCGGTTCGCTTGCTCCGCGCGATTTCCCGCGCGTCATGGGTTTCGAGATCGAAAATGAGCAGGTATTGCGCCCGCCCCCCCTGATAGCGTTTCCAGGCGCGAAAATCGCGAAACAAGGGAGAATAGACGAGTTTCGTGCCGTCCGGAGAGAAGTCTCCCGCTCCGGCCGTCGGCATCGGCAACTTCACCGGCAGTCCACCGTCCAAATCGACCCGGTAGAGGGCCGTCTCCACGCCCGCCCCGTCCGCGTCGCGGAGAGACCGGAACAAGACGCTATTCCCGTCCGGAGTCCAACCGTAGACCTGGTTGTCCGAACCGGATCTGGGACTGAGCGGCCCCCGAGCCGGATAGTACGTCAGTTGTCGCGGGACCCCCCCGGTTACCGGAATGACATAGACCTGCTCGTCGCCGTCGTACTGCCCGGTGAAAGCGATCCATTTTCCGTCGGGCGAGAACTTCGCGAAGCGCTCCTCGCCCGGATGGGCGGTCAGCCGCGTCGCGATTCCACCCTTGGCATTCACTTTCCAGAGGTCTCCGGCATAGGAGAACACGACCTTGTTGCCGTGGACGTCTGGAAAACGAAGAAGCTTGCTTTGGCCGCGGGCCGTGCCGGCGGCAATGACGAACAACAGTATCGCCGATATCGAATTGCGTCGCATGGGAAACTCGGAAAACATCGTACGGTGCCGAATCGTTTGGGAAAATCGTCGTGAAAACCGCTTAATCTGTATTATAAGCGGGCGACCGCGCATTACGCAATGGGGTGGGGTATCGAGGGGCTTGCCGGAAAACGCCGGGAGGCCCTATCGTGCCTCACCTCGCCGCCTTAGATTCGCCCGGTTCTTTCGATATCGCGCGGGAGAAACGTTCGTATGTTTCTTGAACACGCGGCTGAAGTAGAACCGGTCGGGGAATCCGACGGCGTGGGCGACGGCGTCGATCGTCTCGTCGGTCTGAGACAACAGACGGCATGCCTCGCGGACCCTTACTTGTTGGGTGTACTCCGTCGGCGTCATCCCCATCCACCGTCGAAATGACCGGGTCAGACCGTCCGGGCTCATCCGTACAAGCCGTGCGAAATCCGAGTTGGACCAGGGGTAGGCGGGATCGTGGTTGACGGCCTCGCGAATCGCGGCGACATGCGGCGGCAACGTCTCTTGGCGTTTGATCTTCGGATGACCCAGGAGGTAGGTCACGAAGGCCAGGGTAAGCCGGTAGATGCGCTCGCGCCGGTCCGCGGCACGGCTTCGAAACAACCGGGGGAACTCCGCGATCATCGCCGCGGCGGTCACGGATGGTGCAATTATGATCGGCACCTCTATGGAGGGGTCGACGTTCCAATCGCAGGAGAACTGCATCCATAGCTTCGGCACCGGGGCATCCCCCACGCAGTCGAACCGCTGGTGGTTCGGGATGACCACGATCCGACGCGGTCCCAGAGGAATCCTCGTTCCGTGGAACCGGACGCAGTGCGCCTCGCGGAAATCGTAGTAAACCCGCCAAAACGGGCTATAGACATCCGGGAAGTTCCATCCGTAACTCTTTTCCCAATAACCCGTTTCGTGCAGCGTGAAGTCCAACTGTGCACATGGGGCGCCCAGCGGTTCGAATTCCACGCCAACCCCGCTAAACGGCTGTTCGTATGCCCCGACGTTCGTGCGCCTTCCGAGTCGCGGGAGAACCTGGGCCCGCGGCGGGTCCGTTTTCATGTCGATACCAAACAGATCGAAATTAGATACAAGTTTTCCATTATCTTACATTGAAAAGGTCCGCAAAACAATCTAATATCGATGCTTGACGAAGCCGACGGGGAGCGTAAGCTGTCGTTTTCAGACAAGTCGCTCTTGGGTTTCCGACTAGCGATTGCCGTCCCGCGTTTGCCCGCAAGTGACGAGCGATTAGGTGCGTTTTTCCAACACTCTTGCAGGAGGTCTGACGATGAATGGTCGAAAGTGGAAGTGTCTGTTTGTCATTTTGATTGTCTCTTGTTGCGTCGCTCAGGTAGCGAGTGCCGACTACGTGGACGCCGTTCTAGCCGATAACCCTCTCGCCTACTGGCGATTCGAGGAGGCGTCGGTCTTTGATCCGGCGGCCGATTCGTCGGGCAATGGCTTGGCCGCGGCGTACGTCGGAACCGCCGCCGTCGGCGCGCAGGGTGTCGTTGGCGGGGCCGTTTCGCTGGACGCCGCCGGCGGGCACGTCGCGCTGCCGGGCCTTTGGGGAGGACCGAGCACGCCGGCCATGTCATTCGAGGCGTGGTTCCGATCGACATCGACGGAGAGAACGCAGCTTGTTCTCGGGATTGGATGCTTCGCGGATCCGCTCGAACGCGACGCCGTGTTCATCGAGTACCTGGGAGACGAACAAGGGATGGTATTCACCGGCTTCAACCAGGACGGCGGAGCGGGACATGCCCAAAGGGTCCTTTCGGGAATCGCCGCCGTGGATGAGTGGCACCACATGGTGTATACAATCAGCGATACCGGCATCGCCTCTTCCTATGTAAACGGGCGATTGATGGACAGCCGTTCCTTCACGACGCCATACCAGTATCTCGCGGAAGGCGCCTTGTTCGTCGGCCAGTCCAATCTTTCCAATCTGCCGTATCAGTTTGTCGGCCAGATCGACGAGGTGGCGGTCTATGACCACGCGCTCTCGGCAGCCCGGGTATGGGAGCACTACACGCAAATCGCCGAGCCCCCGGTACCGGCAGAGGGGGAACTGCTGCTGAGCGACCAGATCGATCTGGAACCGTTCGGTCCGGGAGATTACGCGCATTACGGCGTGAACCTGTTTTATTCCGATGACTCGTATTCGAACTTCCCGACCGGCGATGCCACGTTTCGGGGCGTAGAGATCACCGATGTCGATTTCGCCGACCCGTCCGGCCGCGCCGGACCGATTCCCGTCGGCGACTTGCAGTTGACGAACAACATCACCGTCACGGCGGACGACGACGGTCGAAGACAGTACGCTTACTTCTACGGTGAAGACGCGTTTTCGTTGATGCAAATGGCCTCCGGCATCTTCTACGTCAACGCCGACCACCCGCTGCTGGAAATGACCTTTTCCGGCCTGGACCCCAACAAGGACGTCTACCTTCAAGTCATCGGCGGCGACTCCGGCTGGAATGGCACGGCTCGCGTCGAGGTGACCGGCGCGGCGGATACGATCTGGGCCGCCGCGGATGGAAATGCCTCGACGATCGCCCTGGCCGGCATCACCGGTACCGCGGACGCCGCCGGGCAGCTTACCCTACGTTTCACCGTGGACTCGGGACTATTCGGGGTCGCCGGGATGTTCCTGTCGCAACTCGACGCCGGCGGACAAGGCCTGCCGGGGGATCTCAACAACGACGGGTTCGTCAATAGCGCCGATTTGGATCTCGTCCGCGGCAACTGGGGTGCCGCCGGGAGCCCCGGAATGCCGGGCGACGCGAACGAGGACGGCTTCGTCAACAGTGCCGACCTGGACTTAGTCCGGGCAAACTGGGGAAGCTCGGCCGCTTCCGCCGTCCCGGAACCGTCGCCCGTTTTATTGACATTTTTCGCCGGCTTGCTTATGTTCGGTGTTGGGTCGCGGAGGCCGTCTCGTTTGCAGTGACGCCGAGGCAGTCGCAGGGTGCGGTTCACCGTGCCTTTATTGTCTTGCCTTTATTGCCTTGTCCCGATTCCAATGCGAAAAACGCACCTTGCGGAAAGGAGTAGCGCAGATGAAAACGCGAGTGAAGCGGAGCGGTTTTACACTCGTCGAATTGCTGGTCGTCATTGCCATCATCGGCATTCTCATCGCGCTGCTCCTCCCGGCCGTTCAGGCGGCCCGAGAGGCGGCCCGGCGGATGCAGTGTGCCAATAATCTCAAGCAGATCGGGCTGGCGCTGCACAACTACGAGAGTACGTACGGGTGCTTTCCGTACTATGCGTCGGACATTTGGCACAAGCACATGCCGGCCTTTCTGGTGTGTATTCTGCCTTATGTCGAGCAGGACGTCATCTACGACGTCGTCGACATGGAGGAAATCTTCCTCCGCTGGAACGGGAACAACGCCGGGGCGTTTCTCGGCAAGTATTTCCCCTTCATGGACTGCCCCAGCAGTACGCTTCCGGACATGTGCATCGATACGGCCGCCAATCTCGGAAGCGGTTACGCCGAGGTGATGGGGCCGTGTTACACGGCCATCGGCGGTTCGGCGTACGGCGTCGATACGTGGGACGGCCTCTACGGCGTAGGGCGCCTCTCCGATAACGGCGTGCTAACCCCCTTCTCCCGCGTCAACATCGCGGCCATCACGGACGGTACGTCCAGTACGATGATGGTCGGTGAACAGTCGGACTGGTGCGTCAAGACCAACGGTGAGAAGGTCCAGTGCCGGGCCTCCGACATGTACGGCTTCACGATCGGCGCCTCTCGCGAGAATAGCGCCGCCAAGAAAAATGGCGTCTACCGGCCGTTCAATTCGAACTTCGTCCGCTACCACATCAACTTCAACAAATGGGAGGCGGCCGGAGTGCAGGGCGTTCATACCTATGGCGCCAACCGCCCACTCCTCTCCGCCCACCCCGGCGGAGCCCAGTCCGCCTTCGCCGACGGCTCGGTCCACTTTCTCAAGGACGACATGGACGTTGAGAACGTGCTCTACAACCTGGCCAACCGCAAGGATGGATATACCATCGGCGACGAGTTCTAGTGTGTATGGGGACTGTAGTGAAGGGTTAGGGCGCGATTCATCGCGCCTTGTTTGCCGCCAATCCAACGAGAAAAGTGCGATGAATCGCACTCAACACCCATGTTCAGACCGACCCCGTCACACGTTTTCACGGCCTTCCTCCTCGTCGCGGCGACTGCCTTTGCCGCGCCCCCTTTCCCCGAAGCCCTCGACCGCGCGGCGATTCGCGTCGAGAAGACCGACGACATCGCCTACGACGCGCTCATCCTCGGAAACGGCGATATCAACGCATTGCTCTACACGGAAGGGGGCACGCCGGCGCTGGTTCTCACCAAGAACGACGTCTGGGATGCCCGGCTCGATTCAAAGCTCGATCCACCCTTGCCTACGCTGGAGTTACTCAAGCGGCTGGGGAAGACCGGCGCTTCATTTGAGTATGTCATCGAGCCCGGTGCCACCTTCTCCGGACCCGATTCCTACCACGCCCACGCCTATCCCTGCCCAAGGGCGTGTGCAAGGGTCGTCTTCGGAAATCCGTCGGAAACCGCGTGGCGGCAGATCCGCGCGGAGGGAAAAGAAAACAGCTTCGCGCCGGAAGGCGACGCCGGGGTGATGCGGATCGTCGGGGCGGCCGGCGCGTCCAACGGGTATGCATTGAGCATTGCCGATCGGGAGATCGGTGATCCCAAGCGGCTGAGACTGAGCGTTTGCGGTACGGAAAACGCGCGATTCTTCGTGGACATCACTTCCGCCGGCGGCGGCGTAGTCTTCTCCAGCGGCTGGCGGGAAACGCCGACAAAGGCGGAAGAGGTCCTGTACGATCTTCCCGACGGATTCGAGCCGGACAAGCTGATCCTTTACACGTGGACCGAGGATGGGAAGCCCGCGGAGAACCGATTTTCGAGGATTGTC
>CAZFQG010000248.1:0-7482 GCA_964520785.1 uncultured Planctomycetaceae bacterium | reverse complement strand
TGTGTCACGTTCTTTTGCCCGGTCTTCCCTTCGCACGGCCGTTATGGAATTGTAGAATACTTATCGGAAATGCCAACCAGTTAGAAAGGATGGTAACCGTTATGACGGTTGATCACGAAAAATACGACACGTCCATTATTCGTCCGGAAATGCGCGACGCGGACTGCAAACTCCGCCGCGAGCCGATGCCGGCACAACGGCGGCAGCGGATTGTCAAGGCCTTGCGGGTTTTTCACAACCTCGAGACGATGGCCATGACGATCTACCGATATCAGATCACTAAGGAAGATTCCGAGCTGAACCGGCAGTTGATCGCCGCGATGTGCAACGAGATGACCCACCATCAGGACTTTCAAATCAAACTCTATGAGTATGGAACCCGGCCCAGCCTGATGCGGATTCCGTATTGGTTCGTTGGGTTCTGCTTCGGCTTCTTCAGCCGACTGCTGGGCAAGACGTGGACGCTCCGGACCGGCGTCTGGGTGGAGACGAAGGCGGTCCACCACTACGCCCAGTTGCTCGAAGAGGTGGAGTGGGACGACGACACCCGGCGGATGATCGAAAAGGACCAGACGGACGAAGACGGGCACATCAACCGCTGGACGGGACTGCTGGAGAACCCCTTGTAGGCGCCCCAACGGAGCCTGCCGCTTTCTCCGGCGTCCGAGCCGCCCGGGCGCTCGGTTCGTTTCCCGAATCGCCCGCTCAGGCGTTTTCGGCGGGTTGGGACCTGTGTTCCAGCGCTTTGAGGATGGCCGTGGCCAGCCGTGCCGGATTGCACGGTTTCGTGAAGTATTGATAGACCGCGCCTTCGTTGATCGCTCGAATGGCGTCGTCGACCGTGGGCCGGCCGGTAAGTACGATGCTCACGATTTCAGGTCGGTTCGCCGCGATCCACGCCAGGAGATCTCCTCCGCGCATACCGGGCATTTGCTCGTCGGTGACGACGACGTCCACGTCGCGCGATTTGAGAATCAATAGGGCTTCCTCGCCGGAGCTGGCCGTGTACAGGCGGTATGGCTGGTTGCGGAGCAACCGGGCCAGGCTGCGAAGGATGTTGATATCATCGTCGACCAGTAGTACGACGTCTTCCATGGTTCATCTCTCGTTTCTTCTTCTGGTCGGGGGAGAATCCACCGGGTTCCGCGCCGTCGTCCGATCGCCGAGGGTTTACGCCTCGCACGAACACAAAGCGGCCCGCGTTTCCTCGGCCTCGACGGATCGGGCCGAACCGGAAATGGGCAGGCGGACGATGAAGACGGTCCCGCGTCCGACTTCCGAGTCGAACGTGATCGTCCCTCCGTGCTTGTTCACGACGATCGCGTGGGCGATCGGCAGGCCTTGGCCGGTTCCCCGCCCGACTTCCTTGGTCGTGAAGAATGGGTCGAATACGTTGTTTCTGATGCTCTCGGGGATGCCGCATCCCGTGTCTTCCACGCGGACTTCGGCCCAATCGCCGTCGCGTCGCGTGCGAACCGTGAGCGTTCCCCCGGCCGCTCCGGCGACGTCGCCGTCGTTTTCGCCGTCGCGGGCCATGGCCTGCGCCGCGTTGACGACCAGGTTCAAAACGACCTGGTTCAGGTCGCCGGGCAGGCACGAAACCAGAGGAAGGTCGGCGTCGAAATCGGTCACCAGCTCGGCGACGTACTTCCACTCATTCCGCGAGACCGTTAGCGCGTTGCGGATGGTCTGGTTCAAGTCCACGGTCCGTTTTTCCAGGTTACCGGGGTGGGAGAACTCCTTCATGGAGCGGACGATATCGGCCACCTGGTCGATTCCCTCCAGCGCCTGCTCGATTGCCTTGGGGATTTCCCGAAGCAAGTATTCGGCATCCGCCTCCTCCAGGGCGGCCTCGATCTCACCGACTCGCCGGGCGAGGTCGTCCGGCTCCATCGACCCCTTCAACGTCGCCAATTCGGAGAGTGCCTCCCGAAGTCCCAGGAACGACTCCTGGAGGAAGCGTATGTTATCGCCGACATACTGCGTCGGGGTATTGATCTCGTGCGCGATTCCAGCCGCCAGGTGGCCGATCGCCTCCAATCGATTTACCCGGGCCAGTTCGTCCTGGATGCGTTCGCGCTCGGCGGTCTCCGCCCGGAGCTGCTCGTTCAGGTGCATCAACCGGTCGTGGTCCCTCTTGATGCCGGCGGCCGCGCGGACCCGAGCTGCGAGGATTTCCTTCTTGAACGGTTTGGTCACGTAGTCGTGTGCGCCTTCGTCCAATCCGGCGATGACGTCCTCGTCCTCCCCCTTGGCGGTCACCAGGATGACGGGAATCATCCTGAGTCCGGGGTTGCGCTTCAGTTCGCGCAGGACTTCCATCCCGCTCATCCGGGGCATCATGACGTCGAGGAGAATGACGTCGGGGGGTTCGCTCCCGACGATATCGAGCGCTTCGCGTCCGTCCGACGCGACAAAAACACGGTGTCCTTGATCCGCGCATGCGCGGCGCATCAATTCGGCCATGTCCGGCGTGTCATCGACGACGAGTACCTTTGTCATGATCGTCCTCCGTCCGAAGCACGGCCCTTTTTCGCATTCCGACCGAACCGACGTCCGGGAAGACGGCCGAGCTTCGATTGATCTTCGATAACCATCGGCGTCTCCCTTCGAGATCGGCTTCGTCGCGTCGACGTATTCATAGCCAGGTCTTCAACGTTTCCAAGAGTTGCTCGCGGTCTATCGGCTTGCTGAGGTAGTCGTCGCATCCCGCCTCGAGGCACTTCCGTCGATCACCACGCATCGCGTGCGCGGTCAGCGCTACGATCGGTCCGGAGTATCCTTCGCTCCTGAGCCGTCTGGTGGCCTCGTAGCCGTCGAGGACCGGCATCTGCATGTCCATGAGAATCACGTCGAACGGTTCGAACCGCGCGCCGCCATGGCCGGTACCCGGCAACGTGGCGAGCGCCTTCTCGACCGCCTCGCCGCCGTCTTGGGCCAGCGTCACCTCTACTCCGACCTCGCGCAGAATCGCCTTCAGCAGTAGTTGACTCACCGGTACGTCCTCCACCAACAACACCCGACCGTGCAGTTGCCGCCGCGCCTCGCGCGGCTCGCCTGAAGCCCGCGGATTCTCGTTCAAAGGGGCGGCGGATGCCGTCGTCCGCGTCTGCTCCTCGGCTCCGGCGGGCAACGTCAGCGTGAAGATGCTCCCTCCGCCGGGTGGACTCTTCAGGCGGATGTCTCCCCCCAGCATCCCGGCCAGGCGCCGGCTGATGGCCAATCCCAAACCGGTCCCCTCGAAGTTACGGGTACTGGACTGGTCCACCTGCATGAATGGATCGAAGACGGCGTCCTTGAATGACTCGGGAATTCCGATGCCGGTGTCGATCACGTCGCATCGGACTTCTCGCGGCGAGCCGGGTTCCTCGACGAGCCGCGCGACGACCCGAATGCTCCCCTCTTGCGTAAACTTGATCGCGTTGCCGATCAGATTGATCAGAATCTGGCGGAGCCGGGTCGGATCGGTGGTAATGGTATCGGGCAAGGGCCCGTCCTGTTCGTACGCCAACTTCAAGCCCTTTGCCTCGGCTCTCAATTTCAGAAGCTCGACGCACTCCTCGAACACCTGCTTGGTCGACCAGGGCATTAGTTCAATCTCGATCTTCCCCGCCTCGATCCTCGCGATGTCGAGAACGTCGTTGATGATCGCCAGCAGATGTTCCCCGTTCCGCTTCACCGTTTTCGCGGCCTGCAGCGCGTCGGGATCAATCAAGTCTCTCACCAGGATGTCGGTGAACCCCAGAATCGCGGTCATTGGGGTCCGGATTTCGTGGCTCATGTTCGCCAGGAAGCAGTCCTTGGCCTTCGTGGCCGCCTCGGCCCTGCTTCTCGCCTCGACCAGTTCCGCATGGGCTTCGATGTCCAAAACGGTCTTGGACGTGGTCTCGGCCAGATTCGACGCGAAGGCGTCGTCCTCGTCGGAAAACGGACCCTTGGAAAACATACCCAAAACGCCCAGAATACGCCCCGTCGTATCGCATAACCGGTAGCCGGCGAAGGAACGCGGTCCGATTTCGGCGATCCATTCCCGATTGAACCCCCCCGGGTGTTCCCGCAAGTCGCGTAGAATGACCTTTTTCTCCGAGCCGGCGGCGAGTTCGCCGACCACGCAGCGCCCGAGGGGAATTCTCCGGCGCTGGCCGTCGAGGTGCGTGTAGCGTCCCGAGCCGGCGACGAGGTGGAGGCATCCGTCATGCCGGCGGCATGCGGCGGACTTCTCTTCCCCCTCCGCGTGAGGACACCCGGCCTCGCACAGGTCCGCCGGCCGGGTAATCCAAATGCGGCAGAAGTCCAGCCCGAGAATCTCCACCGCGGCTCTGGTAATGAGCGAGAACTTTTCGCTTTCCTCGCCGGGTAAGATGAGCCGTCCCTGCAACTGGTTCAACCGTTCCAGCCGGTTCAGGGTCCGTTCCTGTTCGCGTTTGGCCCGTTTCTCCTCCGTAATATCCCGCCAGACGCAGTGGAGGATGGTTCGTCCATCGTGGACGACCGGGGTGAGAGAGACCTCGACCGGGATGTCCTCGCCGCTGGCCTTGCGGTGCATCCACTCGAATCGGTGGAATCCCGTATCCAACGCGATTTGCATCATCTGCCGCGCCTTCTCCAGCGAAGAACGACCATCCGGTTGGGTTTCCGGAGAGAGTTCCCCCGGGTGCGTCAAGAGAAAGTCGTTGCCGAAGTGTCCGAGCATTTGCGCGGCCGCGTCGTTGCAGTCGACGAATTTCCCCCCGTCGATCAACAGGATGGGGTAGTTCGCGCCGTGAATGATCTCCAAAAACCGGCGGCGGTCGTCGGTTTGCGTATTGGTCCGATGTTCCGTTTCGGCCGCCTCGGCCGTCAGGCATCCGGCCGGCCGGGCCGAACCTTCGTCCGAGGACGTCTGCGCCGGGTGGCACTCTTGTTCTGGTGTCATCGCTTTTTCAAGCCCGTTTCGAGTTTGGGGTTTTATTGTCTCGGTTTGCGTCGGCCATTCTCGACTCGGCCGAATGGACCGGGTTCGCGCAAGGCCCGCCGCGTCGCGGGGCATCATCATCGCCCCTACGCGCCGTTCGCGGCGGCCGGTTCCTCGGCGAAGCGTGCCGCCATCTCCTGGGGAACGAAGACCTTGACGGGCCCTCGGATTCCGATATTGTTGACGTAGTTCCTCAGCCGCAGACGCATGGAGCGGGTCACCTCCTGCCCCTTGGCGCACAGGAGCATCCCCTTGATGCTCACGATATCGTCGGCCAGCGTCAGACCGTCCACGAGATCGGCCACCTTGACGCGGCGAATCACGTACTCGTTTCTGATCACGAGGGTCTCGCGAAGGGCGGCCAAAACCGTCGGATCATACCAGCCGGTCCGGTCGTTCATTTCGGCCATTGCCGTATCGTTCGTATAGCCGGCGGAAAGGAGGGTATCGAAATCGAGCGCCGCCTTGAGGACGCGGCCTCCCAGTGGAATCTCCTCGCCGCGGGGATGTCCATAACCGTCGTACTCCCGCCGTTGGTATCCGATGATCTCGGCGACGCGTTCCAGCCGCGGGATGTTTTCGATCAATTGCCGGCCTGCCGATGGATGCCCGTCAAATATCCTCTGTTCGTTCGCGGAAAGCTCCTTCCCCTGGTAGGCGTTGGAAAGGATGTCCTCCGGAATGCTCACGCAACCGATCTGCGAGAGCATGGCCGCCATTTCAATCTCCCAGTCATCGAGCCCGAGGTGACGGCAAAGCTGATGCACCAGTTGGCGGACCCTGGAAGCCCTTCCAAAGGCGGTTGGGCTGACCGTCGCGAGGACGTCGGTGAGGACCTTGACGCAGGCGCGGAAGGTCTTGAAGAGCAAGTCGCGTTCGGCCGTGATCAGGCGATATTGGGCGATGCCCGCCTCGAGCGCCTTGGCGAAGGTCTCCGGAGGACACGGTTTCGTCATGAAGCGGAATATCCGGCCTTCGTTGACCGCGTGAAGGGCCGTTTCCTGGTCCGCGTTGCCGGTGAGCATCATGCGAACGGTATCCTTGGCGTGTTCGCTCACTTTTTGTAGCAGTTCCACGCCGTTCATCCCGGGCATTTGCATATCGGCGACGACCACCGCATAGGGTCCGTCGTTGACCACGGCCTCCAGGGCTTCCTTGCCGCCCAACGCGATTTCGATCTGAAATCGTTTGCGCAGCGCGCGCTGGTACGCCATGAGAATGTTCGGATCGTCGTCGACGCAGAGAATTCTCTCGTTCATAAAAGGACCTTCCCCGATTGGAAGTCTTCGCAGGTTTCATGCCACGTTTCGAGCCGGGCGCGGCAACCGATCCGTTCGAGGTAACCGACGTCCACCTCTCTCGCCCCTCCCTCCGCAAGCAGGGCATCTGCCACGTGGACTGCCGTAAGCGCCGTGAACCCCCGGTCGGAGGAATCCCCGGGCCTCCCATGATACGCGATCGCCTCGACGACCGGCTCCGGCAGACCCCAGAGGGCCATCAAGTACGCTCCCGCCTGAGAGAATGACTCCTTCTCGGTCCGTCCCGCCGGCACGAAATGTCCCAGGGCGTCCGAACCGAGGCAAGACGGGGCGAGGGCGATTCTACCAACCTCGTGCAGGAACCCGGCCAGAAATGCGTCGCCGGCGACCGATTCGTTTTCCGTTTCCGCTTGGGAGATGACCCTCGCGGCCGCCGCGACCCGCGTGCTGTGTTCGAAGACGGCCTCGCACTTCATGCACGCCGCGGCATCACATTGCAGCGGAAAGAACACCGTCCCCGATTCGACGAGGGGCCGGAGCGTATCCACCCCGAGAAGGTGGACCGCAAAAGACACGTCCGAAACCCTTCGCGGAGTTCCGAAGAAACTGGAGCTGACCAGTTGGAGGGTCTTCGCCCCCATTCCGACGTCGGAAGCGATGATTTCGGCGACTCGTTCCATGGACGGATCCGAGGAATCGATCTCGGCCACGAGCGCCTCGTGGCGTGACGGGAGACACGGCAAAGCGGAAAGCCGAGACAGGACGCGTTTGTTCTCGGGATCGACGCCGTATTCGCCGGCGCCGCACGCTCGGATTATCGCCTCCTTGAGCGTGTCCGGATTGCACGGCTTGGTAAGGAACTGGTGTGCCGGACGAACGCATTCGAGTACCGTTTCGCGGTCGCATTGGCCGGAGAGGATGATCCGGACCGTTTCCGGATACCGATTCATGACCTCGTCCAATAGTTCCGCCCCGTTCATGCCGGGCATCCGCATGTCGGTGACGAGGACGTCGAACGGGGTCTCCGCGAATCGTTCGAGGGCCTGCCGGCCCCCTTCGGCGAACTCCATGTCCAACTCGCGGCGGAGGGAATGGAGCATGCGGCGGAGTCCTTGAAGGACTCTCTGCTCGTCGTCGACGAAAAGAATGCGTTTCTTCATGACCGATCCCTCGTTTCGTCGCGCCCCCCGGACACCGGCAGCCGGATGACGAAAGTGGTATACCTCACGCGGCAATATTCTGAGGTTTTTGTAGTGTTTGAAAACGCAG
>CAZFQG010000247.1:0-7723 GCA_964520785.1 uncultured Planctomycetaceae bacterium | reverse complement strand
CGCCGCGAAAGCATACCTTTCGCCGGCCCCTACACGGTTTTACGCTTGTGGAACTGCTGGTGGTCATCGCGATCATCGGCATTCTGATCGCGCTGCTGTTGCCGGCCATCCAGGCGGCACGCGAAGCGGCAAGGCGGATACATTGCTCGAACAACTTGAAACAAATCGGCCTCGGTTTGCACATTTATCACGACACATTCAAGATATTCCCTTATGGCGCGGGAGGAGGGGGCACGCATTGGAGCTGGTCCACGTTGATGCTGCCGCACCTCGAACAGAAGGCCACTTACGACCTGATCGACTTTAACTACCCCTACAACGCGGTGCATGCGGTCAACAACGCGGCGATGAGGACTTTTGTTTCTGCCTACCAGTGTCCCAGCGCCCCTCCCAACCAATTGGTCACGTGCTGTTCCATGATCCCGGGCGAGGCCGACACGGCTGAAACCAATTACGCGGCCGTGGCGACAACGAGAAACCTGATTTACGCGATCGATCCGGAAGGAAACGGCGTGATGTTCGTGGATTCGAGAACGTCTTTCAACGATGTGACCGACGGGACGAGTGAAACCCTCCTGGTCGGTGAAATCGACTTGGAACAGGACGACCCGATTAAAACGAAGTACCCCCAGTATTGCCCGGGCGGGAAGTGTTACATCGGCAACCACTGGTCCGCCGAAAACCGCATGAGCACCTATCGGGGGATCAACGAGAGCAACGGCCAGGTCAGTTACCAGTGGCCCGGTCCGACAAGCCATCACCCCGGCGGGGCCCAGTTCGTTTTCGTCGACGGCCACGTTGATTTCTTGAACGAGGATATCGAACTTGAATTGCTCTGGGCTTTGACGACACGGGCCGGTGGAGAAGTAACCGTAGCATTTGGCCAATAGCCCGGTTCCTTGCTTTTAGAGGCCAATGAAGAAGGACCCGCGAAACCGGCAACATGCGGAACTGTAAGTGTTTTTTCGGCTCAAGTCGTTTTGTCTTCCCCAGCGCCCGGCACGCAGCTATAATCCAGATACTTGGAAATTCCATACCACGCTGTCTCAAGGAGACCTTTCATGACCCGCTTCTTATTCTTCAGCACCGCGATCTTGGCTCTGGGGGCAAGTGCCGTGCCGGCGGACGAGCCGATTTCAGTCGGCGACCGCCGCGAGTTGTTCGTTGACGATTATCTCATCGATTCGATGACCAACGTCACGCTCAAGATGCACGAACCGGTGCGCCGCGAGGTGGCGATCACGTTCGACCAGCCCTGGGAGGGCAACGGCGGCGGCTACACGACCGTCTTCCAGGATGGCGACAAATACCGCATGTACTACCATGCCTGGCAGATTCCCGGTTCCGAGCCCCAATACCCGGGGCACCGGCTGGTGATGGCCTACGCGGAGAGTCCCGACGGGATACACTGGACGAGGCCGAACCTGGGGCTCTTCGAATACGAAGGCTCTAAAGAGAACAACATCGTCTTGAATGATATCAAGGGGACCGAGTGCCACGACCTCTCGCCTTTTATCGACACCAATCCCAAGGCGGCACCTGAAGGAAAATACAAGGCGGTCGGATTCGCCCATTCGATCGAGCCCCGGGGCCTGTGGGCGTTTCAGTCGCCCGACGGCATCCATTGGACGCCCATGCAGGACGGCCCGGTCTACACGCAGGGGGTCTTCGACACGCAGAACATCGTCTTCTGGTCGGAGCAGGAGGGGCAATACCTGATGTATTACCGCGTGTTCGTCGACGGCGTCCGGCACATCGAGCGGGCCGTCTCCGACGACTTCCTCCACTGGAAGCGCGAAGGGTTGCTCGATTTCGGCGACGGTGGCCCCACGCCGGGCGAGCAGTTCTACGTCAATCAGATCAAACCGTACTACCGCGCGCCGCATATCCTCATCGGCTTTCCCGCCCGGTACTGCGACCGGGGCTTGACCGCGTCCACGTTCGAACTTCCCGAGCCGGAATCGCGGAAGGCGCGGATGAAGACGGCCGAGCGCTACGGCACGGCGGTGACCGACAGCGTCCTCGTGACCAGCCGCGACGGCAAGACGTTCCGCCGGAGCAAGGAGCCGTTCCTCCGCCCCGGCCTTCGGACGCGGTACAATTGGGCGTACGGAGACAACTACATCGCCTGGCACGTCGTCGAAACGGCCCCGACCGACGACGACACCCCGCGGGAGATGTCGCTCTACGCGACCGAGGCGTACTTCACCGGGAACTCCTCCCGGATGCGCAGATACACGCTGCGGCTGGACGGCTTCGTCTCGGCGCATGCGAAGCACGAGCCGGGAGAGCTGATCACCAAGCCGTTCACTTTCGAAGGCGGACGACTTTCGCTGAACTTCGGCACCTCCGCGCCGGGCTACGTGAAGGTGGAGCTGCAAACGGCCGACGGTACGCCGATTGACGGTTTCACCGAGGCCGACGCGGATATCCTTTACGGCGATTCCCTCGACCGGACCGTCTCCTGGAAGGGAAACGGCGACGTAAGCTCCCTGGCCGGGAAGCCGATCCGGATGCGATTGGTCCTCATGGAGGCCGACGTCTATTCCTGGAAGTTCGAGAGCCCTCGTTGAAGAATTGGGCGGCTCGTTACGCCTTGACCACCTTCTCCCGTCCCTGCATTATTGTCGCCGTCGCGTTGCGCGTATCCACCACCAGGGGGGCGTGCTTGACGATTTCCGCGTAGTCGCACGCGGAATGGTCCGTCGCGATGAGGATGCAATCCCGCGAGGCCAGGAATTCCGGCGTGAGTTCACGGCTCTCCATCGCCGGGAGGTGGTGGTGGCGCATGCTCGGCAGAGTCGGAATGTGGGGATCGTGGTAAGTCAGCTCCGCGCCGCGCTGGAGAAGAAGCTCCATCAAGACGAAAGAGGGGCTCTCACGTGGGTCGTCCACGTCCTTCTTGTAGGCGACGCCCAAGACGCACACCTTACTCCCCTTCAGCGGCTTCCCCTGGTCGTTCAACGCTTCCATCAGCCGCCCGATGACGTAGTCCGGCATGGCCGTGTTGATCTCGCCGGCAAGTTCAATGAACCGCGTCGGCAACCCGGCCTTCCGCGCAACCCAACTGAGGTAGAACGGGTCGATCGGGATGCAATGTCCGCCCAGGCCGGGGCCGGGATAGAACGCCTGAAACCCGAACGGTTTCGTCGATGCCCCGCGGATCACCTCCCAGATGTCGATCCCGAGCCGGTCGAAAAGCATCTTCAGCTCGTTCACCATCGCGATATTGACCGAGCGATAGGTATTCTCGACGATCTTGCACGCTTCGGCCACCTCCACGCTGGAAACGGGAACCACCCGGACCACCGCGTGGCCGTAGAGAATCTCCGCCATTTCCAGGCTCGCCGCGTCCAAACCGCCGACCACCTTCGGAATCCGCTCCGCCGAAAAGTCCGGATTGCCCGGGTCCTCGCGTTCGGGGCTGTAGGCAAGGAAGAAATCGGTGCCCGCCTTCAGGCCGCTTTCTTCCAGGATCGGCAGCATGACATCGCGGGTGGTACCGGGGTAGGTCGTACTTTCGAGGATAACCAATTGCCCGGGGCGAAGCGTCTTGGCGATCTGGCGGGTCGTGTCTTCGACGAACGTCAGGTCGGGATCGCGGCTGGCGCTGAGGGGCGTGGGAACGCAAATCAACAGGGCGTCCGCCTCGCGAAGGCGGCTCATGTCGGCGGTCGCCGAGAATTGGCCCCCCTGGATATACTCCGCGATCCATTCGGATGGAATATGCTTGATGTAACTCCGTCCCGCATTCAGCGCACCCACCTTGCTCTGGTCGACGTCGAAGCCGAGCGTCTTGAAACCGGCCCGCACGAACGCGCGGATGAGTGGGAGGCCCACATAGCCCAGACCGATGACGCCGATCATGGCCGTTTTTTCGGAAATTGCCTTCTTCAGTTGATCTTGCATTGCGGGAACCCATTCCCAAAGGAAAACCGTTGATTGTGATTATGGACGTATGAATTCTAGCACGGGCGTTTCCTCCACCCCGCGTTAACGAATTGCGAATTAGAGAGTTTTTATTGTTTGCCGTCAAGGCGAGGGGAGCAGGAGTTCCGATGACCCCCACCACGATGAGACAATGGAGACCCGTTCATGCGAACGGTGTTGTTCACAAAGGCGCAAAAAACTAAAAACTAGAATAACTATACCTTGCTATATGCCGATCTCCGGCGGCAAACCCTAATTCGATACTTCGTGGCTTGGCGGCTTTGTGATGAGTTTCGTGCTGGGGGTGTTCGTCTGGCTGTTTGCGGGACCGTTTCATATGCCGTGGAGTTCCCCCCGCGTCGTCATTGCGGTCGTCCTGTCGATCGGGTTTTTTGTCTGGAGATCGATCCGGCGTACCCGGAACTGCTCACGTGTGTCTGGATACGATTCCCGGTCAAGAACGTGGCGATACTCCTCTTCATTGGACAAAGCCTTGCAGTAGAACCCACGCGGGGGATTCGCGGGTCCGTGTCGGAAAACGGAAAGAGGAGGAAGAGGGGAAAGGAGCGTGCGAATACCACGAAAGTGGAAAGGGGGTCCTCTAAAACATGCCTCGTCTCTTTGCGCGTCCGGTGTTTGACACGGTCCATGCCGGGTGAGTATATTGAAAGCCGTACCCATAGGACCTTCAATGGAGAGCCGGCGTGAGAAAAACACCGTTTGTATTCGTTTTCGTCTTCCTGTCCGTTTCGTCCTGCCTGATCGGCGACGTTCATGCCCAGATTTCGACCGGTGAGGCGGTTCTCAAGAATCTTTCGATGGTGTGGGATGCGGCCCCCCACAACGCGTTTACGGATCTCATCCGATTCAATGACTCTTGGTACGTGACCTTCCGAGAAGCAACGACTCACGGTGTCCCGGGGGCCGCAGCGCCCGGCGGGAACATCCGCATTCTCTCTTCCGAGGACGGTCTGACGTGGTCCCCTTTCGCGCTCTTCGAAGCGGATAGCAACGAGGACCTTCGCGATCCGGTCCTCACGATCACTCCCGGAGGGACTCTCCTGCTTTCCAGTGCCTACGCGCCCTTGACCGCGCCGACCGAGCGGCAATCGGTTTCGTGGATTTACGACGGAACTTCGTGGAGCGAGCGGTACGACGTCGGCGATTACGACCAGTGGCTGTGGGGATTCGACGCCCGGGGAGACCACATCTACAGTATCTCGTACGGGCCCATTTCCGCCGGGAGTTCTCAGTGGCACACGCGGCTTTACCGGGGAACGGACGGGACTGATTTCCAGACGCTCGTCCCAACGCTCAATACGGAGCCGGGGACGACCGAGGGGGCCCTTCTGTTTCGCGAGGACGGTTCGGCCGTGGCGCTCGTTCGCGATGATACCGGTTCACGGCACGGCCTCGTTGGGACGGCGACCGGGGATTACACTTCGTGGACCTGGAAGAGTACCGGCGTCCAAATCGGCGGTCCTGAATTGGTCGAGCTGCCGGACGGCCGCCTCGTCGCCGCGACCCGGTTGTACGACGGTAACGTCCGCACGTCCTTGAGTTTTCTCGACCCCGAGGCGGGGACGCTCACCGAGTTCCTCTCGGTTCCCTCCGGCGGTGATACGAGCTACCCGGGACTCGTCTGGCACGAGGACACGCTCTGGATGAGCTACTACGCGTCCCATGAAGGCAAGTCGAAGATTTACGTCGCCGAGATCGAATTCGTCGATCCGAACGCCCCTTGGAGCCCAATCCGGCACGTGGGGGACGCCGATCCGTCCGGCGAAGGCTGGTTTCCTTTCAGCGCCGGCAGCGAGATCGCATTTAACGGGCCCGTCGACGACGGCGGCGTACCGGCATGGTTCATCAATGATGATACGACCAAGGGACGCGACGCGTGGACCCGACCTCTCAGCGGTCCTCAGCTCGAACAGGCCCTGTCGCACGGCTGGCGGATGGAGGGGACGATCCGCGTCGCGGATCAGAATGACGCCCTCGACGGCGCGATCGAGCTGTCGGCCTATCTCAATTCGCAGGAAGGATACGTCCTCTGGTTTGGGTCCGATTCGAACGGCAACACGCTTGTCGGAGAACTCGTCGGCACCGCCTCGTCCGGCGTCCATGTGGGACGGACGGCGGCAATTCCCGGGCTGGATTATCACCATTTCGAAATGCTCTACGATCCGCGAAGCGAAACCGTCGACGTCTTCGCCAACGGCGTGGAGGTCATCAGCGATTACGAAGGGCTTTTTCAAGACACACTCAGCCCCCTCAATCGCGTCCTCTGGGGAGCCAACGCGTCCGGCGGAGTCGGCGCGGCATACTTTTCCTTCGTAGAGTTAACCGTCTTCGTCGAGGGAGATGCCAACCGCGACGGGACCGTTTCATCCGCCGATCTGGATATCGTTCGCGCCCACTGGGGGCAGTCGGTGACGCCGGGTGACGTTAGCCGCGGCGACCTTTCTGGCGACGGCGCGGTCGGCGGTGCCGACCTGGATATCGTTCGCGCCAACTGGGGACGCGGCGTCATTCCCACCGCAGCCGCGGTGCCGGAGCCGCTTGCGGGGGCACTATTTGTCGGTGCGATTTTTTCCTTCCTTCTAAGCCGCGGGAGGGGAGATCACCGGTAAGAATCCGGAGCGGTTCGTGGATTTCAAACGCCCAGCCACCTGCCGCAGACGAGGAAGAAGGCCGCCCCACCCAGGCAAATCTTGTGCTCTGCTCGTCATTGCTCCATAATCGTGGATCTGCCGAATCATCCTTCCAAGTAATCCAAATCCCCCCGAGAAGAGGTCACCGATGTCCCACCCCAATAATCGTCGCGCGTTTCTCAAGACCGTTGGACTTGCCGCCGCCACCGCTTCGGGAATCGGCGCCGCCGGCGTTCCTGGTACCGCGCGTGCCATTGAACCGGTTCAGCGAAACGGCACCGCGAAATTCAAATTCTCTCTGGCCGCGTACAGTTACCGGAACCTGCTTGGGGGGGACGATCCGGAGATGACGATGGAGGATTTCGTCCGCGAGTGTGCGCGGATGCAGTTGGAGGGGACGGAACCGACCTCCTACTGGTTCCCGGACCCTCCCAGCCGCGAGTATCTGCTGAACCTGAAAAAACTCGCCTTCGACCTTGGCTTGACGATCTCCGGGACGGCCGTCCGCAACGACTTCTGCCTCCCGCCCGGCGCTGAGCGTGACCAATGGATCGCCCACGTCAAACAGTGGTCAGACTACGCGGCCGTCCTCGGTGCCCCGGTGATCCGGATATTCTCCGGCCACAAACGCGAAGGGCAGACGCTCGAAGAAGCTCATAAGTTGTGCGTCGAGGCAATCGAGGAATGTTGCGAGTACAGCGGCAACCGGGGAGTCTACTTGGCCCTGGAAAACCACGGCGGGTTGAGCGTTCCGGTCGAAAGCATGATGCGAATCATCAACGACGTGAAAAGTCCTTGGTTCGGCATCAACCTCGACACGGGCAATTTCCATTCCGAAGACGTCTACGCCGACATGGCGCGAGTCGCCCCCTATACCTTCAACGTGCAGGTCAAGCTCCGCGTTCGGGACAGTGAAGGAAAACCGGTTCCCGCCGACTTTTCCCGGATCGCGACGATTCTTACCGAATCCGGCTACCGTGGATTCATCGTCTTGGAATACGAAGACAAAGCGGATCCGCGGCAAGAATGTCCCAAGGTGATCGAGAGACTCCGGGAGGCGTTCGCCTAGTGGACCGAATTCATGCCCCAGCGGTTGGGGCCTTTGGATAACGAGCCCTGACTCTGGACCTCCGCAGAAGAAG